>JAMCVZ010000037.1 GCA_023476565.1 Nitrospirota bacterium
CCTCAACAGAAATAATCTGAAACTGCACGGGGGCAGAAATGCCCCCCTTAACACAAATGGGTCAGCTTAAAATGAAATGGTCAGAATAATCAGAAAAATTAGGCCGGATTAATCCGAAAAACAACACCATGCTGAAGAATAGCAGAGTATTTTCTAAATGTCAATAGTTAAGTCTGACCCCATAAAGATTCCATTGACCATAAAGATTCCAGTACTTTTCATATATAATGAAGACGGAAGCTATACGGATGAAATGAGAGACATTTATAACGAATGAACATCTCAAGCTTTTTCAGTTCCTTTTTCAATTCCTATTTGGGCATGTTTATGGCCCAGGCATTCTGCCATTCAATAATAGCCTTCATTGTCGTTGACAGGGCCGTGTATCTGTGGAGCATAAACAATCCGTTGATAAGGCAGAGATTTCATCTTATAGTAGTTTTGCTGCCTGTTTTCTCATTCCCTCTGTATCAAATAATAAACCCTGACAGGGGCTCCATATCATTCAGGCTGGGGGCCCTTTTCGACATCAACAGGTGGCTAACCCTTGAACTGTGGGGGACTATTCCATTAGGATTATTCTTCATAACCATCATAATCATTACAACCATAATTTTTATCTTTCAGGAAATGCTCCCGATCTTAAAACACACCGTGGAGTCGAGAAGGTCAGACATCGAGGCTGAAGAGGCTGATGACAACTCTGTTGTGGGTCAGGCCATAGAAAATCTGCCTGTGGAAAAACCTGATGTCTTCGTACTGGACGATGACGATTATGTCCTGTTCTCGACAACAGGCAAAAATGCCTCTGTATACCTATCCACAGGAATAATAAAAAAACTGAACGCAGAACAACTCCGGGCCGCCATTGCCCATGAGATAGCGCATATAATGAGGAATAAAAGGCCTCTGCTCATAGTCGTGTTTCTATTCAGGATGATCATGTTCTTCAACCTTGTGGTTCTTCTTGAATTCAGAAGGCTCGTTCAGGAAGAGGAAAAGATATGCGATGACATGGCAGTGGCTTTTACAAAAAATCCCCGTGCCCTGTCCGAAGCCCTTAAAAAGCTCTATCATAAAAATGAAAACAATAGCCCCCTGCAGTTGAAAAAACTCTCCGAGATGAAGGATTCCATTGAAGAATACAGCCATAATGTCCATATAGAGAACAGGATGCACAGACTGGAAAGCGGAGGAAGCCGCAAAACTGACGGAGAATGGTTCAAGCTCATACTCACGATCATTGTAATCACGGGAATAAATTATTTTGTTGTATGATATACGGGGGAAATAATGAATAAGAAATTTCTCGGCTTTTTTTATTTCGCATTGACTGTTGTAATACTCATTGCAGCATTGAAGATTGCCAACTACATTCCCACGGCGCTCCAGAAAGATACCATGAGGAGGTATCACAGCATTGAAGATGTGAAGTCAAATTTAAACATCAGGGAAATCCTTGTCCCTTATTACTTCCCCCAGAGCTTTGTATGGCCTCCGTCAGAGATATTTGCACAGAACAAGCCCTTCACCGCAGTGGTAATGGAGTTTAAACATGCCCGGAATGGAGATGTTGCCCTCATTATATCCCAGGCAGACTCCAAAAACTTTAAAACCGATGAGAAGATAAAAATGGTTCAGATCAAAGAAAGAATCAGTTACCCTTTAAAGGGCAGGACTGTGGCTCTTGAGGCCGGCATGTGCAAAAACGAAGAGCCGTGCAGCAGGATTGCATGGGATGAGGGGAAGTACAGGATAACTGTTACGGCAAAATCAAGCCCGCCTGAATTGCTCAAAATCGCAGAGAGCATGATTCGCTAATACGTGAAACGCTTGCTGTCAGCAGGTATGCATACGGCAGAAAGCCTTGCAAATGCACGATTGGATTTAAATAAATATACAACTCTTTATCCACTCTCATACAACTTTCACCTCCAAATAGGAAAAAATTCCTACCCGAAATAGGAAGTTCTTCCAATTGTATTCCGTTTAATTATCGTTTATCCTGTAACCAGGTAAGGAAGAAAATTAGAGGAAGGAGGTGAACAAAAATGCTGGCATACTACGAAGAAAATAAGAAAGGAAGAGGGCTCGGCGCATTATTGCTGGGTCCGATTTTAGGGCTGGTATACGTGATAGCCCTGCCCTTCATCGCCATTGCAACAATAGTGACGTTAATCGGGAAAAAGGCGCTGGGCGGAATCCTCAACCTGCTGAGGAACCTCGTATCCTTTGGCTGGAGGCCTTCGGAAGCCTACCTGTCCGGCAAAAAGAAAAAGAAGACAACTACAAAAAAGAATTAAGGGGATTTCACAAGGGGGACGAAGTCCACCTTGTGCCCCGGGGAGGAACATATGCATACACTGTTCGATTTCATAACCCATATCAAGGGAGTGGAGTACCTAGTAGCGCTTTCGGCCATCGGGCTTTATATGCTTTACTGGGAGCTGCTGAAGCCCAAACCCTTTAAGTCTGTAGTGGAAGCAAGCAGGGACGACTTACACCATATCAGGAGAATGGGCTATGCCAACGCCGTGAAGACCATCGGCAAGGTGATGGCTGCTCCTTTTATCGGTCTTGCCTATATTATTGCCCTGCCCCTCGGCTTTGTATATGCACTGGGCTCGGCAGCGGTCAATGGCGTGCTCACCCTTGCAGGCAGAGAGGCATCCTTCGGATGGAGGCCCACAGAGGCATACCTCTCAGGAAAGAAAAAAGAAGGAGCAGAAAAGAAAGAGGATGAAGTCAAGTAATGTTCTTCACAGTGTCATTGCGAGGAGCAAGATGACGAAGCAATCTTATTCCAAAAGGTGACAGCGAACAGACGAAAAAGAGATTGCTTCGCCCTGCTCGCAATGACATATCAGGAGGAGGTATTAATGAGAAAATCGGCAATCTTAATTATTTTAACAATTATCTTCCTGTCAGCATCCCTCCACGCAGAAATCACAAATTCCAATCTATATTTCAAGCTGGACAGCATATCGGATAAATATGAGCCGGTAAAATTCAATCACTCAAAGCATATATCAATAGCAGGCAATTGCGGCACATGTCACCACCAGCACGGCAACAACAGTACACTGCCATGTAAAGACTGCCATTCAGTCGCTCCTTCCACATTCCGGAATTCGGTTGTGAACGGCTTTATGGCATGCAAAAACTGCCATAGCGCCTTCAACCCGGATATGCCCGGCATGCCCGGACTCAAAGTCGCATACCACCGCACATGCTTCCAGTGCCACAGGGATATGGGCAATGTGGGCAAAGACCCGAAGGGCTGTACAGAGATGTGCCATGCAAAGAAGGAACAGAAGGTAAGCATGAAATTTAAAAAGTAAGGAGGATTTTTATGGATAAGATAATCAAAAATCCGGAAACAGAAGAGAAATCGAAACAGGAAAAGGAGGACTCAAAGATTAGCCGGAGGGGCTTCCTGACCGGAAGCGCAGCAGCCATCGGAGGCGCTGCACTGGTGGGAACCTACAAGGATGCATCGGCTTATAAAGAATTCTCAGGCTGGCCTGGCCGCTTCGGCTGCCTTACAGACCTGACTGCATGCGTGGGATGCAGAAGCTGCGAAAAGGCCTGCAATGAGGCCAACAATCTTCCGAAGCCGGATGTCCCCTTTGATGACAGCTCGGTCTTTAAGGAAATGAGAAGGCCCACTGCCCATGCATATACCGTGGTCAATCAATATAAAAATCCGAAGGATGAAAACAAACCCCTTTACAGAAAAGTGCAATGCAACCACTGCAATGAGCCTGCATGCGCATCAGCATGCCCTATACATGCATACACAAAGACCCCTGAAGGCGCTGTTCTCTACAACCCCGAGAAATGCTTCGGCTGCAGGTACTGCATGATAGCCTGTCCTTTTTATGTTCCGGCATACGACTATGAAAGCGCGCTGGAGCCAAAGATCGTGAAGTGCGTTATGTGTTATGCCCGGATAAAGACCGGCGGTATTCCTGCGTGTGCGGATGCGTGTCCTGTGGGGGCCATAACCTTCGGCAAGAGGAGCGAGCTGATTAATGTTGCAAGGAAAAAAATAATGACCAACCCGGACAGGTATATCAACCACATATATGGAGAACACGAAGTGGGAGGGACAAGCTGGCTGTATATTTCCGGAGTCCCCTTTGAACACTACGGGTTCCCTGCAAACCTTCCAAAGAAGCCCCTTATCGAGGAGACAAAGGGATTCCTCGGAGCAGTGCCGGTCGTGTTCACTGTATGGCCTGCGCTTTTCGGGACTATTTATGCAAGCCTGAGACACAGGGAGGACATGGAAAAGCAAAAACATGGCGAAGAGGAGGAGAAAAAATGAGCAACGGAACAAGAACCGAAAATTTCAGATCATGGTTTATGGACAAGCTTCTCATGGGCATGTCATGGCCGGAATACAGCAGAAGACTCATAACTCCCTTCAATATGGTTGCAGCGATTATACTGAGCATAGGGATCCCTCTCATGGCTATTCGTTTCGTATACGGCCTTGCTTCTGTTACGCACGCATCAAACGAATATCCGTGGGGAATCCTGCTGGGCTGGGGGCTTTTTGGAGGCGTCCCCCTGTCGGCCACCGGATTCGTAATGGGAACAGCCTATTACATATTCGGCTTCAAGGGATACAAGCCCCTCGTCAGGCTCGGAATCCTCACAGGCTTCCTGGGCTATCTATTCGCAGTAATTTATCTGATGACCGACCTCGGAAGGCCCTGGCGCATTTACTATCCCATGATAATAGGCTTCGGAACGGCATCTGTCCTGTTCCTTGTGGCATGGCATGTAGCAACCTATCTGACAGTGCAGTTCATCGAATTCAGCGAGGCCATACTCGAATGGCTCAAGTCGCGAAGGGTCTACAAATGGGCGACCATGATAGTCATAGGCATGACCATAGCGGGCATAATACTCTCGACACTCCACCAGTCGGCACTGGGCGCATTATTCCTCCTTGCTCCCGGAAAGCTGCATCCCTTATGGTATTCATCCTATCTGCCGCACCTCTTCCTGAGTTCGAGCATATATGCCGCCCTCGCTATGGTAATAGTCGTGAGCACCCTTGTTGCAAAATTTCTCCCGGGCGCAGCAGACAATAACTTCCTCAGAAACTTAGACAGGCTTACAGTCGGTCTTGGAAAGGGCGCATGTGTGGGAATGTTTGTCTATTTTGCATTGAAGCTGGTGGGAGTTGCCCATGACAACAACTGGTATCTCCTCGGTACGCCATACGGGGAATGGTTCCTTTTAGAGATACTGGGGTTTGTCCTGCTGCCGGCCATGATGCTGACATACGGCGTTAAGAATTCCAGCCCCGGCATTGTGAGATTCGGGGCATTCTATGCTGTTATAGGCGTTGTATTGAACAGGATCAATGTCTCCATAATCGCATTCAACTGGAATCTGCCGGACCATCTGCACCACATTATTCCGCCGTGGCAGGAATTCGCCATTGTTGCTGCAATAGCCATGATACATATGCTTATCTTCAGGTGGATAGTAAACCGCATGCCGGTTGTACGGGAAGAGCCCGAATATAAGGAACTCCACTGAAATGTATTCCGAGGGAGGTATCCGTGAAGGGGCGGAAAAAAATAATTTTTGTATTGGCAGCCTTTTTATGGATGTGCGTGGTTCTGCCCGCACAAGCCGGGGATGTGGACATTTCGGACGAGGCGCAGAAATGCCTGGGATGCCATGCCAAACACGGCCTGATGAAGACCTTTGAAAACGGCGACTCCATAAAGGCATATGTGGATGCCGAAAAATTCAGGGCATCGGCCCATAATTCACTGAGATGCTCCGGCTGCCATACCGATTTTGCAGGGGACAAACACCCGAAAAGGAGATTCAGAAGCAAGGAACAATACAAGATAAAGGCATCACTTGCCTGCAGGACATGCCATACATGCGACCAGATCAGGGCAAGGTCCATACATGCAAAATTATTAAATGAGGAAGAGTCCGGCAAAGCCCATCCCTGCACCAACTGCCACGGTTCCCACGCCGTAATGCCTGTAGGCAGAAAGGCATATAAAAACGAGAAGCAATACTGCCTTAAATGCCACGGATATAAATTGGGCATGGAATTTAAAAATGGGGAAAAGCTTTCACTGAAAATGGACTTAGCCCTGCTCCAGAGTTCGGTGCATAAAAAGCTCAGTTGCTCGGACTGCCACTTTGGTTTCTCTAATTCCCAGCACCCGCAGAGGAATTTCAAAAGCCTGCGCAACTTTTCCATAGCCAATTCCGAGATATGCAGGCGCTGCCATTTCGACAAATACACAAAGACCATGGAGAGCATTCATTATACAATGTTCAGTCAGGGAAACCTTAATGCACCCGCATGCACGGACTGCCACGGCTCTCATTCCGTACTCCATTTCGGAAAAGAGAGGAAGCTCATAGCACAGAGGTGCAGGAAATGCCATGCCGGGGTATATGAGATATACGCAAACAGTGTGCACGGCAAGGCCCTCTTCGATGAGCACAACCAGGATGTGCCTGTGTGCATAGACTGCCATACGGCCCACGATATTAAAAACCCCCTCACACTGGATTACAGGGAGAGGATACCGGATATGTGCAGCAAGTGCCACGCCAATAAGTCAGTGGTCAGCAAATATGGACTCTCAACGGATGTGGTGGAGACCTATCTTTCGGATTTCCACGGGGTGACGCTGAGCTTCTACAGAAAACAGAGGGAGGAGTTTAACAAGCCTGCGAGGCTGATAGCAGTATGCACAGACTGCCACGGCACCCATAACATCATCAGCACCAGGAGCACGGACCCGGCAATAGTTAAGGCCAATCTCGTCAAGAGGTGCCGGCAGTGCCACAAGGATGCCGCAAAAAACTTTCCCGATGCATGGCTTTCCCATTACGAGCCGACCCTGGCAAATGCACCGCTGGTCTTCATCGTGACGCTGATATATAAGATATTTACGCCAATTATGGCCATAGGCATTATTCTCCAGATTATTTTGCATATATGGAGATATGCGGTAAATAGATGAAAGGACTATATGTCGGACAATAACAAAATAAGAAGGTTCAGCGCCTTCCGCATTGCCGAACACTGGGTGTTCATGATTACCTTCAGCATACTCGTTATAACAGGGCTCTCACAGAAATTCTATTCCCTGGATCTTTCCATGTGGCTTATCTTCCATCTGGGTGGAATCGATTATGTAAGACTGATCCACAGGTATACAGGCATTATATTTTTAATCGCAACATCCATGCATGTTATAACAGGGATAATAGGCATTGCGTTCAGGAGATGGCAGCCGTCCATGGTTATAAACAAAAAGGATTTCAGCGACGCCGTACACAATATAAAATACTACCTCGGCATGGAAGACCATCCGGCAATCTGCGACCGCTACGGCTACAGGCAGAAATTCGAATACTGGGGCGTCCTTATAGGCTCTATCATAATGGTCTTCTCCGGACTTATACTCTGGTTCCCTGTATCAGTCACGCGGTTCCTCCCCGGAGAGATTATCCCGGCGGCAAAGGTGCTGCACACCAATCAGGCGCTTTTGATATTCGCCGTTATCGCCCTGTGGCATATCTACAACTCCATATTCAGTCCGGAGATATTCCCCCTCGATAAAGGCATTTTTACAGGCACCATATCGCGGGAAAGGATGGCGCTGGAACATCCCGTCGAACTTGCGAGGATCGAAAACAAACCCGTTGAGGAGATCTTAAGTGCACACAGGGAAACAGAGCGCCATGAAAATTCAGAAGTCAATTAACCCCTGTCCGTTGTTGTATTTTTCGATTATTACTATATAATCTAAATTATATATGGGGCAGGGAGAGGGAGTTTGCGAAAGAGAATAACCCTGGCAGTAATGCTGGGCATGTCCATAATATTGTTGAGCCTTGGAATTGTAAGCTACTACATCATCCAGGAAAACATAGAGGACTCCCTGAATAAAAAACTCGCCCTCGCCCGCCTGATCCGGACCAATATAGACAATATCATAAAGGACAACGTAAACCGCCTCTACGACATATCCCTATCAGGCAGCGTAAACCTCGAAGATAATGATTTAACCCCTGAAAGGGAAGCCCTCAACACGGCATACAGGTATTCCATATTCACGGACGGGATATTCCTTCTGGATAGAGAGGGCAATGTCATCTTAAATTATCCCGAAAAGATACCCTCTACCGACATCAATCTTTTGAGCATCGAGCCCATAGGCAGGATGATTGCCACCGGGAAGCCTGTTGTATCAAATGTCTATGTCACGGAAACGGCAAAGAGAAAGGTGCTTTTTGTGCTTGTGCCCCTGAAGGACAAAAACGGCAGCCCTGTGGGAATCGCCGGGGGAGAGATAGACCCCACAAATCCCAATCTTACCAATATGCTCAAGCATACCGATATAGGACAAAATACCTTCATAGACATCATCGATTCCAACGGCATAGTCATTGCTTCATCAAGGCCCTCACGGACGCTCACATACTGTGACTACAATAAATTCTTCAGCGCCATAATAAGTTCAAAAAAGGAGCGGGTGGCAACCTGCCATCAATGCCATGATTCGGAAAAGAGGAAGAAATCAACAAACATTGTAGCATTTGTTCCCCTTGAGATGGCGCCGTGGGGGGTATCCATACAGGAACCCAGGGATGATGTCTTTGCATCCTCCATACAGTTGAAAAAAGCCTTTGCCGCCCTCGGTATAATCTTCATAGGGACAGCATTCATACTGGCCATAGGTATAAGCAGGAGCGTGGTAAACCCCATAAAAGAGGTCATAAAGGCAACAGACCGCATAGCAAAGGGGGATTTATCGAAACCTGTTACTGTACAGGCCAGTGATGAGATCGGTGTTTTAAGCCAGAGTTTTGAAATCATGAGGGGCAAGCTTGCCGAATCCATCGAGAGCATAAGAAATTACAACCTGGAGCTTGAAAACAGGGTCAGAGAAAGGACAAGGAAGATAAAAGAAAGCCGGCAGATGATACAGAATTTGCTCAACAAAATAATTTCGAGCGAGGAGGAGGAGAGGAAGAGGATCGCCAGAAACCTCCATGATGAAACCATCCAGGATCTATCAGCCCTTCTCATGAAGATCGATATGTGCAAACTCTATCCGGAACAAATCTCTGCAAATAAGATTGATGATATCAGGAAGATCGTTATTAATACGCTGGACGGCCTGAACACAATAATACAAAATCTGCGGCCTTCGCTTCTGGACGACCTCGGGCTGGAGGCCGCAATAAAATGGCTCCTTAATATACATCTCGGAGAGAAGGGGATAAATGTCTTCTACAATATCATCGGAGCCGACAATAAAAGATTCAGCCCTGAAATAGAAATAAGGCTTTTCAGGATCATACAGGAAGCGATTGCAAACATATCGCGCCATGCAAATGCCCTGAATGTCTTTGTAATTCTTAAGGCTGACAACAATTATATCAGCGTGGATGTGGAGGATGACGGAGATGGATTCGACGTCAATACCCTGTTTCAGCAGACCGTTCATGCAAGAAAGGACTTCAGGGGCCTGGGGCTTTTAGGCATGAAGGAAAGGGCATCCCTTATGGGAGGAAGCATGGAGATACATTCAGCGCCGGACTGCGGCACAAGGGTAAGTCTTAAAGTTCCAATGAAAGCGGAGGGAGAAGAAGATGTCTGAAATAAAGGTCCTTATAGCGGACGACCATGCCCTTGTGAGGGAGGGCATTACAGCCTTTTTGAAAACATGCGACGACATCGAGGTGGTTGCCGAGGCGTCTGACGGGCTTGAGGCCATAGAAAAGACGAATAAGTTCCGTCCGGACATAGTTATAATGGACATAAACATGCCGAAACTGGGAGGGTATGAGGCAACAATAGAGATGAAAAAGATAAGTCCGGATATAAAAATACTCGTGCTTACACAGTATGAGGACAAAGAGTACATATCCAGATTTCTGAAGGCAGGGGTTTCCGGCTACCTGCTGAAAAAGGCGGTGGGAAGCGACCTGATTACGGCATTGCGGGCCATTAATAAGGGAGAATCGTATCTCCACCCCTCCATTACGTCCGAGGTGGTTGCAGGTTATCTGGGCAAGGACAAACAGGCAGCAATGGAGGATCCATACGAAAAACTCACTGACAGGGAAAAACAGGTTCTGAAACTGATAGCAGAGGGATACACGCACAAAGAGATAGCCGATATGCTGAATATCAGCGTAAAGACCGTAACAGCCCACCAAACCAATATCAGCGAAAAGCTCGGCATACACGCGCGTGCGGGGCTCATCAAGTTTGCCATTCAGAGGGGAATCATAAAGATAGGTTCTTAAGCTGCTGCCGCGTGCTCTATCAATCGTGCTCTTCATTCATTTATTCTGAAATTTTACAGGTGTTCTGATAAAATTATTGGAATGAAGGTTTTTATACAAAGGAAATAAATGCATTCCCTTCTGGAACTGTTCAGAAATTTTGCTCAAAGGGAGGACTTAGCCGGTACGGCTTTCATTGTAGGCGGGGCTGTGCGGGATATTATTCTGGGCAAGGAGCTCAGGGATATTGATATAGCGCTCAAGGGAGACGCACCCGGTATAGCAAAAAGGTTTGCACATGACATCAACGGCTCGTTCGTCTTCCTGGACAGCGATTTCGGTACCGCCCGTGTTGTAAAAGGCGATCAGTTTATGGACCTCTCGGTCCTCAGAGGCGACTCCATTTACACCGACCTTGCAGGCCGTGATATAACTATCAATGCCATGGCAATTCCCCTTAAAAGCAGTAACAAGTTACAAGTAACAAGTGAAGAGTTTAAGAATAAAAACTTCAAAAACTCGTTACTTGTCACCCGTTACTCGTCACTGGATGTAATCGATCCTTTCAATGGGCAGAACGACCTGCTCGACGGGATTATCAGAATGGTATCGGAAGAAAATCTCATACAGGATCCCCTGAGGCTTCTTCGCGTATACCGCTTCGCCGCTGCATTGCATTTCTCAATCGAAAAGCATACGCTCGGCGCCGCCAGAAAACATGCGGTAAGGATAAATTCGGCAGCCGTTGAAAGAATTGCTGATGAGCTGAGGCATATCCTGAGACTCAACGCTTCATATGACACCATCAACGGTATGGTTAATGCCGGTCTCCTGCCCTCAATATTCCCTGAGGTTGGAAAAGATGCATGGGAACGCGTGCTCCCGTTGTATGGAAAAGTCGAGGAGATTCTGGACAACCTTGCTGTTTATTTCCCCGGATATTCCGATGATATCTCAAACTACTTTCATGTGGATTACAGGAGGGTATGCTTAAAATTATCCACTCTCTTTTCTAACTCCGAAGCAGCCGGGAATGCCGCGTTAAGGTTAAAAATGTCGGGGAAAGAGGTGGAATTTATATATCCGGCGGCATCCGGGAGCCGTCGAATCCCGGATTTATATGATGAAAGTAAAAGTTCCGATAAGAAAGCCCCCATCGCTTTTTTGAAGAAATTTCAAAATGACATTTATCCTTTGATCATTCTTGGCATCGCCCATGCCGGGCTCCTGTCCAACGAGGCTGAGATACTCTCCTTCTGCCGGAAACTCCTCTCATTCTATCACGAGGAGATAAGGCCGAGAATGGAAATGATGCCCTTGATCACCGGCAATGACCTTATCAGGGAGTTTCACCTGACACCCTCTCCCCTCTTTAAAAAGATACTCACGGAGATCGAGGACAGAACCCTGGCGGGTGAGATAAGCTCCGGGGAGGAGGCCCTGAAGGCAGTCAGGGGAATGCTTAAGCAGGGAAAAGAATGACGGTAATCATATATTTACGCCTGCGGCTGATATAGAATAAGGACATGGAAAGGATCAACCGCTCATACATCAGGAAGATACGCTACGCTGTCCAGTGGTCCGTATTCTTTATGGTCATATATGCGGGCGTCAGCTTTTATTTCTTTGTGCGGGAGATTGAGCACGGCGCAATACCGTCCGTATCGCGGGCGCCCTCTGTTGAGGGCTTCATGCCCATAGGCGCCCTGATGGCGCTCAAGCTCTGGGTTACGGAAGGGATTTTCGATCCCCTGCACCCGGCAGCGCTGGTCATTTTTCTTGCCGCGATAGTCCTTGCGGCCCTTCTGAAAAAGTCTTTCTGCGGGTGGATATGCCCCGTAGGAACACTGTCGGATGCCGTATGGAAGGCGGGCGGGAAAGTATTCGGGAAAAATTTTACGATCCCCAAATATTTCGACTATCCTTTGAGGTCGATCAAATATATCCTCACAGCCTTCTTTTTATATATAATCCTGATAAAAATGCCGGCAGCGCAGATAACGGGATTTCTCAGCAAGCCTTACTGGAAGGTTGCCGATATAAAGCTCCTGAAATTTTTCACGGAGATGTCCACGACCACCCGAATAGCGCTGGTGGGCCTGTCCGGTCTCTCGCTCTTTTATAAAAATTTCTGGTGCAGATATCTCTGTCCGTACGGCGGGCTGCTGGGGCTTTTGAGTTTCATCAGTCCCGTAAAAATAAGGAGGACCTCACATTGCACCCAGTGCGGATTATGTACAAAAAACTGCCCTTCCCTGCTCCCTGTCGATAAAAAAGAGAGTATCCGGTCACCCGAATGCACGGGCTGCCTTACATGCGTCAGCTACTGTCCGGCAAAGGACGCGCTGGATATCTCGCTTGCGGGCGGAAAGGCTGTAAAGCCTGAAATCTTTATCGCTGCCGTTGCAGCCGTGTTCTCCGGCTTTATTCTGCTTGCCAGGATTACGGGGAAATGGCATTCATCCATTACTTACGGGGAGCTCTATAATCTCGTGCCGTTCATCAGGTCCTTTTCGCACCCGTAGGACACGGGAACGAAGGACAGACTTATTCCATGTATTTCTGAAACCCCACACTAAGATAATAACCGTTATTTCGCCGGGGGAGATAAAAAAGGGTGGGGAACAGCCCCACCCTTCCTCGTATAACAGTTTAGGAACAATCACTGCCGAATGATTGATCCTGTTATGGTAGAATCATCGGACAGCATCCCTGAATATTTTCCCCGCGCTGAACTTCGGCACTTTTGCTGCAGGGATTTTAATTGTCGCTCCGGTCCTCGGATTACGTCCCTGTCTGGCTTTCCTCTTTGAAACGGAAAAAGTTCCGAACCCCACCAGGGTCACTTTCTGTCCTTTTTTCAATGCCCCCTTGACTGCTGCAATCATCGTATCCAGCGCCCTGCCGGCCTCGGCCTTTGTCATCTTCGCACCGGATGCGACCTTTTCAATCAACTCTCCTTTGGTCATGTAGCCTCCTTTTAATCTCATGGTTCTTAACTGAAAAGTATCAGGACCACAGTTAAACCCCGAGCTTTCGCTCTTTTACTGATTACACCCCCTTTCATTGTTGTTCCGGGAACATCGGATGCGTTGCCGCATATCATAATGGCGTACGAGCAGAGATATCTCTCGAAGGGATTGAAAATATGTGGAGCTGCAATATGTCATCGACCCTTTTCGGTAACCCTGCCACCATAGGCTGCATCCTGCCCTTAGGTTGTCGGCTTTGCGTCCCACCCTTTCGGATGGTTTGCCTTTTCGATAAGGACTACTGCTTTTTAAAACTGGATAATTGTATTATTTTGTTTTTTTCTTTGTCAATAAAAAAGTCGTCTCTGCCCCCTACAGATTTGCCCTTTCCCATACCGTCGCCTTCTCATAATCCCTGAAGAGCCGCTCCCTCCTCTTGAATTCCTGAGAATGCACTATGTTCCTGCCGGCCTTCTTTCCGACGCCGATAGCAGCATGGAGCATTTCATGATATATAATGAATTCCACAAAATAGAGGGGAACGGTCCTTTTGTCGAGGACCGGGTTTATCCGTATGGTATTGGTATGCACACTGTAGCTGCCCAATGTCCTTCTCCTCGCAGCCCTCTTTGTGCCCCTTGCGCCCCAGGTTATCGAGGCGGTAACCCTGCCTTCAAAATAATCCCTGTTTATTGCCTCATAGAGATGCCCGAGATTATGATACCTGCCCTGAAGAACGGCATGGACCGCCCTGGGGGGCTTGTTCCTCAGGCAGGTGCTGTTCTTTTTAATAAACTCCCTGAGGAGCGGCGTCCTTCTGCTCTTCGCCTTTATGAATTCCGCTATCTCGGCTATGATATCGATGCCCGCATTCAACAGCATTCTGTGGAACCTGATATGAACAACCCCGCTCTTTATTCTTGCTGAAAGGATACTGGTGGAATTATCCGTAAGGATAAGGGAGACCGGCTTTCCTGTTTTTTTCCGGAAATACTCTGTTATGAACCTCTCATCATGCCCGGAAAAGAGACTCAACTGCGTATTGAACTCGGGACGCGGCATGCTTAAATATACCATAAACATAACTCTTTCAAGATATGCTAATATCAATAGTGATTCGTTTCAAATAGTTCCGGATAGCGCATTCCCGGAGATTTGAGGAGGTATGGCATGCCTGAGCTGAGGATGAACCTGATAACGCGGGAATGGGTCATTTTCGCAATGGAAAAAGGAAAGAGGCCGCAGGATTTCATAGGGGCCAGGGAGAAAAAGAGGCACCCTGAATTTGTAGAGACCTGCCCGTTCTGTCCGGGAAATGAAGCAAAGAGCCCTGATGAGCGGTACAGGATCAACGGGGAAGAAGGGTGGAAGGTAAGGGTCATACTGAACAAGTTTTCGGTGCTCTCGCGGGACGGGGAGAAAGTAAGGACGAATTCCGGTCTGAGAAAGGTTGTAAACGGTGTCGGCATTCACGAGATAATAATCGACACCCCCGTTCACAACCACACAACGGCCGTCATGCCCGCTGATCAGATAGAGGACGTCTTGCAGACATACAGGGGCCGTTTCACCGAGGTCTACAAGGATCCGAGAGTTGAATATGTGATTATATTCAAAAACAGCGGCCACGACTCCGGGACTTCCATCGAGCATTCGCTCTCACAGGTCGTAGGCATGCCTATAACGCCCCGCCAGGTGAGGAACAGGACCGAGGGCGCCATGAAGTTCTTCGACGATACAGGCGAATGCCTGATGTGCAGGATCATCAATGATGAATTGAGCGACGGCTCAAGGGTCCTGTTTAACACAAAGCATTTCGTATCGTTCATTCCCTATGCCGCGGTATCGCCGTTCCACGTCTGGATATTCCCCAAAAGGCATTCCGGCTCCTTTGCCGATGCCAGACCCGGGGAACTGCAGGACCTTGCGTCAAATCTCAAAGCAGTAATGTCGAGGCTCTACTACGGCCTGGCAAATCCCGATTTCAATTATATCATCAAATCGGGGAAACCGTCCCATACCGACTCGGAATATATCCACTGGTATCTGACGATCGTGCCCCGCGTCGCTATGACCTCGGGCGTTGAGATGGGCTCCGGCATGTTCATAAACCCCCTTGCTCCCGAGGTAAGCGCGGATTTCCTGAGGAATATACGGGTACCTGAATATGGCCGGTGAGAAAATCCTCATAGTAGAGGACGAGAAAAAGATCTCCGATATTGTGAAGTCGTATCTCGAGAGGGATGATTTCAAGGTCACTGTTGCACAAACAGGGGAAGCGGCGCTGCGGCAGATCAAAAACACTTACGACCTCGTTATCCTCGATTTAATGCTTCCCGATATCGACGGTGAAGATATCTGCAGGGCCATAAGGGAATTCTCAGATGTCCCCATAATAATGCTGACCGCGAAGAGCTCCGAAGATGAGCGGGTCAAGGGTCTCTGTATAGGCGCCGACGATTACGTTGTAAAGCCTTTCAGTCCCAGGGAACTCGTTGCGAGGGTCAATGCGCACCTCAGGAGGACGAGGAAAGACGAGAAAAAAATCCTCTCCTTCAACGGCGGGCTCCTTAAAATAGATACTGCTTCCATCGAGGTCCTCAAGGCCGGGGCAACCATTCCCCTGACGACTACCGAATTCAGGATACTCCTCATGCTTGCGGAGAAACCGCAGATGGTCTTCAGCAGGCTCCAGATCGTCAATGCGGTACAGGGATATGATTTCGAGGGATATGACAGGGTCATCGATGCGCACATCAAGAACATAAGGCAGAAGATAGAGGACAACCCGCACAAGCCGGTATTCCTGAAGACCGTTTACGGCGCCGGGTACAAATTCATAGGCGTCCCTGATTGAGAACAAAAGTGGGTAATCGTATGCAGGGGGACAGAGTATGTTCGACTTCATTCTCAGATGGCATCCAGCCATCTTCCGAGGCTACGATAGCCCGCTCCGCCCTCCATGGCTGCTCTTGGGCTATCGAAGCCGCTCACATACTCTGTCCCCCTGCATCCTACTGAGAGAGGCCCTTAATTTATTTGCCGCGAACAGTTAAAATAATAAGGTTATGAAAACCAAAATATTCCTGGCATTTATTGTCGTCATATTCGCCGCGCTCCTTTCAAACTTTATCTTTGAATGGTTGATAATGCGGGATTTCGGCAATTACGTCAAGGGCGTTAAGGAAGACCAGTTCTACTGGATACTGGCCTCCGTGGAAGGCGGTTACGCGGGCGGCAGATGGGATAAAGAGGCGCTCTCCGAATCCATGCACTGGTCAATGATGATGGGGCTTGATATAAAGATCCTCGACAACAGCGGCCAGGAAGTGCTCTCATCGCACGAGGCCATGCAATCCCTTTCCGGCGCCATGATGTCGCGCATGGAAGGGCTCTTCCATATTCATGAGACAGGCGGCAAGTTCGACGAATATCCGCTTTACATGAAGAGCGAGAGGATCGGAACCTTATTGGCGCGGCCGTTCCAGAAAGAAGAGATCAAGGAAAAGGAATTCATATTCAAGCGGAGGGTCAAGAGTTTTCTTTATGTATCTTTTGCAATCGCGGGCTGCGGCTCATTATTGATAGCGCTGCTCTTCAGCCAGTATTTATCAGGGCCCATAACCAGCCTGAAAAAGGCTGCTGAAAAAATTGCGCACGGTGACTTCGGCGTGCGGATAAGCCCGAAATCCGATGACGAGGTCGGCAAGCTGTCCGAAGCCTTTAACGCCATGGCCGAATCCCTGCAAAAAGAGGAACAGTTAAGGAAGCACCTCATGTCGAACATTGCCCATGAACTGAGGACCCCCCTTACCATCATGAAGACCCATGTAGAGGCGATGGCTGACGGGATAATTGAAGATAAGGAGAAAGGACTGGATAATATCGCCGGAGAGATCGACAGATTGATCAAACTGGTAAAAGGCATTGAGGATGTAACGGTAGCGGAGGCGAGCTTTTTTACAAAAGCGGAAATGGTGGAAATCAACCTCAGAGAGTTTATATCAGGCATTGCAGACGACCTGCTGCCGGCGTTCAGAGACAAGGGGCTCGAATTACAGGTATCAAAGGAAGATGACCTGCCGGTCATCACCGATGTCGACAAACTTGAGAAAATACTGCGCAATATCATCTCCAATGCCCTCAAGTATACGGAAAAGGGCGGGGTAACCATCGATTACGGTATTGATTACGGCAGCGTGAAGAATACCTTTTTTATAGCAATAAAGGATTCCGGGAAAGGCATTCCCGAAAATGAGATACCGCTCATATTCAACAGGTTCTACAGGGTGGAAGATAACATCTCCCCCTTCCCCTCTTTTCCAAAGGGGGGTGAGGGGGGATTGGGGCTTGGACTCGCCATTGTAAAGGAACTGGTCGATGTCATGGGAGGGAAGATAACGGTGGAAAGCAGGATCGATCACGGGACGGTATTCAGGATATATCTGCACCCGGGAGGGCAATCATGAAAGCGGCTCTTATACAACTGAACACCGCGTGGGAATCGAAAAAGGCTAATTTTGAACGGGCGGATTTCTTTGTCAAAAAAGCCGCGGAGGAAGAATGCACTGTAATTGTATTTCCGGAAATGTTCAGCACCGGTTTCTCAATGAATATCCATACCGTTGCGGAAGAGGGATACGGCGAGACAGCCTCGCTGCTCGCGGGGCTGGCAAAGAAAAACAATATAAACATAATTGCCGGGTTCCCCATTAAGGCGCCGGGAGCTGAAAAAGCACGGAATATGGCCGCAGTGTTCAACAGGAGAGGACTGCCCCATGCCACCTATACCAAAATTCACCCCTTTTCGTATGCCGGTGAGGATAAGTACTACATTGCAGGAACCGATACGGTCGTTTTTGATATCGACGGCATGCCGTCCAGCGTTTTCATCTGCTACGACCTGCGGTTCCCCGAGGTGTTCAGGAAAGTCGCCGGAGAGGCACACGCGATATTTGTAATCGCCAATTGGCCGTCGGAGAGGAAGGGACACTGGGAGACCCTGCTTAAAGCCCGTGCCATTGAGAACGAGTGCTTTATTATCGGCGTCAACCGGACAGGCACTGACGGCAACGGCATTCATTATCCAGGGGCATCCTGTGTTATCGGTCCGGCAGGAAATGTCATCTGGTCGGGAAATGAAACGGATGAGTTTACGACCTGCGAATTCGACCCTGACGAGGTCGATAGAATACGCTCACAATTTCCCTTTCTTGACGATATGAAGTATCCCGAGGCGACTTCATGTACTCCGTAATATCTTCACATACAACTGCCGGCCCGGCAAAACAGTCCTGTGCTGAGGTATCTGTCTCCCCTGTCCGGGAAAATTACAACCACCCTTTCCCCCTTGCCGAGCCGTCCGGCCACCCGCAGCGCTGCCCACATCGCCGCCCCTGATGATATGCCGGCCAGTATCCCCTCTCTTAACGCAAGCTGCCGCGCGGTTTCCGCAGCATCACTGTCGGTAACAGGAATGACTTCATCGTATATTTTCGCATTCAAAACGCCGGGGGAAAAACCGGCCCCAATCCCCGCTATTTTGTGCTTTCCAGGCTCTCCGCCCGACAGCACAGGCGATCCCGCGGGCTCGACGGCGGCAATCATGATACCGGGTCTCTTTTCCCTGAATACCTCTCCGCTGCCGGTTATCGTACCTCCTGTCCCGACTCCGGCAACAAAGGCGTCGGGAACAGAACCGAGGTCACGAATTATTTCGAAAGCCGTCGTCTTTTTATGGGCCTCGGGATTCGCGCGGTTCTCGAATTGCAGGGGCATGAAGAACCCGGGATTATCCCTGCATATCATTTCAGCCCTGTCCCATGCCCCCATCATGCCCTGCTCACCCTGAGTCAAGATAAGCTCGGCGCCATAAGCCTGAAGCATCTGCCTTCTTTCCAGCGACATGGTATCAGGCATGGTCAGGATAAGCCGGTACCCTTTCACAGCGGCAACCAGCGCAAGCCCGATTCCTGTATTGCCGCTCGTGGGTTCTATTATGGTCCCGCCGGGTTGTAACGCGCCCTCTCTTTCCGCATCCTCGATCATAAAGAGCGCTATCCTGTCTTTCACCGACCCCCCGGGATTGCACCCCTCAAGCTTCGCCCATATTTCGGCGCTGTTGTTACCCCCGTACATCTGCGTAATTTTCACTAGGGGCGTATTCCCGATAAGGCTTAAAATATTTTCATGCACGCGCATCATGCCTCCTTTTAATTAAGACCCATACCGAGCTTTTTCCTGAGCGTCAGCCTGTTTATACCGAGAATGCGCGCGGCCTCCGACTGGTTTTCCTTTGTGTAGGACAAAATATAATCAAGCAGGGTTTTGTCGACCTCTTTATGCAATCTCTCGTAAATATTATACTCTCCTCTCTCAAGCGCCTCTTTCAAATAGGGGACAATAGCAGATGAAAGAGAATCAGGGAGACTTGTTTCCGGCTTCGCCGTGGAATGCCTGCCCAGTTCCTTCAGTTCATATGTGGTAAGGTAAGGGGTCTTGCTCAGGGCGATAGCGGAGCGAATTACATTCTGCAGCTCCCGGATGTTCCCCGGCCAGCCGTGCGAATGCAACTTCTTCAGAAATGCTTTGGTAATCCCCTTTATTGGCCTCTGGACGGTATCACGATACCGGTAAATAAAAAAATTGACAAGGGAAAGAATATCTTTTTTGCGCTCACGAAGAGACGGCGCATGGATCGTTGCAACGCTCAATCTGTGGAACAGGTCCTCCCTGAATCTCCCCTCAAGCACCATCCGCGACAAATCCCTGTTCGTAGCGGATATGACCCGCACATTGACCTGGACCTCCTTTGTGCTCCCTATGGGATAAAACGTCTGCGTCTGGAGGAAACGGAGGAGCTTGCCTTGAAGCGCGAGCGGCAATTCCCCGATCTCGTCGAAAAAGACGCACCCCTCGTCGGCGATCTTTAACATGCCCTCTTTCGGCGCAAAGGCGCCCGTAAAAGCCCCTTTCTCAAAACCGAACAGTTCGGACTCGAGGAGGGCTTCGGGAACGGCCGCGCAATTTATCATTACAAAGGGTTTCCCGAAGCGTGATGAAAGCTGGGCAATAGCTTCAGCGACAAGTTCTTTACCGGTCCCCGTCTCACCGGTAATGAGCACAGGGACCTCAACCTGTGCAAGCTGTGCAAGCCTCTTGCATACATCCATTATGACCGGCGAGCTTCCGACTATCGCGCAGGTTGCCGTCAACGGGAGGTTTTCCTTTGAAACAGGGATGATATCATCCAGTTCAATGCTCAGGTTTTGCAATTCTTCCATAATTCCGGATACGGCCTCTCCCTTCAGAGGCCGCTGGATTACTTCATAGGCCCCGAAAGTTGCAGCCTCCATTACCGGTTCGGTTCTTTTCTGTTTCGTTACAGCCACGACGAATGCCCCGGCGCTCAGTTCTTTTATAAGGCCGGCGCTGAAGGTGTCGATGTCGATAAAAACAATACGCCCCTTGGGAATATCCGGGGGGACTGCCTTGTGCACAGCGAGCTTTACCCCTTTGGGAAGAACAGAAGCCAACTCCTGCTTCATCTGATGGTCCTTTGTAATCAGATCGATTCTGTGCATATCGGGCGCCCCTTTGTTGATTGTTTATGCATATTGTATATTTTCTAATCATTAATATCCAGATATTGTTTTCAGATTTCATATTTCCTTCAAAATTAAATGCTATTCTGGGATCATGAAAAAAGGGATATTGCCGGTTGTTTTTTTCATTTTCCTCGGTTCGAGTGCTTATGCAATCGCCGCTGAAAGGGAACCCGTCACCCCCTACGGGGATTCATGCCCCCTGTGCGGCGACTACGGATACTGCAATAAACAGCCGACCCATAAGAAGGCTGTTGCCGCATTGGAGGAATACTACCGGGAAAAAGGACTGCACGTAACGGTAAAGAAACAGGATGGCCGTTTTTTAGAGGCTGAGGTCTATAAGGACAAAAAGATGGTCGACAGGATTTTGCTCGATCTCAAAACCGGACTGATAAGGTCCATTAACTAAGGGAGGTTTTTATGAAACGGATAGTGCTTGCAAGTATTCTCGTTATCGCTTTAACGGCAGGTTACAGCTACGCCATGATGGGCATGATGGGTGGTGGCATGATGGGCGGACACGGAGACCATGATGACAGCAAAAGATCAGGGAGCGGTCACGGAGGCGGTCACGGCGGAATGATGGGCGACAGCGGGCACGGAGACAGCAGTGGCACGGGAGACGGTTCAACAGGCGGTCACGGCAGCCACGGCGATTCAGGCGGTGACATGATGGGTGGCAGCCGGAGCGGAATGGGACAGCAGACTATGGACAGCCATCAGGGGCACACGGACCACGACGGCTCACAGGGAAATCAGATGATGAAAGATAATTCTTCAGAAAGTGCGCCTCAGGACGATAACCAAAGAGATACCGCTTCAGGTACGCAAACTCATAACATTGATACTCAAGGAAGCATGCAAAAATGGCAAGGTATGTGACAGCACTGCAAGACAAAAAATTCAAGGGGATAGCGGCCATAACTATGGCTGCTCTTTTATTCCTTTTCGCTGCACATTCCTTTGCCCATGATCTTGTCTGGCCCGGCGAAAAACTGAAAATCCTTTTTCCCCAGGCGGAATCCTTCGAACAGAAGAACCTGTATGTTTCCGATGAACAGCGCTCACGGATTGAAAAAGCATTGGGGAGCAGATTGCCTGAGGAGGATATGAAGCCTTCCCTATACCTTGCTGTGGTAAGGAGCGGCCCTGACACACCGCTGCGCAAGGCTGCGGCGATGCTGTTCATCGACGCTTACGGTGAGGGCGGAAAGATCGAGATGGGTGTAGTGGTAAGCGGCAAGGGCGACCTCATGAAAGTGCATGTTTTTGAAAACAAGGAACCGCAGAAGATAGTCCGGCAATCATTTCTTAAGCAATTCGAAGGGAAAAAGGCCTCCGATCAGTTCAAGGTAGGGGCTGATATTACTGCTCCGCCGGGCGGTGAGAAATCCGCGCAGGCAATAGCCTCAGGCGCACGGAGGGGATTGCTCATCATCAACGAGATGTTCAAAAAGAGATGAAAAGGATACGCGCAGGACTCTTCGCAATAGTATTGTGTATCGCCATAAGCGGCGCAGCCTACGGAAGTGAGGGGCATAATGCCCCGGCTGCTATGCGCGAGTTTCGCATAGGCGCTGCAAAGGTTAAACTGGAACTGAAGCCGGAGGTATTCATAAACGGCAACCCGTCCGAGGCAGTGGTAACCCTGACCGATTTCATGTCAGGGAGCCCCATCCTCGATGCCGGGATATATCTCCTCTTTGAAAAAGCAGGGCCGGCAGGTATGCCTTCCGGGCACATAATGGCCGCCCCATCAAGCGGAGCCCCAGCCGTGGACTCAGGGCTTGATTTCGGAGAATCTCCGCAAATGCCCGCCGGTATCGACCTTTCCGCTTTCAAAAGACTTCTGCCCCAACAGAAAGCCGGGGTCTTTGCGGCAAGCTACCCTTTATCAAAAGGGGAGCATACATTTACCCTCGCAGTAAAATCCCTCGGCGGCAAGAAATTTGCCGAGCCCCTCATATATGGCGGCACACTTTCATATGCAGAGGCGTCGAAGGCCCTCTTTTACAGGATGCTCTTTACTATAAGTATTATCATTCTAAGCGGCCTGGCAGGAGCGTGGGTAATTGCCCAGAGGAAATCAGCGACCGCCAAAGCCGGGCAGAAGGTCAACCTCCTCGAGATCCCCTGGATAAAAGGATTTATGAAATCCGCATGGTTCCAGCCCGTGTTCCAGGTCCCTGTACTGGTCTTCTTTGTTATCATTATCGTTGCGGGCCTCTTTGATATCCAGAAGGGTGACCGGAATATCGCGACCATACTGATGTGGACAATATGGTGGGCGGCCATAATCTTCACCTTTGTGTTTGTCGGAAGGGTCTGGTGCATGATGTGCCCCTTCGGCGCTGCACAGGACTGGATAGGAAGACTGGTGAGCTCTGGAAAAGACTTCCCAAAGCCCTTGAGGAACATATGGCTTTCCAGTTTCATTTTCTTCGGCCTGACCTGGTGGGACAGTTTCAGCGGTATTGTGAACAAGCCCGCCCTTACCGCCTGGCTTCTGATAGGTTTCTTTACTGTCGCGGCGGGCATGGCAATCACTTTCAAGGGGAGGTCGTTTTGCAGGTATGTATGCCCGATAGGAGGGCTCATAGGCCTTTACTCCATGTTCAGCCCGGTGGAGCTCAGAAACAAATGCCTCGAGGTATGCAGGGACCATAAGAAAAAAGAATGTATCAAGGGAACTGAAAAGAGCCGCCCTTGTCCCATGTTCGTGACCCCGATGACACTCGACAGGAATAATTACTGCAATTTCTGCAGCGAGTGCATAAAATCCTGCTCACAAGGTAATATCACTATCCGTTTCAGAAGCTTTGCAAAGGACCTCTGGGTCTCCACCAGGGGATACATGGATGAGGCATATCTCGCGCTTGTGATCGTAGGGGTATCGATAGTCGTAACAGGTGAAATGGTCGGGCCCTGGCACAGGTGGATGGATGTTGTCGGAAAGCTTATTCCTTTTGATGCATTGGGCCTAGCCGCTCACGCGGCCAGGGAAAAAACGATATTCCTGCTGGTGATGACAGCGGGCTCCCTTATTATCCCGCTGCTGCTGCTCACTTTTGCCGCCCTGGTCGTAAGAAAGCTCACAGGACCTGATTCACCGCTGGGTCTCAAAAATACGGCAATCCAGTTTGCCTATATGTTTATTCCCGTCGGGCTTTCAATGCACCTTGCCCACAATATCTCGCATTTGTTCAAAGAGGGGCCGGGGATCATCCCCGCTGCCCAGAGGGTGCTCAATGATTACGCCGGCTTGAAACTGGGGGAGCCCGAATGGAATGCAGCGCCTTTGATGGGACCTGAGTCCATATTCTGGCTCCAGATGCTTATCCTTATTGCACTCAATCTCTTTTCGCTTTATGCCGGATACAGGATAGCCGCCAGATATTATGGAGACAAGGCATTGAGGGCGTTCATTCCCATGGCGGCGCTTGCCGTATTCTTTATGATCATCAACACATTTATCCTCGGACAGCCGATGGCGCTGAGGCATACCCACTGAGGTGCATATGAAAACGAAAATCTTTCTGCTGCTCCCTCTTTTATTATCTATCCCTGTATCTCCATCATTTGCTGAACTCGATCTCGATCAGGAAGTGCTCATTATCCCCGATACCCACAACGAGAAGCCGTATATATGGCATGTGCTGAAGAGCCCGAAGGACTTTGAGCTCGTTATGGATTATCCCGGCGCAACTGCCGGAAAGGATACCGCATATACATTCGGCATCAACCGGAAGCAAGGAGAGGACATAAGCGATATGCATGTGTTTATCACGGATGACGACCTGCATGCGTACAAGCACGTTCGCCCTGAGGCTGCAGGCGAAAACTATAAGTTCGTTTATAATGCGCCATGGGCCGGCAAATACCGTTTTGAGATCGTTTTTAAAACACCGAAGGGATGGGTAAATTTAAGGAAGGACATCAGGATCAAGGGTGAGAGAAGGAAGGAAGACAGTGAAGGGAAAGAGATAGATGAGGGGTATGGAATAAAGGTCAAACTCATCCCTGAAAAAATATACTCGGAACATGTAGGCACAGTGCTCTACGAGATAAGTTATCAGGGGAAGCCGTTAAAAGAACTGGAAAAGATAGACGGTCTCGATATGCAGGCCGCAGCGTGGGATGAAGATCTCAAGGAGTTTATCTATGCAATTCCCAGGCAAAATCTCGGCGGCCCGGAAGTCGCAGTGAGCTTTGTATTTATGAGGCCCGGAAAACATGCGATTTTCGCGGAATTCAAGCATAACGGGAAGTTGCGAAAGATTGACATGGTCGTAGACGTCCTTGAAGAGCTGAGAGTGGACCCCAATTCGATTGAGAATATCAAGCCTTCCGAATAAAAGCTGCAAGATACCGGTAATCTCTTCCGTCATGGGGGCATCAGCCGGCCATCTTTTATTTCACCCGTATGCAACGCCTGGATGTTCCCTTAAGAATATTGCCGAGGGTGGAAAAAACTTCAACAGCAAGATTTCATGTTTCCGTGAAGTAAAGAAAAAGAAAAGGACCGGGTGAACTCCCCGCCCTTTTGGACAGGAAGTTCAACGGTCGCACTCAAAAACAGAGGGAGCCTTTAGCTGCGGAAGCGCACAGGACAATGAACACATCGTCCGTACCGGGTTGAGCTCTTTGCGTAGCAGATTGGCCCAATGCCTCAATCATTTTCTACACGACCTCCAAAATGCTCTCAATCTTCACCGGCCTTGCCAGGGTTATGCCCACAGGAGATGTGCCGACGATATGCTCATGGAGAGCCCTGAGTGTCTTTTCGTCTGCATCCGCCTTGACCTTTACCTTAGCAGTGATAGTCTTGAAACCGGGCAATTTATCCATATGGAGCTTTTCAGGCGCCTCGAGCCCGAGGAAGCCCGGAAGGTCTATTTCACCCTCAAGATCGATTTTGATATCGTTAAGCTTTATGCCCCGCACTGCAGCGTTCATGGCGTACCCTATGGTGAGGCATGCGCCATAAGCCTGGAGGACCATCTCAACCGGATTGGCTGCTGTATTGGTCCCGCAAAGCATTTCAGGCTCGTCTGCAAGCAAGGTAAAATCCCGGGAACAGGTCTCGACCTTAAACCCCCCTTTCCATGCGGTTGAGGCCTTCCATACTGTCCTGCCTACCTCCCAATTCTGTTTGACCGTGTCGACAACCTTTAAAAGCTTTTCGATTTCCAAACCGTTTACCACTGCCATACTCGTTACCTCCATCTTTTTTTTGTAATCATAGAGCAATTTACCTGCCAACAAATTGGAGGCCCTCGAAGTGTTTAGATATTTATAGTATATTCAAATACTTAATTAAATATCCCTCAATTAAACGACGATGATAATGCTTTTGGGGAAGTCGTCATGCTTCTTCTGCGAAGCTAAGGATTGCAAATTGCATAGCGGCAACTTGATTTAAAAAGGTATTGAATGAAAAGTTCTTTAATTTTATAGGTTTTTTGAAAAAAGCTGTGATTGCAAATTGCAATTATTGCTGATAGGTTTTTAGCTTTCGCCACAAGGTAGAGGTATCCAAACCGAGGAGCTTTGCAGCCTTCTTTTTATTGCCTCCCGCAATTTTCAGAATTTTAAAGATATACTCCTTCTCTATCTTTTCAAGTGTCCAGTCCTTTTTATAATCAAAATTAATTGTAGAAACCTCTACCGGCAAGTCTTCCCTGAGTATCTCATCTGTTTCAGCAATAACAACAGCTCTCTCTATGGTATTTTCAAGCTCCCTGATATTTCCGGGCCAGGGATAATTTATCAATGCCTCCAGAGCATCATCTGAAATTTTTCTTATGTTTTTCTCCATTCTCTTGTTGAATTTATTGAGAAAGTACCTGACCAGCAAGTGAATGTCCTCTGCTCTTTCCCTGAGCGGTGGAAGTTCAATCCTTATTACGTTCAACCGGTAATAAAGGTCCTCCCTGAACAGCTTTTCTTTTACTGCATCTGCAAGCCTCTGGTTAGTAGCGGCAATGATCCTTACATCAACGGTTACGGGCTGTGTGCCTCCGACCTTTAAAAATGTCCTGTCCTGAAGAACCCTTAGAAGCTTTACCTGCAAGTTTTTTGTCATAGCTTCGACTTCGTCGAGAAAGATGGTGCCGTTATCTGCTGCCTCGAAAAGCCCCTTCTTATCAGTGTTTGCACCGGTGAAGGCGCCTTTTAAATACCCGAAAAGTTCTGATTCCAGCAGGCTTTCAGGCAATGCGGCGCAATTGACTGCAAGAAAGGGCTTTCCCCGTCTTATGCTGTTAAAATGAATTGCCCGTGCGATGAGTTCTTTGCCTGTACCGCTTTCTCCGTATATCAATATACTTGATGGGACGTCCGTTATCTTTTTTACCGTATCGAGGATAGTCGTCATTTCAGGACTGTTCGCGATTATCCCCTCGAAGTTGTAGTATCTCCCTGTTGCTTCTGCTTCTTTTCTCGTATTTTCAAATATGAGTGCGTTTTCAATTGCAAGGCCGATGGGCAGGGTTGCGGCCCGGAGTATATCCAGGAGCTCCTGGTCAGGAGTATATGGGGTATGGGTAATAACACATAAAACGCCGACCACCTTCCCTTTTGCCTTCAAAGGCAGGCCCGCGTAAAACTCCATGTCCTCTTTTTTGAGAAGTCCCCGGGTGAATCTCGGGTCCGAGGAGGCCTTTTCAAAGATGACTACCTCTTTATTGCATTGCGCAATGTTGCCGCACATGCATTCACCAACCCTGACTCTGTTTTCACTGAGATCTTTTACCACTTCGTCAGAGAGGTTTTTAAAAGATACGGGAACCATCTCCAGGGTCTTCTCATCAATCACATAGATGACCCCCGCATCAACGCCCATGAAGTTCATTACCCTTTCGAGGACATTGTCAAGAATTGTCTTTAAATCAAGAGACTTACCGACAGTTATAGCAATTTCGTACAGAATGGAAAGTTTCTTGTTATGTTTTTCCGCTGTCTGTGACATTAACGGATTTTCATTCATTATCCATTGTATCATTTCCCGCCTTGCAAAAGAAAACAGGATGGTCTGATTCTTGCTGGATGAATAAGCAAAATCTCATGGGTGAAGGAGTAAGGTATGTATAGTAATGAGGCGAATATCATTCTCGATGTCAAAGGGCTCCATTGCCCAATGCCGGTCTTAAAAACAAAAAAAGCGATAGATGCACTGGAGCCTGAGCAGGTACTTGAGGTGCATGCCACCGATCCTGCTTCAAAGGCTGACATCCCTGCTCTCCTGAGCAGGTTGGGGCACCAGCTTGTCGGGCTGAAAGAAGAAGAGGGCGTACTTTCCTTCCTGATTAAAAAGAAATAATTGAAGATTTTTTGCAGGTGAGGGATGAGGCCCGGCATATTGGTCAATACCGGCGCTTATTAATTGCTCCATGCAGAAAAGTACAGGCCATCCGCAAGCATTCAATTTTGAATATTTCATGAAAAGTTCTTCCCGAATCCAGCGATAAAAATTGTCATTGCGAGGGAAACGAAGCAAGCTCGCCTTTTCCGATAAGATTGCCACTCAATGACAGCAATAACAATAACAATATGTTGATTCAGTTATTGCCGGATTTGGGTTCTTATGGTCTCCATTGAACAAAAACCGCCCGAAAAAAATACGGGAATCTTCATATTGTTTTCAAGATTGTGCTATAGAATAGGCGTCAGGAGGCAACCGGACTGCCCTGATATTTTCGAATGGAGGTGATGGTATGAGGCCGTATGGTCGCAATTTACTTATCATTGCAACAGTTATGCTTTTCTCAGTAAGCACGGGTGAAGCAGCGTCACAGAAAACTGGAAAAGGCATAAGCTCTTCAAAAGATGTTCATGCTCAGAAAGATGAGTCCCTCAGAAAAGGAGAGCGGAGGGCCACTCTTGACCCCGGGCTTTTTAATGAGCCGCGCATCAGGCGGGCATATCAGATTGCACAAGAGATCCCGTGGGTGCTGGACAGTATTCATTGTTACTGCATGTGCGCGGAATCTCCTGTTTTTAAACATAAGAGCTTACTGAGCTGTTATGTTGACACCCATGCGGCAGCGTGAGATATTTGCCTGGGGGAGGCCCTGCGGGCCTTCGAGCTTTACAAAAAAGGGTATTCCGTCAGGATGATACGTGATACCGTGGAAAAGGAATTTAAAAGGTGAAATTCAGTGCAATTCAGATTCAACTATTGTAGAATGGAAGGAGAAAAAACATGAAGACCTCAGCTCTGTTTATGTTAGCCCTGCTGCTCATGGCAGGCGTTGTGTATGCAAAGGATTTTGAAGTAAAGAAAAAGGTCGGAGAGTACGATATGATTGTAATGATCGACAAGAATCCGCCTATCACCGGGGACAACAATATGGCTGTCAGAGTCAGGGACGCAGCGGGCAAAGATATCACCGATGCAAAAGTGAAAGTCGAATATTCGATGCCTGCAATGCCGGGGATGCCCCCGATGATTTATAAAGCGGATGCCGCATTGAGCGGGAGCGAGTACAGGACAAAAGTGAACTTTCCGATGTCCGGCTCATGGAATGTAGTCATAAAAACCGCCCGGAGCGGAAAAACTGCAGCGGCGAAACTTACTGTCGATGTACGATAAAATTATTTTAATGCATTAAGGAGGATATGCGTAATGATTAAAGGGAAAAAAGAGCCGGTGACGGGGCTTGTTATTCATTGCGCACTCCTCACGGCGTTGCTCCTCGGCTTTATCGGTAACGCCCGTGCTGCGGACGGCGCCCTGAGCCTTCAGGATCTGATCAACGAGGTGGAGAACAACCATGAAGTCCTCTCCTCCGAAGCACGGGCACTGGCCTCCACCTACCGGGTCCCGCAGGCCGGGAGCCTTCCTGACCCGATGTTCATGTTCGGCTACCAGAATGAGGGATGGAAACAATATACCTATGGAAAAGCGCAAGGCGCCCAGTGGATGTATTCCGCGTCCCAGATGTTCCCTTTTCCGGGGAAGCGGGCGCTCAAGGGAGAGATGGCCTCAAAGGATGCCGAAAGCCTCGGGGCGCTGCATAACGCCGCAAAGCTAAGGATCATCGCCCGGGTCAAAGAGCTCTACTACGACCTTTTCTTTACATATAAAAACATCGACCTCATTAAAGACAGGACGATACTTTTCTCACGGGTTGAGGATGCGGCCCTTGCCAGATACTCGACAGGGATGGCCCCGCAGCAGGAAGTCATCATGGCGCAGACGGAGAAGTACATGCTCCTCGAAAAAGAGGAGATGCTGAAACAGAAAGTACAGTCGCTGGAAGCCATGCTTAACGCCACCGTGGGGAGGGACGTGAATGCCCCCCTCGGAAGGCCTGCTGAGGTGCTTGCCGCTCCGTACGCCCGCAGTATGGATGAATTGATTCACCTGGCATACCTGAATTCCCCCGAGATCCGCTCCAGGGAGAAGATGGCCGCCTCGGCGGAAGTGAAGGTAAAGATGGCGCAAAAGGAGTATTATCCCGACTTCACCGTTGCTGCAAGCCTCTTTAAAAGGAAAGGGGAATTCGAAGACATGTGGAGCCTTACCACCACCATTAACATCCCCCTCTACTACAGGACGAAACAGCGGCAGGCCGTCCATGAGGCCGAGGCGTCCCTTTCCGAGGCGAGGCATGAGCTTGAGGGGGCCCGCTCTATGCTCTCCTCAAGCATACGGGATAATTTCTCCATGTTCAAAACAACAGAGAGGCTTATGGATTTATATAAAAGCGGTCTGATCCCCAAAGCATACCAGGATTTTGAACTGGCGCTTTCAGGATATGTAACGGGCAAGGTTGAAGCCATAACGACGATATCGCGGCTCAAAACGATCCTCGACCTGGAGATTTCATACTGGAATCAATTTGCGGAAAGGGAAAAGGCGATTGCACGGCTTGAGGCGTTAACAGGAATAACAGACTCCACATCAGGGGATAACAAAAATGAAAAGAAATAATCTGATAATCGGCGCCGCATTGGTTTTGATTTCAGCACTCCTCTTTTTCAGCTTTTCGAAAGCAGGTTCCGGTCTGCTGCAAAAGTTTTCAAAAGACAAGTCCTCACCGGTGGCGCAGGCGCAAACAGCCCCGGGCGGACATGCAGGCCATGGGGGTGGCGCCCCCCCTCCACCCCAGCCGGAGACAAAGCCCGAGGCTAAGCCGGAGCAGACAGCCGAAGAAGCGCCGACAGTCGAGATCCCGTCTGACAAGCAGCAGTTGATAGGGGTCAAAATTGCTACGGCAGCGGTGCGGCCTCTTCGGAAGATCATCAGAACAGTAGGACGTATCGAGTACGATGAGAAAAAGCTTGCCACTGTCAACACCAAGATTGAAGGCTGGATCGAAAAGCTCTATGTGGATTATACGGGCAAGTATGTAAAAAAAGGTGAGCCGCTTGCTGAAGTTTACAGCCCCGAGCTCTATGCTACCCAGCAGGAATACCTCAACGTAGTCAAATGGACGCAGCAGAGCAAGAGTGTAAAAGAAGAACGTGTGAGCGCACTGCTCTCCAAAGATGCGGAAGCGGTGCTCGAGGCGGCAAAGCAGAGGCTGAAACTCTGGGATATATCGGAGTCCCAGATCAAGAAGATAGAGGAAAGCGGAAAGCCCATCAGGACTTTGACGCTCTACAGCCCGGTAAGCGGGTATGTCCTGCAGAAAATGGTGGTGCAGGGGATGCGGGTGATGCCCGGAGAGAAACTCTTCGACGTTGCCGACCTCTCGACAATATGGATCATTTCCGATATCTATGAATATGAGCTGCCGCTGATAAAGCCGGGGCAGACGGCAATGATCAGCCTGAGCTATTTCCCCGGCAAAGAATGGGCGTCCCGTATCGATTATGTCTACCCTACCCTTGCAGGCGATACAAGGACGGCCAAAGTACGGTTCACCATCCCCAATCCGGGGGGGCAGCTCAAGCCCCAGATGTTCACCAACGTTGAGGTAAAGGTCAATCTCGGCAGCAGGTTGGCCGTCCCTGAAGAGGCTGTCATCGACACAGGGGTCCGCCAGATAGTCTATGTGGACAAGGGCGATGGATATTTTGAGCCGCGGGAGGTTACTGCCGGCGTCAGGGCCGATGGCATGGTGGAAATCACAAAGGGATTGAAGGCCGGGGAGAAGGTCTCATCCGCAGCCAACTTCCTCATCGACTCGGAATCACGGCTGAAAGGCGTTGTAAAGCAATGATCGCACGGATAATCGAGTACAGCGCCAGGAACAAGTTCATCATCTTCCTGCTGGTTTTTTTCCTTGCTGCCTGGGGGATATATGCGCTAAAGAGGACTCCGCTTGACGCTATCCCGGACTTAAGCGACACCCAGGTAATCATCTATACGGAATGGCCGGGCAGGAGCCCTGATCTTGTCGAAGACCAGATAACCTACCCTATCACCTCGACCCTCCTTGCAGCGCCCAAGGTACAGGCCGTGCGCGGATTCTCCTATCTCGGCAGCTCGTTCATTTACGTCATCTTCGAAGAAGGCACGAATATCTACTGGGCCCGGAGCAGGGTGCTCGAATACCTCCAGTCGGTCAGGAGCAAGATACCCGCTGACGTCAATCCGGTGCTCGGCCCTGATGCCACGAGCGTCGGCTGGGGTTTCAGCTATGCAGTGGTGGATGAAACAGGCGGGCATGACCTTTCGCAACTGCGCTCCATCCAGGACTGGAACCTGAAGCTCGCCATCGAGAGCGTCCCCGGCGTCTCCCAGGTCGCCAGCATCGGCGGCTTTGTAAAACAGTACCAGATAACGCTCGACCCCAACCGGCTCCTGGCATACAACATCCCCATCACAAAGGTAATGGAGGCCATTCGAAAGAGTAACAAGGACGTCGAAGGCAGGGTGCTCGAGTTTTCGGGTATCGAGTACATGGTAAGGGGCAGGGGCTACATCAAGGATATAAAAGACATCGAGAATGTCGCGGTCGGCACAAATGGAAACGGCACTCCTATCCTCATCAGGGACATAGCAAACGTGCAGCTCGGCCCCGAGATAAGGAGGGGGCTTGCGGAGCTTGACGGCAAAGGCGAAGTTGCAGGAGGCATTGTCGTTATCAGGTTCGGGGAGAATGTCCTCAATGTTATAGAAAAGGTCAAAGAGAAGATCAAAAACAATATCACGCCGAGCCTTCCCAAAGGGGTAAAGATCGTGACCACCTACGACAGGTCGGACCTGATACACCGCTCGATCGACACCCTCAAGGAAGAGATTCTAAGGCTCTCGATAGCGGTAAGCGCGGTCTGCATCATCTTTCTTTTCCATCTGCCGAGCGCCCTTGTGGTCATCCTTACATTGCCGATCGCGATCCTCATATCGTTTATCATGATGTATTACATCGGCGTGACCTCGAATATCATGAGCTTAAGCGGCATCGCCATCGCCATCGGCGCTATGGTGGACGCCTCGATCATCATGGTCGAAAACGCGCACAAGAAGCTGGAGGACTGGGAACACCACGGCAGGCCCGGCAGACGTATTGATGTCATCATCGATGCGGCCAAAGAAGTGGGGCCGTCGCTCTTTTTCTCCCTGCTGGTCATCACGGTCGGCTTCCTTCCGGTGTTCACGCTGCAGGCGCAGGCCGGCAGGCTCTTCAAACCGCTGGCTTATACGAAGACCTTTGCCATGCTGTTTTCATCGTTCCTCGCCGTAACGCTGACCCCGGTGCTTATGACACTTTTTATTCATGAAAAGACGCCGTTTTTAAGCAGGATACCCGTTATCAAGTACCTCTTTACCGTATACCCGGAGGAGCGGCACCCGGTAAGCATGCTGCTCCATAAGCTCTACGAGCCGGTGGCAAGGTTCGCCTTGAGATTCAAGTGGGGGGTTATCATTGCTGCGCTCATTGTCATGGCGCTGACCGCCTATCCGTTTTTAAAACTCGGCTCCGAATTCATGCCGCCCCTCTATGAGGGCACGCTCTTTTACATGCCGGTGACCGTTCCCGCGGCCTCCATCACCGAGGCTGCGCAGCTCCTTAGCCTCCAGGACAAGATTCTCAAGAAAATCCCCGAAGTCTCCCAGGTCTTCGGGAAGGCTGGCCGCGCCGAAACAGCCACCGACCCCGCGCCCCTTGAGATGTTCGAGACCGTGGTCAACCTCAAGCCCGAGTCCCGGTGGCGACCGGGAATGACCGTCGAAAATCTTAAAAACGAAATGAACGACGCGCTCACCATACCGGGGGTGGCAAACTCGTTCACCATGCCCATCAAAGCGCGTATCGACATGCTCTCCACGGGGATAAGGACCCCGGTCGGGATCAAGGTCCTGGGGCCGAACCTCGATGAGATCGCAAAAATCGGGGAAGGGATAGAAAACGCGGTCAAGGATATCCCCGGCACAAGGAGCGCGTATGCGGAAAGGGTGACAACCGGCTATTTTCTGGACATTGCCGTAAAGCGCGAAGAAGCCGCCCGGTACGGCCTGTCTGTCGATGATGTCCAGGAAGTGATACAGTCCGCCATCGGGGGGATGAACCTCACCGTTACCGTTGAAGGAAGGCAGCGCTACCCGGTCAATGTGAGGTATGCGAGAGAGCTCAGGAGTGACATCGACAGGCTCAAAAGAGTGCTCGTGCCGGTCATGATGGGAAGCGCCCAGCCCGCCGGAAGCGGGGGCATGCCTGCCGGCCCCGGCAGAGACCCCGGGTCTACAAGCCCCATTTCGTTCGCCTCCTCACAGTCTGTGCTGCAGGTGCCTCTTGAGGAGCTTGCCGATATCAGGATCGTCAGGGGCCCCACGGGAATCAAGAGCGAAGAGGGCCTCCTCACCGCGTATGTCTATGTCGATTTCTCGGGCAGGGACGTGGGCGGTTATGTGGCTGACGCCAAAAAAAAGGTCGCCTCGCTGAAAATCCCCGAAGGCTACCGTCTTTCGTGGAGCGGTGAATACGAGTACCTCGTCAAAACATACGAACGGCTGAAGTTCGTAATCCCGCTGACTGCGCTTATCATTTTTGTGCTCATCTTCATGAACACAAAATCGGTTACCAAAACGATCATTGTGCTCCTTGCTGTTCCGTTCTCCCTCGTAGGGTCGTTCTGGTTCCTCTATTTCCTCAATTACAACATGAGCATTGCCGTATGGGTGGGCATAATCGCCCTTGCGGGCCTCGATGCGGAAACAGGCGTGGTCATGCTCCTCTATCTTGAGCTGGCCCATGAGAAATGGCTGAAAGAGGGCAAGCTGAACAGCATCAATGCCCTCAAGGAATCGATCATGTACGGCGCTGTCAAAAGAATACGTCCGAAGATCATGACAGTAAGCGTCATCCTTGCAGGTCTTATCCCCATCATGTTCAGCCACGGAGCCGGTTCGGATGTTATGAAGAGGATTGCAGCGCCCATGGTCGGAGGGGTCGTCACGTCAACAATCCTTGAACTGATAATCTACCCGGCGATTTACATGATATGGAAAGGAAGGGAGTTCAAGCAATAAAAGGAGGATAAAGATGTTTAAAAAAACAGCAGTCGTTCAAATTGCAGTGGTAGCTGTCTTCGGGACAAGCAGTCTCTCCTTTGCTGTGATGCATGAGGAGAGTAATAATCAGCATAGTAGTAATCAGGAGGCAACCCACCAGGAACACAACGACAACAGGACAGTACCCGAACAGGCAAACACTGCCGGGCAAGGGAAAAGGGTAGAGGAGGTTGGGAATAAAGTCTGTCCGGTAAGCGGCGAAACGATTGATGAAAAGGCCAAAGAAACGTACGAATATAAGGGAAAAATCTATAACTTCTGCTGTCCTATGTGTATTGAAGAATTCAAGAAAGACCCCGGGAAATATATTGAGAAAATGGAAAAAGAAAAAGCGGAAGAAAGCAAACACGAGCATTCAACTCAGGAAGAACACCACCATCACACTCATTGATGGTAAGATGGTCTGCCGGCAGATGTTTGTACCAATGTTGAGAAACAAAACCGGGCAAAAGAATCTGAAACCGGAAATATTCATGATGCGGGAGAGCGTTTTCGCGGCACGGTAAGCCGCCGGGATAGCGGCGCTCTTTCCCCGGGGGATACGTATGCGTTCTTCGCTTCCAGCAAAGATCAGGTTGCCGGATTCTGGACCCCCATTAAATTTCTGATGTTATGCATACTATTTTTATTCTGTGATAGGGTTTAAGAAAAAGGGGAGGTAAAGGCTATGCATTGGGATGGAGGATACTACGGATGGGGGTGGGGAATGGGTATTTTTATGGTTCTTTTCTGGGTGCTGGTCATTTTGGGCATCGTATATCTTGTCAGAGCGCTTATCGGAGCTGAAAGAAGGGGAACAAAGGAGGATTCGCCCCTGGATATCCTCAAAAAGAGATACGCCGGCGGTGAAATAAGCAAGGAGGAATTCGAAGAGAAGAAAAAAGATCTTCAGTAGAAAAGAGAGGGCGGACTTCCTTATGAAATGACGTCGGATAGACTTCATTGCTCAGCGATTAGCCGGATAATGCCTCCTCGTAGAGTACAAGTGTAATCCTGATAAAAACTCCGAAAGTCCACATTATGAATAAAGGACGGCTTCCCTCTCGGGAATACGGACAATTCCTCTGACTTACTGAATACCTTCAGAATGAATTTGAATTATTGCTACATGAGCCGTCTGGACGAAATAGACGGGTCTCTAAGGAGTACATCTGCAAATGTTGAGAAAACGAAGAGCCTACATTTTGCGAATTATCTGATTGGCAGATGTGCACAGCACTAAACGTTCCTTTCCTGGTCTTCTCATTTGAGGGGAAAAAGGAAGAAATGGTATAGTGACATAAGGGTCATATGAAGGATCTCATAAAAAAACGTTTGCCGAATAACACACTTCTGCACATCGTCTGCCTGGTCGTTCTCATTCTCACCATCTATGTCAATACCCTTAGTGCACCATTCCAGTGGGATGAGGATGAGTATATTGTCAATAATCCCATTATAAAGGACCTCCATTATTTTGTAAGCCCCCAGGATGCACAAGGGTTTAAATACTACAATTTCCTCATACTCCGCTATATCGGCTACCTCACCTTTGCACTCAACTACAAGATACACGGCTTATCAGTGACGGGCTACCATATGATCAATATTGCCATCCATATGACAAACGCCATTTTGGTATATTTCCTCGTACTCCTGACATTCAGGACGCCGTTTCTGAAGACATCGGTATTAAAACGGCACGCTCGTTCTGTTGCGTTTTTCTCAGCGCTGCTTTTTGCCTCACACCCCCTTCAGACAGAGGCAGTGACCTATGTGTTTCAGCGGTTTGCCTCTCTTGTTGCGTTGTTCTATCTTGTTTCCCTCACCGCCTATATTAAGTCAAGATTAACTAAAGACAGGCAGGGGCGTCTCTTTTTCTATTGCATCGCATTCTTTTCAGCAGTGCTGGCGATGAAGACAAAGGAGAATGCCTTTACCCTTCCCCTTGTGATTACCATGTACGAGTTCTTCTTCTTTAGTGACACTCTGAAAAGGAGGGTGATTCACCTTGTCCCCATGCTCCTTACCCTGAGCATCATACCGCTCACACTTATGAGTCTGACGGGAACTGCAGGAGGTAGACAGCCACTTCCCGGCTCATATGGGGCAGGGATGTTCTCTCGGGGAGAATATCTTTTCACCCAGTTCAGGGTCATTGTCACATATTTGAGGCTGCTGTTCTTCCCGGTAAACCAGAATCTCAATTATAACTACCCCGTCTCTCATTCTTTCTTCGATCCCCAGGTAGTACTGTCCTTTCTGGTTCTTGCGGCGCTCTTTGGCTTGGGGGTATATCTGGTGGTGAGATCGCAATCCAACCCTCACCTTCGACTAATGGGATTTGGGATACTGTGGTTTTTTATCACCCTCTCTGTGGAGTCAAGCATCGTCCCGCTCGACAGGCTCATCGATGAGTATCGCGTCTATTTGCCTTCAGTGGGAGTAAGTATTGCTGTAGTGACAGGGGTATTTCTGATCAAGGAAAAGATGCGTTCATCGAAGACCGGAAGGAGTATACTGGTGATGCTTGTCCTTGTGACAGGAGTACTGTCAGTTGCAACGCATCTGCGGAATGCAATGTGGGAAGACGGCATAAAACTATGGGAGGATACTGTTAAAAAATCTCCGGTAACCGCAAAAGCACATTATAATCTTGCCATCGCCTATCAAGATCGTAACATACCTGACAAGGCTATAGAGCAGTACCTTATTGTCATTAAGCTGAACCCTAATAACGTGAAGGCACACTATAATCTTGCCGTTGCCTATCGAAATCTCAATATGCCTGATAAAGCTATAGAGCAGTATTTGACTGCCGTTAGGCTGCAGCCTTACAATGAGAAAACACATTATAATCTTGGCCTAATTTATTGTGAGCAAGGTCGTGATATAGAGTGCACATATGAAATTAATACTGCGTATGCAATAAATCATTATAGTAGAGGAGTAGCATACACCGAACACGGTTCTTTTGAAAAGGCAGTTGAGGAATTTCAGACCGCCATTAAGCTGAAGCCTGATTTAGCGGAGGCGCATAGTAATCTTGGCTTTATCTATGAAAATCTCAACATGCCGGATAAGGCCATAGAACAATATCTGATTGCCATTAAGCTGAAGCCTGATTTTGCGGAGGCGCACTTTAATCTCGGGACTATCTACTATAAGATGGGGCAAATAGAAAAGGCGCAGAGGGAATTAGCGGTAGGATTAAAGATAAAGCCAGATGATCAAAAAGCCCAACAATTGTTGAAAGTGGTCTCACGCTGAAACTGAAATGTGCTTCTCTATCGACAGGCTCTTAAATTTTAAGGGGGGCCTCAAGCCCCCCTTTGATTGTTGTTACATACTCTTCAATTGATTTATTAAGAACAAAACAATAGGTTATTGAACATAGGTAATGTCTATGTACTCTGTGGCTCATCCTCTGTGTGTTGGTAATCATTACAATTGACGGTCTCCTCTATGATGTAAAGCGGTCTGCCTTTGGCTTCATTGTAGATCCTGCTGATATACTCTCCGAGAATGCCGATGGTAATGAGCTGCACGCCTCCCAAAAACAAGATCGATACCATAATGGACGCATAGCCAGGCAGTGTGTAGCCCAAAAACTTCTTAATGAGCACCACAACGATATACAAGAGAGCAAGAAAGGAAGTAAAAAATCCAAGCCATGTGGCAAGTCTCAGCGGAAGATTGGAAAAGCTCACGATGCCATCCAGAGCAAAGAGGAGCATTTTCTTTAGAGGATACTTTGTTTCCCCCGCAATACGTGGAGGCCTGTCATACTCTATGCCGACCTGATTGAATCCAATCCAACTGAGCATGCCCCTTAGAAATCTGTCCTTTTCGCCCAGACGATTGAACGCATCCACCGCTCTGCGACTTAGAAGCCTGAAGTCCCCCGTATTCTGAGGAATAGGAGTTGAGGAGAGCCTATTGAGTGTCTTATAAAACCATGAAGCCGACTTTCTCTTAAAAGAAGTCTCACCTCTTCTTTCTCTTCTCACTGCATAGACGATATCATAGCCTTCCTGATACTTACTGAGCATGTCCACAATAAGCTCCGGGGGGTCCTGGAGGTCAGCGTCCATGACAACCACCACATCGCCTCTGGCGTGTTCAAGTCCCGCGCTGAGTGCGACCTGATGGCCGAAATTGCGGGAAAAGCTCAGAATCTTCACATTGTGGTGCCTTTCAGCTATTCCTTTCATCATGGTCAACGACCGATCAGAGGAGCCGTCATTGACCATGATGAATTCAATACCATAGCCGTCTATGCGCTGCTTGAGAAGCCGCAGTCTCTCCCAGAGTGCGTCAATACACTTTTCCTCGTTATAGATGGGCAGTACGATCGAGAGAACTTTTCGCATAAAAGTTAGTACAGTCCCTTACCTGAGCGTTGCATAACTGAATATCTTAGATGAGGAGCCAGAAATGCAATTGCCTTCCGTTTGGTTTAATGTGGCACCCCGTGCCTTTATTTCGTCTTCTGGATTTTTGCACAACCTTATTGTATCCAAGCTGGAAGCCTTTTCACAAGGCTCCATTTCCTTTTATATATCTGGTGGTTTCCTCAATAAACTGGAAGTTGTCCTATTTGCGGTATGGCACTTGAGCCAAAATCCGCCCTTGAGGAAGAAGAAAACCCTGAACTTATTGATATGACTGCGGGCATTCTTTATCCATTCTGGGGCATCCTGCTCAGTCCTATTTTTGCTGCTGCTGCAATGAGCTTCAGTTCGGTGTCGGTTGTGGGAAATGCACTCAGGTTGCGAAGGGCGAAGATATGAAGACCAAACACATTATCCCAACAGTTGTCCTCCTGCCTTGGGGAAAAACTTTGAAAGAAGGACAAATCTGAACCGTTTACGCTTTTTAAACATGCTCAATATTTTATCATGTTTAAAGATGCTTTTACACGTGAGGATAACGCCTTCAGCCCTCTATACCCCTGCATGCAAGGGGATTGCCGAGTACGGCTCTGCGCGGCGGGTCCACTCGCTCCGCGGGAATCCCGTTTTGAGCGTATCATATGCCCTGCGCAGGGCCGACGCATCGTGTGCACTCTTGTACTCAGCCACCCCAAGATAAAAGACCGCCTCAGGAGTTGGTCCTGCATCGGGATACAGATCGATAACGGTCTCGAGGGCCTTGATAGCCTCCCTGAAGCGATTCCTGTCAAAAAATACCTTTGCCCTGCCAAGACCGAGGTGCGGGAGCATATCATCAACAGGGACGTATCCCACCATCCTGTGGTGCTCCCTGCCCTCTTTGTCATGGATAATGAGGGTCGGGGTCCATGTGATAATAAACTGTCTCATGAGCTCGGTCGGTTTATCAAAAAAGCACCGGCTTTTCACAGGAATAAAATAGTCCTCTATAAACTTCTGCACTCTCTCATTCGAATACGGACCCGCATTCATCGCTGCGCAGCCCGTTCACCCCTCTAACCAGAAATCCTGGTAAATCGGCTTGCCCTCGTTCTTTGCCCTCTTTATTGCCTCGTTGAAATCTCTTTCCCATTGTATCTCCGCCATAGCCGTATACCTCCTTTTGATTTTTACCGCCTACCTTTCTTTATCATGAAAAAGAGGGGAAGTCAAATGTAGCCGGGAAAAACAGTCCGGGAAGTGCGGAAGTACAAAAAAGCGGAAGATTAATTTTAGAAAATGGTCTGGGCGGTTACCACCTGATCGCGCCCCCCGGCTTTAGCGCTGTAAAGAGCCGAATCCGCTGCGCGAAGGATGGCCTCTGAAGTCGAACCATGCTCGGGAAAGCCGGCCGCCCCCAGTGATAAGGTAATTGCTCCAAGCGCTTGCCCGCGATAGCTTATAGCAAGTTGCCCGACATCTTTCCGCAATTTTTCCGCCCTCTGAAGTGTGATCTCCAGCGGGGTTTCAGGCAGTATTATCACGAATTCCTCGCCTCCGTAACGGCAGGCGAAATCCTCGCCCCTGATGTTCTTCTGAAGAAAAGCGCCCAGTTCGCGGAGTAGAGCGTCACCTGCCTGGTGGCCGAAGGTATCGTTGAACTTTTTGAAATGATCGAGATCGAGCATGATGATTCCCAAAGAACGGCCTTTGCGGGCCATTCTATGCAGTTCCCGGTCAAGGGTCTCTTCCATATTGCGGCGGTTAAAAAGGCCGGTAAGGGGGTCATGTGTAGATTGAATATAAAGTGTCTCATGCAGCTTGAGATTCGCGAGCGAAAAGGCGATGTTTTCCGCCACGGCCATGGCCAGCGGCTGTTTGTGCTCTTCCAATATCCTTTGCAAATCTTCAGGACGGCCCGCCCGGTCCGGGTTGAACTGCAGGTGCAGCAGTCCGAGCATCTCGCCTTGCGCCATCATGGGCACGCATATATACGCGCTTGGCAAAGGGCTGCTTAAGTGATAGCAGAGCAGTTCCAAGCCGGGGTTGGTCACCATGTGCGTCCTGCCGCGCCGCAGCGCCCAGCAATCGCTCGGCGGAAGCGCATGTTCATCGGGCTGAAAGCCTCCCCATGCAGTAACGGCCTCCAGACTGTGCCGCAAGGTATTGAACGTATACACCGCGCCCGATTCGGAAGAGAATAATTGCTGGACTGATTGCGCGACGACAACATAAACTTCACCGGCGGTAAGGCAGGTCTGGAGCAGGCCGCCCATTTCACTCAGGAGGGATATCTCCTGATTGCGCCGTTCAAGCTCATCCACCCATCGGGTAAGTTTTTCATTGGCCTGCTGCAGCGCCTCTTCCGCCTCCCTGCGCTCTTTGAGCGCGCCTTCGAGTCTTATCAAGGGGTCTGCTATGGTTCCGGCGAGGAGATATCCGAGGACCGAAGAAAGGGAGACCGCGAGCAGGACCGAAAGGATGGCATTAAGGCCGAGCAGGCAGATTATGGCAGCCATTGAGGAGACCCCGATAAAACCGGCAATCAGTTTCTTTCGTATAGTCAGTGCCCACTCCTCTTACAGGCAGGTATTTATTTCTATAACTTATAAATAGTATATCTTTGTATTTTCCAATATCTCCTGCTTATTTATCAAGTAGAACCTTTTCGGGTTTTCGGGGGGCGCCGGTCGGGCACACGACTGTCCGGACAGGCTGCAAGCGCCGCAGTGCAGCGAGCTGCATACTCCTGAAATGCCCTGATGGCACAGCGCAAAGTCATATTTGAGGGGGTCTTCAGGGTCAAGTAATTTCAACGCACCGGTTATCTCTTCAGCCATCTTCCAGTCCTGGGAGGCCCTTTTCGTAAAGCCGAGGCAGCGCGCTATCCGGGCTATATGGGTGTCGAGGGGGATGATCAATTTGTTTTTGGGAATATCTTTCCATATGCCGAAATCGATGTCCCTGTCCCTGACCATCCAGCGCAGGAAAAGATTCATCCTCTTGCAGGCGCTGCCTTTAACCGGAGAGGGGAAGAACTGGAGAAAGCCGTAGGCTTTGGCGTTCCCGCCGCACACAGCAGGCGTATCCAGAAGGGCGTCGACCATCCCGGCGAGCCCGCTGCCGATATCAGCGTCGCTCTCCCTGTAATGCCCTTTGAACAGGGATTCCATGGAGCCGTATTTCCTGAGCGTCCCGCCGAGCACATGGAGCAGGCATATAATGTCCGCATTCCTGTTGAACCTGTATTGTATCCCTTTCAGCAAAGGGCCTTGTTTACCGGGATTGAAGCCCAGCAGGAATTCATAAGGGCTTTCGCCCATTGCGCCGATTATCGTCCTTACTACGGGCTTGAATAAGTCCACCCTGCCGTACGCGAAACAGGATGCGATGAAGCCGGCAACCTCGATATCTTCCGGTCTTTTATATTGATGCGGGAACTCTATCGGATCAAACGCTATTCTGCCCTTGAAGTCATACTCTTTATAGAATTTATCGAGGGTCCTTTTTAACGCTTTCATAATAAAACAAGCTCCAAACCGCAAATTACAAACTATAGAATACAGGCCCCGGTCACAATTCCTTTTTCGGGATTTGAAATTCAGCCTCGCTCAAAGGCCCAGGATTATTTCCCGCTCCTCCATATCCACCCGCTCAATCCTGACATTCATCTTTTTGCCTATGCTGAATCTCTTTTTTTTGTTGAGCCCGGAGAGGCTCAGATCTTTTTCGTCATACTGATAGAAATCATCGGTCATGTATGATACATGGAGCAGTCCCTCTACATAGTAGTCCTTCAAGCGCACTTTCAGCCCGTACGGCATAACCTTGACCACTCTTCCTTCGAATACCTCTCCCACCTTGTCTCTCATGAACCAGACCCTCATTGCGCCCAGGACAGCCCGTTCGGCCTCATCGGCCCTTCTTTCAGTCATCGATGAGTGAAATGCGATATCAGGCAAGGTGGAGTCGAGCTCCCTGGTTCTCTTATCAGTAAGGCGCCCTCCCGCAACAACCGTCCTGAGTATCCTGTGAACAACCAGGTCGGGGTATCTCCTTATAGGTGATGTGAAATGCGTATAGCTTTCGGAGGCCAGCCCGAAATGCCCGACATTGATGGGAGAGTATCTCGCCTGTTTCAGGCTCCTCAATATTATGTGATGCACAATTTCCTCTTCCGGTGAACCGGCTATCTGCTTCAGCAGATCTGAGAAATCCTTCGGCCTTACTGTCTTTCTGTTTTTCAGCACTCCGAGGTTATTGATGACCTTCATCAAGTATTCGAGCTTCATGGGATCGGGCTCTTCGTGCACGCGGTAAAGGCTCGGCACATCAAGGCCCTCGAGGCGCCCGGCAACCGCCTCATTGGCCGCGATCATGAATTCCTCGATTATCATATGCGCAAAGTTCCGCTCTGCCTTTATGATGGCTTCGGGATTTCCCTGCACGTCCAGGAGCACCTCGGGCTCCGGAAGGTCGAAATCAAGGCTTCCCCTCCTGAGCCTGCCCGTTTTCAAGACATTACACAGCTCTCCCATGAGTTCGAAGTCATTCAGGAGATACTCGTATCTCGCCCTTTCTTCGGAATCCCTGTCGACAAGGATTTTCCTTACGGAGGTATAGGTCATGCGCTCGTTGCTTTTGATCAGGCTGGGATAGAACTTCGCACAGAGCCTCTTCCCATGCCTGTCGAATTCCATTTCAACAGTAAAGGAGAGCCTTTCGACCCCGGGCTTCAGACTGCACAAATCTTCCGACAGCTCTTTCGGAAGCATGGGAATGACCCTGTCGGGGAAATAAACGCTCGTCCCCCTTTTCCGCGCTTCAAGATCGATGGGAGAATCCCCTTTGATATAGTACCCTACATCGGCAATATGCACCCATAACCTGTACACCTCGCCTGCTTTCTCAATGGATACGGCATCGTCAAAATCCCGCGCCCTTTCACCGTCGATGGTCACTGTCGCGAGATTGCGCAGATCTTTTCTCTTTTTGTCCCTGTGCCCTGCACTCCGGGCCTTTTCATAAAGCCTGTCGGCCTCCCCGGTAACATCGTGGGGGAATTTCCCCGGAAGGTTAAATTCATCTATAATGCCCTCCACCTCATCAACAGGGCTCCCGGGCTTCTTGAGCACTTTTATCACGCGGCCCGCAGGCGGCCTTTTGTCCGTCGGATAACTCACGACTTCGGCGATTACCGTATCGCCCTCCTTTGCCTTTCCCCTGTCTTTGGGAGCTATATAAAGGGAAAAGGGCACGAACTTGTTTTTCGGCTTTACAGAGAACACCGTCCTGTTGACCTCCAATGTTCCCATAATCCTGGTATGCGCCCTTTCGAGTATCCTGATGATCCTGCCTTCTCTCCGCTGCCTGTTCTCAACCCTGGCGATAACCCTGTCATTGTCCATTGCCCCTGAGGTCGCCTTTGCGGGAATAAAGATGTCCCTTTCACCTGGCTTTTCGAGCACAACGAACCCGTAACCATCCTTGTGTGCCTCGAAAAAGCCTGTGACAAGGCTCATCTCTTCGGCGGGCCCGTAGAGTCCCTTTCTCGTCCTGACGATATCGCCCCCGCTGACCATCTCCCTGAGAATTTTTTTGAGTTTGCGCCTTTCCGGCGGGGAGAGATTAAGCATAAAGACAATACCGTTAAAGCTGACCGGCTTTGTGATCTTCTCTCTGAACAGGGCTATCAATGAATCTTTCGTAATCATGGCTTACACTTTTAAATAGATTTGCGCAGGGTTTGCAGTAATTCAGGCGTACACGGCCGCCTGTAAAAACTTAACGATCGGAAGGCTCGGAGGTTTTCAGCTCCGTTGGCTCAGGCCGGCTGTTTGAGCCTTCGCCAGAATCTTTCTTCTTATCCGGTGCAGGCTGCTGGATCTTTACTGCAGGGAAGCTCAGGTTGACCACTTCACCTTCTCCCCCGAGGTCTTTTATTTCCTTTCCATCATATTTCAGTGCTACCCCTGCGGCATTGCCTATTTTCAGAATGATATTTTTATCGGCCCCGAAATTTACCTTTTCGCCGGGATTCAACGTCATCTCCCTTTTTTCAGAGCCGTCTATAATCACCCGGATCCAGGACTTGCCCGTAGCAGCGATATAAAGGCTGTGCTTCTTCGGCGCCGTGGTATTCTCTTTCTGCTCCGCGCCCCTGGCAGGGGCCTTTTCGTTTCCGCTTGCAGCGGGACTCTTCGCTGCTGTGTTGCTATCAGGTTTGGCAGGTGTACCCTGCGGGGGCCTGGGCGCCGTCTCATTCGAGCCCTTTGTTTCCGCCCGGCCTTTAGCCGCCTGTTCTCCGGGATTGTTTAAAGCAACCGGAGGGTTCTGCGCCCCGGGAGCTTTGGCCTGCTGCTCCTGCAAAGGAGTAGGAACCGGCGGCGGCGCGCTCTCCTGCCGCGGGATAAGCGCATAAACACCGATAGCAGCTACAACCAGAAGGAAGACCCATACTATCTTCCCCGGGAGAATACTTTTGCGGGGCTCCTCTTCAGACGGAAATTGAGTTTCATCGCTTTCACCCGAGATAATTTTCTTTATGAGCTCCAGATCATCATGGCTCTCTTGAGCGGAGATAAATACCGATGATTTCTCCACAGGCTCCTTCCCTTTGGCAGCCCTCTTATTTTCGAGGTACCGTTCATAAGGATTGAGTGCCGTATCAGATGGAATTCCAAGAAATTCGGCGTATTCCTTGATATAGCCTCTTGTATATACCTCGACAGGGAGCTTCCCGTAGTCTTCTTCCTCTATCGACCTCAGGTAACTGCCTTTGATCCGCGTCACCTGGGCGATCTCGCGGATGTCCCTGCCGAGCGCTTCCCTTCGTTCTTTAAGTATACAAGACATAATTATAAGTTACCACAACTCCCTTAATAAATAAAAGATATAAGCACTTGTAAACCATCTATGCTATCATAGTTTACAATGAGACGCGTTGTAATTACAGGCATTGGTGCGGTTACTCCGCAGGCAAATAATTTCTCCGGTTCATGGGATCTCATTAAAAGAGGCATGAGCGGTCTAAGCGCCATTACAAGGTTTGATGCCACCGGCCTGCCCTGGAAGATTGCAGGAGAGGTCAAAGGATTCAATGCCGCTTTGTACCTGGATGCAAAAGAGCGATTAAGGCTTGATCCTTTTGTACATTACGCCGCTGCCGCTGCTCTCATGGCTGCGGAAGACGCAGGATTGTTAAGACAGCCGGCAGTCCCCTGTCTACAGTCTCCGGTCAACAGCCTCAAACCTGTAAGCTCCGGTTACAAAAAGACTACGGACCGGGGACCGGGGACAGAGGACCGAAAGTTACTTGATTCTGCCGGGGTCATCATCGGTTCCAGTCGAGGCGGGATAACCACAATCGAAAGAGAGGCGGAAAAACTAAGCGCCAAATCCCGCATCTCGCCCTTCCTCATGCCTTCAACAACAATCATCATGGCAGCATCATACAGCGCCCGGAAGTTGGGCATTAAAGGGCACTGCCTCGGTATATCCAACGCATGCGCCTCAGGCACAAACGCACTGGGAGAGGCCTTCAGGCTTATAAAATACGGGCACGCGGAGAAAGTGCTCGCAGGGGGAACAGAGGCCCCTTTGTGCAGGCTCTGTGTCGGGGGATACGGGGTATCGGGTGCGCTTTCAAAAATAAATGATATCTCTGCAAGCAGGCCGTTCGAGCGCAAGCGACGCGGATTTGTTATTGCTGAAGGCGCTGCTGTCATGGTGCTTGAAGAATACGAATCCGCGCTGCGGAGAGGCGCAAGAATATACGCTGAAATTGCCGGATACGGCAATACTACGGACGCATATCACATGACAAAGCCCGACGTCGGGGGTGAAGCAAGGGCAATGTATGCTGCACTTGAAGATGCGGGCATTTCACCTGAAGATATCGATTATATCAATGCACACGGCACATCGACAGTGCTCGGTGACAAGGCTGAAACGGAAGCGATCAAAATGGTTTTTAAAGACAGGGCAGGTGAAATTCCTGTAAGCTCGGTTAAGTCTATGACAGGCCATATGCTCGCGGCATCAGGCGCATTTGAAGCGGCATGCACTGCCATGAGCATTAAAGAGGGTGTGCTCCCTCCAACGATCAACCTCAAAGAAAAGGACCCTGAGTGCAATATCAATGTAATCACTGAAAAGCAGAAGGCACGAATCAATTTCGCCATTTCCAACTCATTCGGCTTCGGCGGTGTAAATGCAGTGCTTGTTTTGAAAAAGTGCTGAAGATCGGAAGCGCGGGAGATGTCGCGTTTATCGTTTCGTATCTCTTTCACCTTGTAAATGCGAAGGCTTTTTAAATCTCCCGCTCTATTGAATGTTCTTCTCATAAATCCTGTATCTCTTATACAACGGGGCGCCGAACATTTCTGCAATCCTTATGACCGATATATTATTCTCAAGAACCCACGAGAATTCTATCTTCCTGTAGCCGCCCTTCATGATGCCTTTGAAGCCCTCTTTAAAGAGCAGCGCATCGACGCCCCTGTTCCTGTATTCCGGTTTGATCCCGTACAGAAGCAATCTGAGGGAGGTGATCTTCCTCGAATAGTAGAGCGCCTTCAGTATCGTGACCGGGTTCAGCTTGCCGCCCATCTGTTTCAGGACAAAATTAAAATCAGGGATCAGTCCCAGAAACCCTATCGGTTTACCATCCTTTTCAGCGATAAGCGTCAATTCCGGTACGACGAGCGGTTTCAGCCTTCCGGCGCTGTATACAAGTTCCTCGTCGGGAATCGGGATAAATCCCCAGTTTTCTTTCCACGCCGAATTGTAGATATCCTTAAACACCATCATATCGGCCGTAAAATCTTTTTTACTTACCGGTCTGACCTTGATCCCCTTTTTCTCAGCCAGTGCTGCAACGCGCAGGACCTTATCCGGCAGACTGTCCTTGAAGTCATAGAGAAACGCGAGCAGGTCCTTTGACTTCACCAGCCCCAGGCCGTTCATCTGATCGTTGTAATACGGCTTGTTGTAAGGGGTCATGAGCATCGGCGGTTTGTCAAAACCCTCTATCAGGAACCCGCACTCCTCATTGGTCGAAAAGTTCATCGGCCCGCGCATGATCGTCATCCCGTGGTCTTTCAGCTCATCATGCGCCCTGTTCATCAGGGCGCCGGCAACTGCCGATTCATCGATGCACTCGAAAAAACCGAAAAAACCCGCCTTTTCATTGTGGATTTTTATATGCTGCCGGTCGATGACGGAAGCTATGCGGCCAACAACCCTGCCGGCCTTTATTGCAAGAAAGAACTTGACATCCGCGTGCCTGATAAAGGGATTTTTCTCGCTGAAATGGACCATCATATCCCGGGTCAGTTGGGGAACATAGAAATCATCACCGGAATAGAGCGACAGGGGAAACTCTGCAAATGCACGGAGGTCCTGCTTTGTCCTGGCCTCTTTTATAGCAACGGCCGGTCCCAAAAAAAGAGCTCTCAGGATTTTTTCGGACGAACGATCATATCAGGCCTATGGCCTTCCCGACTTTCTTGAATGCCTCGAGCACCTTGTCCAGATGATCATCAGTGTGGGTAGCCATATAACTCGTCCTGATAAGGGCCTTCCCCGGAGGCACTGCAGGAGAGACCGCAACATTGGCGAAAACGCCCTCCTCCTGGAGCATGATGATCATTTTGAATGCGACCTCATCCTCCCCGACGGTAATGGGTATTATGGGCGTCCGGCTCGGCCCGATCTTGAAGCCGAGCTCTTTAAACCCCCCCAGCATTTTATGGGTATTCTTCCAGAGCATTTCCAGCCTCTCCGGCTCGTTTTCTATAATATCCACTGCCGCACTGACTGCGGCTACCGAAGCGGGCGGCGGGCTCGCGCTGAATATCAGGGCCCGTGCAAAATGCTTTATATAATGAATGACGTCATCGTCTCCTGCAATGAAACCGCCGATAGAGGCCAGGGACTTGCTGTAAGTACCCATAATAAGGTCGACCTCATCCTCAAGCCCGAAGTGTTCCGCAGTCCCCCTGCCGGTCTTCCCCAGAACACCGATCCCGTGGGCATCATCAACCATAAGCCGTGCACCGTGCTTTTTTGTCACTTTCAGCGCCCCGGGCAGATCTATGATATCGCCCTCCATGCTGAAGACCCCGTCAACGACGACGAGCTTCCCCCTGCCGTTGATTTCGGTGAGTACCCTTTCGAGGTCGGCCATATCATTATGCTTGAATCTCTTCACTTCTCCGTAAGACAGCCTGCATCCGTCGACAATGCTGGCGTGGTCCATCTTATCCATGATAACGATATCGTCTTTTCCGACAAGGGCGGATATCACTCCGAGATTCACCTGAAACCCCGTGGAAAACACCAGTGCGGCCTCTTTCCTCATAAAGCGGGCGAGCTTCTCTTCCAGTTTGACATGGATATCGAGTGTGCCGTTGAGAAACCTTGAGCCGGCGCAGCCCGTGCCGTATTTTTTTACTGCTTCAATAGCGGCCTCTTTCACCTTCGGATGATTCGTCAGTCCGAGATAATTATTCGAACCGACCATAACCATCTTTTTGCCGTTTATGAATACCTCGGGGTCCTGAGCGCTTTCTATGACCCTGAAGAACGGATAGACCCCGGCTTCCTGCAATTGCCTGGCAGTATTGAATTTAAAGCACTTCTCGAATATATCGGTAGTTCCCGTCATAGCCACTGATGGATCCTGTACCAGTCTGCCGTCCATTTCGCTCCTTCCTTCATTTTCACCTTCGGCTCAAACTTCAGCTTCGCCATCGCCTTTGATGTATCGCAAATCCAGTGTGAATGTCTCATTTCCCTGATCTTGTCGCTGTTTATTATGCTCACGCCCTTTATTCTTTCTGATATAAAACCCAGGACCGGCATGACGAACCTGGGGATGCTCAGCCTGACCGGCCGCTTCTGGACCGCTTCGGATATCGCATCGATAATATCATCCGTAGAGTAGATATTACCATCAGACATGAAAAAAATCTCCCCTTGGGCATTTTCATCCGATGCGGAGAGTATTATACCATGTATCAGGTCCTCGACATAGAGAAAAGAATAAGAGCCTTTCCCCCAGTAGGGGATCACCCCTGACTTCACCATCCTGAAAAATACCAGCACATCCCTGTCGCGCGGGCCGTATACGGCAGGGGGCCTGATGATCGTTACCGGTAATTTCTCCCTGCATCCATATACTATCCTTTCACCTTCCAGTTTAGTTTTGCCGTAAACGGAAACAGGCGCCGCCGTGCAGTCTTCCTTCAAGGGTTCCCCGTCTGCGCTCGGACCCGCTGCAGCAAGACTGCTCAGATAAACGAAGCGCCTGATACCGGGGTTATACTCAAGCACGGCTTTCAGTATATTGTCCGTACCTTTGACGTTGACACCGAAAGAATCGGCCTCGCAGCAGGCCTTTGTCAATCCTGCCAGGTGGAAAATATAATCAACGTCTTTAACGGCAGCAGACAGCGATTCCTTTTCAGTGCAATCGCCCCTTACAAGCCTGACCGGCAAATCTTCAATATAATGCAGTTTCGACGTACCCCTTACAAGACAGGTAACATCGAAGCCCTCTCTTACAAGGGCGTCGACAAGATGGCTTCCGATAAATCCGGTTGCTCCTGTGACAAGGGCTTTCATAAATAGTGTCTATTGTATGTAAGGTCAGGCATTTTTTTCAAGAAGTCCGAAGCTCCTTCACCTTGACTTTTAAGCCTTTGACCTCTTCCACGACAACCCGTGCGCCTTTCCGTATGACGTCATCCGCGTACGCGGACCAGATCTCACCGTGCACAAAAACCATGCCCCCGTCCGGAGTGACATCCGTTTTTGCCACACCCTCAAGGCCGACAAGACCCTCAGTTCCGGTAACGGGCTTTCTCCTGTATGCCTTGTAAGCAAGCCTGAAGGTGAAGATGAAAAACAGGGCCGTAACAAGAGCCGCGGGAAGGACTATGGCAAGGGAGAGTTTATAGAACGGCGCCGATGATTCAAAAAGCATCAGCGAGCCGAGTACAAGCGATGTTATGCCGCCGATCGTCAGTAAACCGTGGGAAATTATCTTTACCTCGAGAACGAAGAGGATAATCCCGAGGACAATCAAAAGGAGGCCGGCATAGTTGACCGGAAGCGTCTGTAGCGCATAGAACCCGAGGATAAGGCAGATGCCGCCGACAACTCCGGGGAAGATCGCTCCGGGATTGGTCAATTCGAAAAACAGGCCGTAGAATCCCAGGAGCATGAGTATGTAAGCGACGTTCGGATTGCTGATCAGATCGAGGATTTTATCCCTGATGCCCATTTCATGCTCGATGATTTTGGCGTGGGCTGTTCTGAGGACTTTTTCTCCGGATGCTGTTTTCACCGTTCTACCGTCCACCCCGGAAAGCAACGAGCCCGTATCCCGTGCGATCAGGTCGATAACATTCTGCTTGAGCGCTTCCGTATCCGTTATGGAAACGCTCTTCCTTACCGCCTCTTCGGCCCATTCGGCATTCCGCCCGCGTTCATGCGCGATCGACCTTATATAGGCCGCCGCGTCATTCGTCGCCTTATCGGACATCACCTTATCCATCTTCCCGCCCATTGAAACGGGATGCGCGGCGCCTATGTTCGTTCCGGGGGCCATCGCGGCAACATGCGCTGCCATGGTGATAAAGACCCCCGCCGATGCCGCCCTGGCGCCGCTCGGCGCAACGAAAACAATGACCGGCACACCCGAGCTGATGATGCCCCTGACAATATCCCTCATCGATGTATCGAGTCCTCCGGGGGTATCGAGTTTTATAACCAGGGCTTCAATGCGCTCACGAGTTTTTTTGCCCTGAAGCTTTGCGGCGTTTATTTCGTCTGCCATTCTGATCGAGGCGCCGATATACTCCGCTGCAACAGGGTTGATGATGCCGTTGACCGTAATGACCATAACCTCCCTCTTCTCCGGAAGGTTGTCTGAGGGCACTGCCGGCAGGCATGGTGAACTGAGAAAAGCCGGAAATATGAAGACAAGAAAAATCAGCCTTTTATGCATATGGCATTATAACACAACAAACAATCTTGAAAATGTAGGCAAAAACAGTGTCAGTGTTTAGTGTCAGTGTCAGTGAAGAGTGCCATTCCCATCTCTTTAGAAGCCCTTCGATGATATCCGAGGTGATTTTTTCTCGTCGTGTCTCGGGGACAGTCCCCTCGGTGTTGCTGTCATTGCGAGGGAAGGATTCCCGAAACAATCTCACGGCAAGCTTCTTCGCTTCGCTGCCGAATGACAGACTTATTCCATGTATTTCTGAAACCCCACACTATGCGCTTTGTCTTTAAAGAATTATACATAATTTTGCTTGTTCTGTATCAGGCCGGGCGAGGGTATGCCGATGTGATACCCCTGAGCATAACCGATGCCTGCTGTTTTTACAGTGTTTAACATATCAGCATTTTCAACATGCTTTGCTATTGTCTTTATATTGAATTCACCGGCCAAGGCCACCATTGAACGAACAATAGCCATGTCTTTTTTGTCCATCGCCATGCTTCTTATAAACTCACCCGATATCTTTACATAGTCTATCGGGAAACGCTTGACATAATAGAAACACGAAAACCCTGAACCAAAGTCGTCTATAGCAAACTTAAACCCCGAAAACTTAAGATTATCCACAAACTTTTCAAGCAGCGTTATGTTCTTCAATGTGTCCCTTTCGTTCATTTCTAAAACAATCCTTGCGGGGTCAATACCGTATTCCCTTACCAGCTTGATAATATTAGGGATAAACTCATTCAAGACAAGGGACTTTGATGAAAGGTTAATGAACAAAAGCCCGCTGTATCCGTCATTCTTTATCTTTTCAAAAGCGTTTTCCAAAAGGATAAGGTCGAGCCTGCTGATTATCCCCAGCTTTTCAGCAATCTCTATGAATTCCGCCGCAGCCGTTACTCCCCTGTCGGTCTCTATCCTGCTGAGAACCTCATAACATTCTATATTTCCTGTCGCTGTGCTCATTGTCGGCTGGAAATAAGGGATTATCTTCCCCTGTTCGACGGCATTGGTAATTGCAAGTGTCTTTTCGCTTATCTGCTTAAAGGCATCAATGATATCTCTTTCGGTCGGGACGGCTATCTTGTTCTTGCCTTCCGACTTTGCCTTATACATCATGTTGTCCGCAAATATGAACAGGTCCTGGGCATTGTCAGCATGGTCGGGGGAAACAGCCATTCCAATAGATACTGTAGCCCTTACGGGTGTCCCGTCAGGCGCTGGAAGTGATAGCTTCCCCATATTTTCTATGATCCTGTCTGCAACAAGGTATGCCTGTTCTCTATCAGCCTCCGGAAGCACAACAACAAACTCGTCTCCGCCGTATCTTGCAAGGATGTCGCCTTGTCTTAAGGAGCCCCGTATTTCTAAGGCGAATTCCGACAAAAATTTATCTCCGAAGGCATGTCCATAAGAATCGTTGATATTTTTAAAATTGTCGAGGTCTATCACGAGAAGAGAAAATTTATAACTGTGTCTTTCCGCCCTGCTTATTTCATAACCCAGCAGCTCCCAGAATATCCTCTGGTTATAAAGGTTTGTCAAAGGGTCTCTCGTCGCATAGTATTCGAGGTCCTTTGTGAATTTGGATATGGCCTTTACAGAACCGACTACATTTAAAAGAGTCGATAAAATACTGTCCACTACAAGGGAGCGTATTGGGTCAGCCGCTGACTTGGACTGTACGCCTATACCTACGACGCCTCCTATCTTAGGAGCATCAAGAATCAATGATTTCGTCTGAAGTTCCAGGTCTTCTTCTTTAAGTTCGCATAAGGCCCTGGAAGGGTCGGCAACATTATGAATGACCTTTAAGTTGTTATCCTTAAACCTTATATTCTCCTTCGATATCCTCTGCCTGACTATCTTTTCAACCCTTGCCTTTGTAGTTTCAGACGGCTCGTTTATCCAGAATATCTCAAGGTCGTAAAGGTCTTCGTCAATCTTAAATATCGAAAAAAGCGTATAAGCCTCCATGACTTTATTCACTTCAAGCAAAAGGGCGCTTATATATTCCTTCCAGTCCCTGACCACCTCGGATGTGATTACAAACTTTTCCAATACCTTTATCTCAAATTCAAGGATGTCTTTATCAACGGCAAGTCCCCTGATTTTTCCGGCAAGCTCCCTGACTTCTGATAGGGTCTCGTTGAATTCAGCAAATCCTGTCCCGGTAATATTAAAATTGTTAAGTTTTGTTAAATCCCTGACGCTGTTAATTTCCCTGACCTTTTCATGAAAAGATCCGGTAGAACGCTTTATTCTTGCGTTCAGGAATGTGGCTACCGCCCCTGCCATTATAAATGGAATGGGCAGAAGGATGAGAAAAAATATATTAAACCTTCTTTTTGCCTCGTTAATTGCCGGGCTTATATCCTGCTGGATTTTTATCACGCCGAGGACTTCCCCGACCCGCGTATGCATATGGCACTTCAGGCACCTGTCCTCTGCCTTAATAGGGTAAACATTTATAACAATGGGGTCGGCCTTATAGGTGACGGCATCGCCGGTCCGGAACGCATCCTTGATATTCCTGCCCATTTCGGGCTGCTCTATCCGGCCGTAATCCCTTTCAACCGCTTCTCCCCTGAATATTCCCACCTTGTAAGGGAACTGGGTGCGCCCGCTTTTTACAGATTCAAGAAACTTGTTTAGCTCCTCCCGTGTCCAGCCCCTCTCCATAAGCTGGAGCATAGAATTGAACATCTGCTGCGATATGGCATCAGAGACCTCATCGGCATTTTTAATGAAAGCATGCCGGTAAATGGATGATACAACCAGATATGTGGCGTTAAAACTTATATATGACACTATCAAAACAGCAACGCAGACGAATGATTTCAAGCGGAACTGTGCGCTGACCAGTTTCCTGACAACAGGTAATTTTTCGAGCGCCTTAAGGAACGTTTCCCCTATCTTTTCGGACATGTCTAAAATCGCCTCCTCCATCCGGTTCATATCAATGCCTCCGGCCTGTTTGCTGCTACAACCCTGTTTCTCCCCTTGAGGATGTCCATTAGTGTCAATAATGCCATTGTTTTTTGAGAAATTGCAATGGAGTTATCTTACCCGGCAGGGTGATGGGGTCTGATACGGTTGCCTTGCATTGTAAGTATGCAGGTTGACACTGTATTTTGTTACTGGTATATTCTTACAATGAAAAAGAACAGCACGGGAAGAACCATCAGAGATGTGCTTGCAATCGTGCTTGCAGGCGGCAAGGGCGAGCGGCTGCACCCGCTCACCATACACAGGGCAAAACCAGCCGTGCCCTTCGGCGGCAAGTACAGGATAATTGATTTCGCCCTCAGCAACTGCATCAATTCCAATATCAGAAAGATAAGCGTCTTCACGCAGTACAAGTCGCTCTCTCTCGACAGACACCTCGCCCTGGGATGGGAGAGGCTCTCCAACCCCGAGCTCGGCGAATTCATTCTCACCATACCTCCCCAGCAGAGGATCGATGAGAGATGGTACGAGGGGACAGCCGACGCCGTTTATCAGAACATTTATTTTATCGAGAAAGAGGCGCCCCCCTACCTGCTCATCCTGTCCGGAGACCATATCTATAAAATGGACTACTCGGAGATGCTCTCCTTTCACCTCGAAAAGGGGGCGCTCGGAACTGTTGCGGCAATCGAGGTCGATAAAGGGGCATCGTCCTCCTTCGGGATCATGGAGGTCGATGGTGATTGGAGAATTACAGGTTTCGAGGAAAAACCCAGAGACCCGAAAACACTGCCGGGCAGCGATAAACAGTGCCTTGCGTCCATGGGGGTATACCTGTTCAACACGGAAGCGATCATCGAAGAGCTGAAAACGGATGCCGCAAAATCGTCGGCCCATGATTTCGGCAAAGACATCATACCGGACATGCTCAAAACCGGAAGACTCTTTGCCTTCAACTTCAGGGATAAAAACAAGAAGGAGGCGAAATACTGGAGGGACGTCGGGACAATAGACGCCTACTGGGAAGCGAATATGGACATCATCTCGGTCGACCCCCTGCTGAACCTCTATGACAGCGAGTGGCCGATAAGGACTTATCAATGCCAGAATCCCCCTGCCAAATTCGTATTCGCCCAGGAATATAAAGGCGGAAGGCTCGGCACCGCACTGGATTCCATTGTATGCGACGGCTGTATCCTCAGCGGCGGCAGGGTGCAGAATTCGGTCCTTTCTCCCAATGTCAGGGTAAACAGTTGGGCATCCGTAAAGGATTCCGTTCTTATGGAAAACGTTGAAATAGGGAGGTACGCGAAAATTAAACAAGCGATTATAGACAAGGATGTGTACATCCCGCAGGACACGATGATCGGCTACAACCGGGAAGAAGACAGGAAGAGATTCGATGTAAGCCCAAAAGGCATTGTCGTCATCCCCAAAGGAACTGACTTCAGAAAGCTGTAATTATCAAGGAAAGACGGTCTTGCGGTAACACAGGCCCGGTAAGTATGAGCGCCGGTGATTCCAATACGCCTGAGGAGGACCGGACGAGCGCATCATAAATCTACCATCACATTGTCGATCAACCGCGTATCCCCGATTTTTACGGCCAGGGCAAAGAGGTTCTGCCGTTTGAACTCAGGCAGCTCTTCCAGTGTCGCAGGATCATAAGCCCCCGCATACTGTATCTCGGAGATAAGCTGTTCGCCCTTCAGTGCGGCAATGAGATGATCTTTTATATCCGGCGGTCGTGCGGAGGAGCCGGCTTTTGCCGTTTCCGCTGCAGACAGGAGCGCCCTGTACAGAGCGGCCGCCGCTTTCCTCTCAGCGGCATTCAGGTATGCATTTCTCGAACTCATCGCAAGGCCGTCACTCTCCCTGACCGTAGGGCAAACGACCAGCTCCAGGTCCATGTTCAAATCCTCCGTCATTCTTCTGATTACGACGGTCTGCTGGAAATCCTTCTGTCCGAAGTACGCCCTCGTAGGCTTCACACTGTTGAAAAGCTTGCAGACAACCGTAGCGACACCGGCAAAATGGCCCGGTCTGAAGGCGCCGCAGAGCCTGTCGGACAATCCCCCTACAGTAACAGTGGTGGAAAATCCTTCAGGGTACATGGCTTTGACATCGGGTATGAACAGGATATCGGCGCCCTCTTTCTTAAGCTTCTCCATATCCCCTTCCCTGTCCCTTGGATATTTGTCGAAGTCCTCATTCTGACCGAACTGGATAGGGTTCACGAATATGCTTACGACAACAACATCGTTTTCGTTCTTTGCTCTCTTGACGAGACCGAGATGTCCTTTGTGCAGCGCCCCCATGGTAGGGACGAGGCCGATGGTTTTTCCTTGAAAAAGGCGCCTTTTCGAGGTCTCCTGCATTATTCTCAATGTCCGGATAGACTCCATGCTTAATCTATATAATATTTCCATAGGACCGGTCAAGGAAAAAGAAATATAACCATTGGCCAGGGCGGCAAAAACGTAATCAAAGGCTTTAATGGCGCTGGGGACAGTCCCCTTACTCATTACTCATAACTCGTGTTACCAATATGCCGCGGCATGAGGGCATATCATCGGACCTGCCTTTTTTTGCGCATGGTTGACATCGTTCCCTTTTGGGTGTATAAGGAAAATAGGAGTAAATTTCCACTATCCAAGGAGGAGTAACCATGGCATATTATGTAATCCTCAGCAAATTGACGGACGAAGGGAGAAAGACCATTAAACAGAAACCTGAAAGGATGTTTGAGGTCAACAAAGAACTGGAATCGATGGGCGTAAAGGTTAAAGAGCAGTTCGCAGTCCTTGGCCCGTATGATTTCGTCAATATAGTAGAGGCTCCCGATAATGATACGGTAATGAGGATGTCCGTGGAGCTGGGGGCAAGGGGATCAGTGCAACTCCTCACACTGCCCGCCGTTTCAGCAGAGGATTTCGTCAAGAAAATGAAATAGCAAGTACGTTATGTCTCGGGACAGTCCCTATTCTACGACTTCGTCCGTGGTAAACCACCTACTGTTGGTAAATAGGGACAGTCCCCCGGTCCGGAATATCTGTCCTGGCAGTATTCACATCCGGGTGTGCATCAACCCATCTGCACAAGCGGCCCTCCTTTTTCAGATGAATTTTCATATTACTCTATTGTAAAATATACATTCACACTTCACAACGAATCCCTGTTTATGATATGGTGTATATCAAAATGCAGGTTTCCGGTTTACGGTTACAGATTCAAGAGTATAGCGTCAATCTGCAATCATAAATCATCAATTTAAAATCCGTCGGGAGGTTACATGGCGAGCAAGATTGTACTGGCATACTCGGGCGGTCTCGATACATCCATTGTCATAAAATGGCTGATAGAGACATACAATGCCGAGGTGATAGCCTTCTGTGCAGACCTCGGCCAGGGGGAGGATCTGAATGCCGTAAACGATAAGGCCCTGAAGACAGGGGCCTCAAAGGCGTATGTAGAGGACTTGAGGAACGAGTTCATCAGGGATTACCTATTCCCCATGTTGAGGGCAAACGCGCTTTATGAAGGCACTTACATGCTGGGGACATCCATCGCACGGCCGCTCATAGCAAAGAAGCAGATCGATATAGCGCTCAAAGAGAACGCGGATGCGGTCGCGCACGGGGCAACGGGCAAAGGGAACGACCAGGTGAGGTTCGAGCTGACCTATTATGCCCTGAAGCCGGATATAAAGGTTATTTCGCCGTGGCGGGAATGGTCGTTCGACTCAAGGCAGTCCCTTATCGATTATGCTGAAAAGCACGGCATCCCCGTGCCTGCTACAAAGGAAAAACCGTACAGCACCGACCGGAATATTTTTCACATAAGCTACGAAGGCGGAATACTCGAAGACCCCTGGGCGGAACCGACCGCGGATATGTACACCATGATGGTAGCTCCTGAAAAGGCCCCCGATAAACCCGTGTACATAGAAATAGATTATAAGGAAGGGAATCCCGTAGGGCTCGACGGGAAGCCGCTCCCGCCGGTCGAGCTCTTCGAAAGACTCAACAGGATTGCAGGCGGGAACGGCATCGGAAGGGTCGATATAGTCGAGAACAGGTATGTGGGGATCAAATCAAGGGGCGTTTATGAAACTCCGGCCGGGACCGTTCTTCACAGCGCACACAGGGCCCTGGAATCCATTACCCTGGACAGAGAGGTATTCCATCTCAGGGACTCCCTCATTCAGAAATATGCGGAGCTTATTTATAACGGATACTGGTTTGCACCCGAAAGGGAAATGCTCCAGACAACCATGGACACCATACAGAAAGATGTTACCGGCACCGTGCGGCTGAAACTGTATAAAGGCAACTGCACCATTGCGGGCAGGAAATCACCGAGGTCCCTGTACCATCCCGAACTTGCAACCTTTGAGGCGGAAAAGGTATATAATCAGAAGGACGCAGAGGGTTTCATCAAGCTCAATGCACTCCGGCTGAGAGTAAACAGCATTTTAAGGGGCACACAGGCCCGATAGGCCCGGAGGCTCGCATTTATGAGAAAGCAGACGCTATCCGGTCAGGACAACGACCTTAGATATTTACTTGCCCTGTCATTCATAAAGGATATAGGGCCGGTAACGGCAAAGCGCCTCCTTTCGGCATTCCGCTCGCCGCGCAGGATATTTGAAGCAAGCCTCGCCGAACTTGCCGATGTCGAAGAGGTAAGGGAATCGAGGGCAAAAAGAATACATCAATTCGATTCATGGGACAGGATCGATGAGGAAATAGAAGCAGCACGGCAGCGGAATATAAAGATAATTAAATACACCGATGAAGAGTATCCGGAGCCGCTCAAGCAGCTTGCCGATGCCCCGACGGTCCTGTATGCCAGAGGGAATTTCATAAAGGAAGACGGGTACGCAGTGGCCATTGTCGGCTCAAGGAGGATGACGGAATACGGCAGAAGTATTACTAAAACCATAGCATACGACCTGGCATCATGCGGGTTTACCATTGTGAGCGGCATGGCTCGCGGAATAGATACCGTAGCACACAGGGGTGCCCTCGAAGCGGGAGGACGCAGCATCGCCGTTCTGGGCTGCGGTCTTGACCGGCCCTACCCCGCTGAAAACGATGCCCTTCTTGAAGCCCTGTCCGGTTCCGGATGTGCGATAAGCGAATTTCCTCTGGGCACCCCGCCGAACAGGGAGAACTTCCCGAGGAGAAACAGGCTGATAAGCGGGCTCTCCCTCGGTGTGCTTGTGGTAGAGGCAACCATCAAAAGCGGCTCGCTCATAACAGCCCATTATGCGCTGGAGCAGGGCAAGGATATCTTTGCCGTCCCGGGGAGCATCGCCTGCCGGAACTCGGAAGGGACAAACGCCCTCATCAAGAAAGGGGCAAAGCTTGTGCAGAAAGCTGAAGATATACTGGAAGAGCTGTCGCCGGTTATAAAAGGCCTCCTGCACTCCCGGAAAATCTCCGGGGAAAAGCTGGATCAAAAACTGGACAGACTTGAAATAAATGACGAAGAAAGGGCAATATGTAGTTTTTTGGGCGACAGCGCAAAACACAGGGATACGATTTCAAGAGAACTCAGGATAGCGCCTGCGAGGCTTTCGGGCCTGCTGCTCAACCTTGAGATTAAAGGCGTGGTAAAACAGACAGACGGGAATAATTTTTATATACTTTAGTAGGAGGAGAATAATTTGGCCAGGAGATTGATAGATGTTCTGAGAGTTCTTGCCAGAGAGCTCATCGAAAAAGGCTATGACGCCGACGATATGCTGAAAAAAGTCAGCGCCTTTGATATAGATTTTTTAACGGTAAAGGAAGAACTTATGACCCTTGAGTTGACAAAGCACATCGATGAAACCGAACTCGACACGATAAGGGCCCTACTGGCTTACATTCTTATGAAAGATACGGAACTCGAGACCGAAGAGATATACGCTTTCATCTTCGGCAGGGGCCGCCAGATAATCTGGAATTAAAGGAGGATTCGAGCATTGAAGTCTCTCGTTATAGTTGAATCGCCTGCAAAGGCAAAGACCATAAATAAAATACTCGGCAAGGAATTCGGGGTAAAGGCATCCATAGGCCATGTAAAGGACCTCCCCAAAAAAGAGCTGGGTATCGATATCGAAAACAATTTTTCCCCTCATTATGTCACCATCCCTGGCAAGGAGAAGGTGCTCAGGGATTTGAAGAGCGAAGCCAAAAAGGCCGAGACGATATATATCGCGACAGACCCCGACAGAGAGGGAGAAGCCATAGCGTATCATATAGCCGAGGACATAAAGCCCTCCAGGAATTCGAAAAAGATATACCGCGTCACCTTCCACGAAATTACCGAAAGGGCGGTCAGGGAAGCGATGCAGCATCCCGGTGAAATAGACATCAATAAGGTCGAGGCGCAGCAGGCGCGGAGAATACTCGACAGGCTTGTGGGGTACAATCTCAGCCCGTTCCTGTGGAAAAAGGTCAGGAGAGGTCTGAGCGCGGGAAGGGTGCAGTCCGTTTCGGTAAGGCTCATCGTCGAAAGGGAAAGAGAGATCGGGGCCTTCAAGAAAGAGGAATACTGGACCATCGAGGCGCTCATGCAGCCGTATTTAAAGGATGAAGGAGAAAGGTTGAGGGGTGAGCCTTCAGCCTTCAACCTTCAACCTTTTCCGGCAAGGCTTTATAAATATAACGATTCCCTCGTAATCGACCGTGATGCACAGGAGGGCCGGAGATTTCTCATCACCAACGAGGAGAAAGCCCTCGGTGTTATTGATGACATTAAAGACAAGGACTTCTTTCTCGCCAAGAGAGATATAAAATTAAGGAAGAGGTCCCCTGCCCCGCCGTTCATAACAAGCACGCTCCAGCAGGAGGCGGCGAGGAGACTGCGGTTCCCCGCAAAAAAGACCATGATGGTCGCCCAGCAGCTCTATGAGGGCATAGAATTGGGGACAGAGGGTTCGGTCGGCCTCATCACCTATATGAGAACCGATTCGTTCAGGACGGCGCCCGAGGCGCAGAAATGGGCGCGGGACCTCATAAGCCTGAAATTCGGAAAGGACTATCTTCCCGAAAAGCCGCCCCATTATAAAAGCAAAGGGAACGCCCAGGAGGCGCATGAGGCGATAAGACCCACCTACCCCGACAAGGCCCCGGATGCCGTTAAACACTTTCTGGGCAAGGACCAATATAATCTTTACAGCCTGATATGGAACAGGTTCATCGCGAGCCAGATGAGCCCGGCCCAGCTTGAACAAACCACGTTTATCATCGGCCTGAAAGAAAACGGGAGCGAAATAAAAGGGACCGAACTGAGGTCTTCCGGCACGGTCATCAAATTCCCCGGATTCATGGCGCTCTATACCGAGAGCAAAGATGAAATCGAGGAGGAGGAAGGCGGCATCCTGCCCTCAATCAGAGAGGGGCAGCCCCTCGATCAGCGCGACATGAAGCCCGTGCAGCATTTTACGCAGCCGCCGCCGCGCTATACTGAGGCGACACTGGTCAAGGCGCTGGAAGAGAAAGGCATCGGCAGGCCGAGCACCTACGCCTCGATCCTCTCCACTATCCAGGAAAGGAAGTATATCGAGAAAAATGACGACAGGAGATTCTTCCCTACAGAGCTGGGCATGGTTGTCAATGATCTCCTTGTGGAGAAATTTCCCGAACTGATCGATATAGGATTCACCGCAAAAATGGAAACCGAGCTCGATGAGATCGAAAATGCTACACGGAAATGGGCCAGGGTTGTAAAGGACTTCTATACGCCTTTCAACCGTGACCTGAAAGAGGCCTCCAAAGATATGGGAAAAGTGAAGCCCCAGGACATACCCACAGAGGAAGTATGCGACAAATGCGGCTCCCCCATGGTCATCAAATGGGGACGCCACGGGAGGTTCCTTGCGTGTTCCGGGTACCCTAAATGCAAAAACACGAAGCCCCTTGAGGGTGAGCAGCCGTCCCAGAACGCGGAGCAGGTCGTCACCGATGAAACCTGTGAGAAATGCGGCTCCCCCATGGTTATAAGGACAGGCAGGTTCGGCAAATTCATGGCCTGTTCGAAGTATCCCGAGTGCAAAACTACCAAGCCGATTCCAACCGGGGTGAAATGCCCGGAGGACGGAGGGGACATCGTCGAACGGAAGTCGAAACGCGGCAAGTCCTTCTGGAGCTGCAGCAATTACCCCAACTGTAAATTCGCGCTCTGGTACAAACCCTCTGCAAGGCAATGCCCCAAATGCAATGCTCCCTTCCTTGTGGAGAAATGGAGCAAGGCCGGCGCTTTGTTCCTTGTGTGCCTGAACAAAGCGTGCAATTACATGGCTGAAGAAAAGATAGAGGAGGCTCCGGCAGCACCGGAAGTCTGAATGAAGCTCCCTCTTATCATCGGCATCGGAGGGGCGCACAGCGGCATCGGAAAGACTGAAACAGCAGCGGCCCTCCTGAAATACTTCACAAGCAGCAACAAGTTAAAGGACAAGAATTCCGAAGACTCGTTGCACGTCACTCGTCACTCGTTGCTCAACAGAAAGTGGGGCGCGATAAAATACACCAGGACTGCATTTTATTCGTCTGTCGTCGCCGACAAAGCTATTGTCTCCCAGAAGGATAAAGATACGGGCAGGTTTTTGCGTGCAGGCGCTGAGGAAGTTCTCTGGGTGCAGGCCCCCCCGCGCGAAATCGGTGAGGTCCTCTGCATGGCAATCGACAGGCTCTCCCACCTCGACGGCATAATCGTGGAAGGCAACAGCGCAATTGAGTTTTTAAAGCCCGATATTGTAATATTTTTAGTGGGAGCCTCAAAGGAGAGGCTCAAACCCTCGGCGCAAGCAGTACTGAAACTGGCTGATATAATAATCAGTAACGAGTCATCAGTAACGAGTCACGAGTTGAAGAATAAAAAAAAATCTAAAAACTTGTCACTTGTTACTCGCGACTCGTCACCATCTTCAGACTCGTTACAAAGCATAGATGAACTGGCAGCACGCATTGAAACTGTAATGAAAAGAAAGACTATCGAAGAGCTTTTAAAAGAACAGGCCGCCGGCAACAGGATTTCCTGCGGCCTCGCGAGGAAGATCGCTGAAGAGCTGGGTGTCCCTTACAGAGAGGTCGGCAAGGCAGCCGATGAGCTGAAGATCAAAATAAAAAATTGCGAGCTCGGTTGCTTCTGATGGGGACTATACTCTTCGAGCTTGCCCTTACCTTTTATTTCACTGCAACGATCATCAGCGTTGTCGAGGTATTCAAGGGGAGCAAGGAATCATCGAGGCTGATGCTCATCATAACCGGCATCGGCTTCCTGATACATTCATCCAGTATTATTTACCGGTATTTCGCCGCCGGGCACCTTCCGATAACAAGCATGCACGAAGCATCGTCTTTTTTTGCATGGTGCGTTGTGCTGATCTTTTTCCTGCTTGAATATAAATATAAAATAGGCATCATGGGCTCTTTCATCCTGCCGGTAGTATTTGTTTTGATGCTGTCCTCATCGGTGCTCCCGAGGGGGATCCACCCCCTCAGCCCCGTGCTCCAGAGCTACTGGCTCGGTATCCACACATTCCTCGCCTTCCTTGGGAACGCCTCTTTTGCCGTGGCCTTCGGCGTCGGCATTATGTATTTGCTGCAGGAACATTACCTGAAATCAAAGCACCTCCACGGTCTTTTCAAGAGATTGCCGAGCCTTCAGATTTTAGATGAGATAAATTACAAACTGATCTCTCTCGGTTTTCCGCTCCTGACGCTCGCCATAATTACAGGCGCGCTATGGGCAGAGAGCGCATGGGGAAGCTACTGGCGCTGGGACCCGAAGGAGGTCTGGTCGCTGACAACATGGTTCATATACGCCCTTGTCCTTCACGTAAGGCTGACCGCCGGATGGAGGGGCAGGAAGGCAGCCATCCTGTCGATAATCGGCTTTTCAGTGATATTGTTTACCTTTTTCGGCGTTAATTTACTTTTAAAGAGTCTGCATTCGTTCGTATGAAAGTTCTTGTTATAGGATTAAATCATAAGACCGCAAATGTCGAGCTCAGGGAACGGCTTGCCTTCAATGGTCCGAAACTCGAGGACGGGATTTTCAGCCTGAGGAACGTCCCCGAGGTCAGGGAAGTCGCCCTGCTTTCAACGTGCAACAGGGTTGAGATATATGCCTGTGTCGGCAATGCCAATTTGGCCGCCGACAACATAAAGGATTTTCTCTCCTCTTTCCACAGCCTGCTCAGGACCGATTTTGAAAATTCCCTCTACCTCCACACCGGCCCGGACGCGGTCAGGCATGTATTCAGGGTTGCCTCAAGCCTCGATTCGATGATCGTCGGAGAGCCGCAGATACTCGGGCAGCTCAAGGATGTCTTCGATTTCGCGCTCAGCAAAAAGACAACGGGCGTCCTCCTGAACAAGCTCATGAAGAAGGCTATTTCCACGGCCAAGAGGGTAAGGACCGAAACGAGGATCGCGGAAAACGCGGTCTCCGTCGGTTTTGCGGCTGTGGAGCTCGCTAAAAAAATATTCACCGACCTTTCGGGAAAAGCTTTTATGCTCCTGGGCGCCGGAGAGATGGCCGAGCTTGCGGCACGCCACCTGGTAAACAACGGCGTACAGGAGGTACTGGTAGCAAACAGGACCTATGAGCGCGGCTGCGAGCTGGCAAAGGAGTTCAACGGCAAGGCGGTGAAATTCGAAGATTTCCTCCAGGAACTGGTCCACACGGACATAATCATCTGCTCGACAGGGGCCCCCTCTTATGTCCTTTCGAAAGACCAGATGCAAAAGGTCATGAAAGAGAGGAAGCACAGGCCGGTCTTTCTCATCGACATATCCGTACCGAGGAATATAGACCCCCTCATAAACAAAATAGATAACGTCTACCTCTATGACGTCGATGATCTCCAGGAAGTCGTGGATTCCAATATGCTTGAAAGAAAGAAAGAGGCTGAAAAGGCCGAGAGAATAATAGACGAAGAGGTGGAAAAGTTCAATAAATGGATATCGTCGCTCGATTCGGTACCCACCATTGTCGCCTTGAGGCAGAAGGCCGAGGAAATCAAGGGAGAAGAGTTCGAGAAATTCAGAAACAAGTTCCCTGGGATCGATGAACCGACACTGAAGGCTATAGAGTACATGGCGACCGCCGTAATGAACAAACTGATACACCCTCCGACAGCCGCCCTCAAAGAGGATACCGAAGATAGAGATGAGCTGATAGCGATGATCAAAAAACTGTACGGCATCAACGGAGATGATAATGAGGAATAAGATAGTTGCTGTCCAATTTGACAACATAGCCCCCCGGCTGATAGTATAACTTTCAGAAAGTCGGAAAGGAGGAATTATGTTGGTTCAGGTCAAAAAAAAGGCACAGATAACAATACCTTTGAAAGTAAGGGAAGCAGTAGGGATAACCGAGGGGGATGTGCTGGACATAGAAGTAAGAAACAAAGAGATTATTCTTAAGCCTGTCCATAAAGCAAAAATAAAGTTAAGACCAGTGCCTGCATCGGAACTAAAAAAACTGGAAGGGATATTCTCAATAGGCGGAGATGCGGTAAAGGATACAGAGGATCTTTATAATGAATAAAGTAATCCTTGATGCCAATTACATTTTGGCTATTTTGGATCAAACCGACATTCATCACAAACCGGCTATTGATATAGATGATAAGATTCAGGCTGTTTTTGATGAGATTCTTTATCTCGACTGCGTAATTAATGAAGTTGTGAGCGTCACCATAAAAAGGCTGAAAGAGAGGAAAAAGAAGGAACTTATTCCTGATTATCTCAAAAGACTTCATCAGTTGATTCCTAAAACCAGCATCACATGGATATATCCTGAAATTGAGGATTATTATGAAGAAGTTTTAAAAACAGTTATTGATAGTCACGGGAACCTTAATTTTCATGATGCCTTGATAGTCGTCATTGCAAATGAGTTTGAAATTTCTCATATCGTCAGCTTTGATAAAGGGTTTGACAAGACGGAATTAAAAAGAATCAAGGATGCAGGGGATATATGAAAGAGTTTTATTTTCGGATTGCTGCTGAATCTCATACCAGAAGGTTACTGATAGATGAATTTAGAAATTAAAGAGAGGACATGAATATTTCATGAAGAATAAGATAGTAATCGGTACGCGCGGCAGCAAGCTTGCGTTATGGCAGGCTGAATGGATCAAGTCCGAATTGCAGAAGCGTAATCCCGGCCTCGAAATCGAGTTCAACAAGATCAAGACGACCGGAGACAAAATTCTCGATGTCCCCCTGGCAAAAGTCGGGGGTAAGGGGCTTTTCGTAAAAGAGATCGAAGAGGCGCTCCTCAGGAACGAGGCCGATATAGCTGTCCACAGCATGAAAGACGTCCCGACCGACTTCCCGGGCGGGCTCCATCTCGCGGTTATATGCAAACGGGAGGACCCGCGGGATGCGTTTATTGCACCAGTTCAAAGTTCAAAGTTCAAGGTTCAAAGTTTCAAAGAGCTGCCGCAGGGCGCATGCGTAGGGACCAGCAGTCTCAGGCGCTCATGCCAATTGCTCAGCATCAGGCCTGATTTGAAGATCGAGCAACTGCGCGGCAATCTTGATACGAGATTGCGGAAACTCGATGAGGGACAGTTTGATGCCATCATCCTGGCTGCGGCCGGTGTAAAAAGGCTCGGCTGGACGGCGAGGATAACCGAAACCCTTTCCCCGGAAACAAGCCTCCCTGCCATAGGCCAGGGCGCGGTCGGCATTGAATGCAGGACAAGCGACGAATTCATAAACAGGCTTATTGCACCGCTCAACCACCCTGAAACCTCTGTATGCGTGAGGGCCGAGAGGTCCCTGTTAAAGAAACTTGAGGGGGGCTGCCAGGTGCCTGTCGCCGCGTATGCACGCCTGGTGAATGGGAAGCTCATTATAGAAGGGCTCGTGGGGAGTGTTTCAGGCGACAGGATCATAAAAGACCGCCTGGAAGGCAGTCCTGAACATGCGGAATCACTTGGAGTGAAACTTGCGGAAATTCTCCTTTCCCAGGGCGCAAAAAAGATATTGGACGAAGTTTATGGAAGATGCGCTCCTACCATTAACGGGGGAATAGCGGGTTAAGGCGTTTTCCTATGAAAAAAGGTAAAGTCTATCTTATCGGCGCGGGCCCCGGCGATATCGGGCTCTTGACCGTAAAAGGGCTGAGATGCCTCCGCAAGGCCGAAGCTGTAGTCTATGACTTCCATCTCAATGCTCAGATATTGAACTACATAGACCATGATGCCGAATTCATCTACGCTGGAAAACGCGGCGGGCATCACGCTATGACGCAGGATGAGATCAACCAGGCCCTTGTAGATAAAGCTAACGAAGGGAAGCTCGTCTGCAGATTAAAAGGCGGAGACCCGTTCGTCTTCGGCCGCGGCGGTGAGGAAGCGGAGGTCCTCGTCGAAAACGGGATCGAGTTCGAAGTCGTTCCCGGGATCAGCTCGTCGATTTCCGCGCCTGCATATGCGGGCATTCCGCTCACGCACAGGAAATATTCGTCGTCCTTCGCGGTTATCACCGGAAATGAGGACGTGACAAAGCCGGAAAGCACCATGGACTGGTCAAAGCTGGCGTCAGGTTTTGATACCCTTGTCTTCCTGATGGGAATCAAAAATATAGGCGCCATCACTGAAAAACTCATAGAGCACGGCAAATCTCCCGATACCCCCTCAGCTATCGTCAGATGGGGCACGAGACCAGACCAGGAGACGGTCGTCGGCAGCCTGAAAGACATCGCCGGGCTTGTAAAGGAAGGCAATATCAGGCCCCCTGCCGTGATGGTAGTCGGGAATGTAGTCAGATTGAGAGAGACCCTGAAGTGGTACGAGAACAAACCGCTCTTCGGCCACAGGATTCTCATCACCAGGGAATATACCGGGGATTACGGGCCTCTTGAGGACCTCGGCGCCGAGATTTTCGAATTTCCGACTATACAGATCGCCCCTCCTGAAAATTTCTCGGAACTGGACAGCGCTATCGATAAGGTTGAAACATACAACTGGCTGATATTCACAAGCGCGAACGGGTTCAAGTTTTTTATACAGCGGTTCCTTGAAAAGGAAAAGGACATAAGGGATTTGAAAGGAATGAAAATATGCGCCATAGGCGCCAAAACCGCCGAGGCGATCGGGAAATTCGGGATGAGAGTCGACCTCGTTCCCGGGGAATTTAATGCGGAAGGGCTCATAGATACCTTTATCCGGCAATCGGCTGACGGAAGCCTGAAAGGAACAAGAATTCTGCTCCCGAGGGCCGAAGCGGCCCGGGAGGTATTTCCGCAAAAAGTCAGGGCACTCGGCGGGGAGATAGATACGCCTGCCGCCTACCGCGCGCTCAAACCCGAAAAGCACGGCAAGAGGCTGAAACGTTTCCTCAAGGAAGGCAGGATTTCCATTGCGACCTTCACGAGCGCGGCGACATTCAATAACTTTGTTGAAATCATGGGCGAAGATGCTATGGAGCTCCTTAAACCCGCGGCCATCGCCGCCATAGGCCCCGTCACCGCAAAGGCCATTAAGAAAGCGGGGCTGGAAGTAACTATAATGCCGGACGAAGCGACCATAAAGGCGATGGTCGATGAGATAATACAGTGGGGAGCCGGACAGCACAATAAATCAGATTCCGCCCATTGATCCAATCCACTGCCGCATTCTATTTCAAAAGAACGCTCAACCTGAGGGGACTGTCCCTATTTACCAACAGTAGGTGGTTTACCACGGACGAAGCGAAGCGGAGTCGTAGAATAGAGACTGTCCCCGGCATGTGCGAAGCGAAGCGTGTATAGAATAGGGACTGTCCCCGCTGCGTATCAGATGGCCCTTATGAGTTCCCTTAATTTTTGGATATCTTTTTTCGAGAGGCGGCTATCCCTGTAATAATGGCGCTCGAATTCCCTTACGAACTCATAGACCCTCTCTTTACGCTCCCCATCGTCAATTTTCGCTGCGAACTCTTCAAGCCCTTCAGATCGTGTCCTCGGATGCCCGAGCCTGCCCATTTTTTTCGAAAAGGCGCTCATGATCTCTTCTTCGGGTGTCTTTTTCCCCCTGATAATGATATAGAGTATAGAGAGACACGAGGCCGCTGTCAGCAAGAGCAGAAAATATCCGGCGAGCTCTCTCTCGTTTGCCCGCACATTGAAATGGGGCTTCCTGATACTTGCTCCCAACTTTTGGAATAATTGTATCTGTCCCTCAAGGTTGTAGTTTATAACAGACGCGTTCCAGTAATAGTTGAACGTATCGAGGAGGAATCTTATCTTCATCACTACGCCGTCCCGGTCCGGATCTGTAAGACTCTCCATAGCCGCCGGTGTGGGATCAATTCTCAACCATCCCCTGCAGTCCAGGTATACTTCAACCCATACGTGTGCATTCCTCTGGGTGATGAGGTAATATTTGCCGACATCGTTATAATACCCTCCCCTGTATCCCCCCACAAGCCGTGCAGGAACACCCGTCGCCCTCAGCATAACCGCCATTGCCGACGCGAAATATTCGCAATTCCCATATTTTTTCCTGAACAAAAAATCTTCCAGGGGATTGGAAGACAAGGACAGTTTTTTCAGGGAATATTTGTAATCCCCATTGCGCAGGAACCCGAAGAGCGCTTTTATTTTCTCTTGTTCATTTTTGCCGGAGGAGAGTCTTTCGGCCAGGTCCCTGGTCTTTTCAAGGTTCCCGGCAGGCAATTGCAAATACCTCTTCCTCTCGATATCTCTTTCGGGAAGCATATCGGTGAGGGCCGATAATGCCTGGTACCTGGTCCTCCTGGTTATATACTCAGGCTGGGAAAAGGTCAAATCGCTGTATTTCTGTACGCGGGGCAGCGGTACGGTGACGGGCCTGTCGAGCGCAAAAAGATAGTTGTTCCCGTAGGGCTCGAGATAGAGCACCTGCCATATGCGCCTCCCCGGGATATCGGAGCGCAGTCTCAAATCCGTTTCGTTCTTTCGCAAATGCCTCCATGATACCCCGTCGAAATGATCCAGAACGATCCCCCTCCAGTAGAGAAACCTGTCATCCACCTTTTCCATATTCACTCTTAAAATGACGGTTGCGTCTTCCTGGATATCCGAAACCCTGCCGAGTCTTACGCTGTCGGAAAATCCCGTACTTGCCGCAGACCCCCTGTTCAGGAAATCAAGCATGGGATAACTCGTGCGGGGGAGGATTATGAACATGAACAGCGTAACCGGGATGGATATCAGGGATATAAACAGTGAGTTGAGGACTATTTTCAACACAGTGGCCCTTTTCAGCTCCAGGGCGCTGTCCTGTGAATAATAAGCCAGCAAGACCGTAGTTACGGCAAGCAGGAACATCAGGCTTACAAAATAAACCAGGAAGACGATGTCCAGGGACAGCAGTGACGAGCCCGCAAGCAGGAATACGGATATGATGCAGATCTGCATAAAGTCCCTGAATCTCTTGTTCTCCAGGAATTTTATCGCCAGGAGCATCAGGAGCGTTTCGAGAGACGGCGTTACAAAGTCATCCGCACGGATTCGTATAAAGCCCGGAATTATCACCGAAAGCGAGACGGTGTTCAATAACCACCGGGGGATAAGGAAGCTCCTTCTGTATTCAAAATACAAAGAGAAGAAACATAAAAGGGCGAAAACGATTGAATAGAACGGGTTTACATGTCTAACAACGGAAAGAAAGCCTACAGACCCGATGATATAGGTTAATATCTTTACGGAATCCTCTACCTTTATTGCAGAATCAAGTCTTGCCATACAGGGCCAGCTCCCTCAGCATCCTGATTTTATGCGATGTGCCCAGATCGGCCTTAAACAGACCGCCGTTTATTTTAAGCCCCACAGGAATGCCCTGCCGTAACAGTTTGAGAATGGCATACGTAACGCATGAAATCTTTTCCTCCGTATCTTTCATATGGATCCCGTCGAAGTCGATGATGACCGGCTGGTGCGCCGGGGATGACAGTTCCTTTGTTTTCAACTCACCCGTTTTTGCAGTCGCCTTCCAGTAGACATATTTTAACGGGTCGCCCTGGATATAGTTTCTGAAAGAAACGATTTCTCCCTCATGACCGGTTTTATCCGTTCCTCTCTCGCCCTTCATAACCACCTCTTTTTCGTACCGGCCCCACAGCTCGCCCTTTTTGGCACACGGGAAAACCATGATCCCGGCAACATTATGCAGCTTTCTGAACCTGATGAAGAAATTAAAGGGGAATACGGAGCGGATATGGATGTTCTCAAGCGTATACCTGCCCCTTTGATGAAAGCCGGTATTTAAATATTTAACGGCTTCCTCTCCCGCGCCGACGAACGGGAAGAGTATTTTATTGTCGCGGACCCTCACCTCTATCAGGAACGCGGGAAAAAACTTTCTCCTGTTTATCAATTTGACGCTTAACGGGAAGTCGGCCTGTGCGTATATCTCACCGGGCACTTCAATATCCAGGTCTATATTCGTAATATTCATTCTCCCGAAAAATCCGGAGACGCCCATGAAGCTGAGAAAGGCGGAAACGATAAGATAGATGAGGTTATTGCCGGTATTGACCGCTGCAAAACCCAGGAAGAGCGTCAGGATGATGTATATCCAGCCCGCTTTTGTTCCCTGTATTACGCCGGGACCGGTATCTGCTCTACTATTGATTTTATAATCTCCTTTTTATCAAGGTGCCCGTACTCTTCCTTGCATATGACCCTGTGCGGTATTACATATTCCGCAAGGTCCTTGATATCTTCCGGAATTACAAAATCCCTTCCGTTGAAATAGGCATTCGCCTTCGCGGTATTATTGACGGCCAGCGCCCCCCTTGTGGAGATACCCGCAAGGAGATAGTTGCTTTTTCTTGTTGCCTCTATTATGTCGAGAACATATTCCAGGACCTTCCCGGAGATGTAAACACCCTCTTTTATGCGCTCCTGGATCCGTATGACTTCGGCGCTGTCCATTACGGGGTCTATCGAATAAAGGTCCTCCCTTTTGCTGCCGTTTTTCAGAATCTCTTTTTCGGCCTCCCGCGAGACATAGCCTATGCTTATTTTCATCATAAACCTGTCGAGCTGGGATTCGGGGAGCGGGAAGGTGCCGAACTGTTCGATGGGGTTCTGGGTAGCAATAACGAAAAAGGGCTGCGGGAGCCTGTATGTCTTTCCCTCGATAGTGGTCTGTTTCTCCCCCATGCCCTCAAGCAGGGCGCTTTGCGTCTTGGGGGTCGCCCGGTTTATCTCATCCACCAGCACTATATTGCTGAATATCGGGCCCGGGTAAAATTCGAATTCCCCCGTATTCTTCTTGTAGATGGATAATCCGGTAATATCGGTCGGCAGCAGGTCGCTGGTGCACTGGATTCTTCCAAAACTGAGGCCGAGGGCCTTTGCAATGGCAATGGCGAGTGTTGTCTTTCCCAATCCGGGCAGGTCCTCTATAAGCAGGTGGCCCCTTGAGAAAAAGGTTACCAGGGAGAGCCTTAAGGCATTCTCTTTGCCGTGGAGATATTTCGAGAGAAAATGTATAATCTGGCTGATTTTCTGATCGTCCGGTTCCATATCGCTCCCTGTATCATTTAGTATTGTACCTCAAATCAGGCAATAAGTAATGCCGGTTACCCGGCCTTTTTTATTGCCTCTTCAAAAAGACCTCTCATTTTCTTTGTCTCATTATAGAGCCTGCCGAGCACCTCCGACAGTTCGCGATTACCGTGGGCCAAGGCCTTTTCCGACCATTCCCGGTATGTCTCCGCATGCCCGTCGTTATGCTCCAGCCAGTGGTGAAGCAGCTTCTTTAATTTCTCAAGTTCGTCCATGGTTTATCCTCCTTCAATGTTTATGGAAAAAATAATGTGAATGCAGGTGAGTATGCGCCGTCTGCCCATGAAAATGAATATGCTCATGAATCAGATTGACCTTCAGCAATAAGTCCTCGTCCGCAAGTATCTCTTCAGCGCTCCCTGTTTTTTCGATCCTGTGGCCTTCCGAGAGAACGGCGACCCGTGCATGCAGCTCATCAACCAGTGACAGGTCATGAGTGGCGATCACAATTGTTTTTCCCGCCTCGTTCAGGGCAACAAGGAGTTCCATAAGGTAACACTGGGTCCTCGGATCGAGGCCGTTGGCAGGCTCATCCAAGAGCAGCACTTCCGGGTTCATGGTAAGGACGGAGCCGATCGCAACACGCTTCTTCTCCCCGCCCGACAGCATATATGAGGGCCTGTCCTTAAGGCCCTCTATATTGAGCATTTTCATTATCCCGAACGCCCTTTCCAATGCCTCTTCTTCACTTAAGTCAAGTTGCAAAGGACCATAGAGCATCTCGTCCAGCACTGTGGGGCAGAACAACTGGACATCCGAATCCTGAAATACATACCCTACCCGCTCGCGAAAGTACCGCAGGAAAGCCCTGTCACGCAGCGCCTCTTCAGAGATCTCTCTGCCTTTGAAGAGCACCCTGCCGCTTGCCGGATAAATAAGTCCGCTCATCAATTGGAGAAGGGTCGATTTTCCGCTGCCGTTGGCTCCTATGAGGGCAAAGCACTCACCGCCTTTCACAGCAAGGCCCGCATCCAGAACAGCGGGGATTCTGTCGTAATACCGGTAGCTCACTTCCTCGACTTTTATTATCTCTTCCATAAAACTCCTCACATGAACAGGAACAGGATTCCTGTAAAAATAAATAGTGTGCACGAAAGCCGGTCCGTGGCGGTAAGTCTTCCGGAACCGTACAACCTGACACTGTCCGAAAAACCTCTGCCCAGCATGGCTTTAAACACCTCCTCGCATCTCAACCGAGTTTTTCTGAATATGAATGTGATCCTGCCTGCAATCCATCTCCTGCCCTCGCTGCTGCTTGCGCCCCCGGCAAGCCTGCTCCTTTTGGCCAGATGCATTTCCTCAACCGTCTTCGCGAAAATGAATATGTACTTATAGGACAGTGTAAGCATCATTAAAACGGTATCCGGGATTTTGAGGATCTTGAGCGCTTTGATGATTTCGGTGAACGGCGTTGTATAGAGTATCAGAAACGACAGGGATACCGAATTGACAATGCGCAGGGTGAGCATGGCAACTCCAAAAAGCCCCTCCCGTGTGATTCCGATCTGCCTGGGGATATGGTAAATCCAGAAATCATAAGGCTTTGAGAGCGTGACGAGAGGGAGCACGATTTCGCCCCGGGTTACGCTGTTGAGCGATGACGGCAGCGCTACCAGGAAGCCGAAAAAGAACCCGAAGAAAAAGACCCTCCTGTAGAAAGCAGGAAGGCTTATGTGTGAGGCGGCTGCAAGCAGGAAGATAAATACACCTATGGCGGCTTCGGCGTGGAGCTCTCTTTTCAGGCTTACAATGAGAATAAAAAAAGCGAGGAAGATGACTTTTACCCGTGCATCGAGCCCCTGCAGGAATCCCCCTTGCGACGCGGTCTCCCACTGGATATAACCGGTGTTGATTACTCCCGCAACATGCTTCAATCCCCTGTCGATGAAAGATGACTTTGATGCCCTGCGTGCCGGCCGTGAGCGGATTTCGGGGGGCGGCTCCTCTAATAAAAATGCAGGGATTTTATTTTCCATGCTTGCCCAGGAGCCTCGAAATCAGATACACGGCCAGACCTACCAAAAAAATGCCCAGAATCCCCGAACCAATATAGGAAAAGATCCGGGCGGACAGCGGGGCCCCCTCTCCTCCGATGCTATAGTCGGAGACCGGCGCCTTCCAGAAATCCGCATACTTCCGCAATCCTTCGGGTACGTAGCCGAGGAGCCTCCCCAATTTATCGGTTCCCCACTCGCCCCACGCGCCGTCTGAATTAAACAGGCGGGGAATAACAATGCCCAAAGGCGAGAGGAGGGCCATTATAAGGAGCCCGAACCAGAGCTTTTTCTGAAATCCTTTCATCTCAGGTTTCCTTGATAGCATGGATCAACCCGGGCTCATGCTTGAGAAAATACTTGAACAGCAAGACGGTCATGGTCCCCTCTACAATGCTGAGCAGGAGAAAATGCCCCAGGGCCATGGCAGGAACAGTCACCGACAGGGGATACGGCGCATACAGCGGCCTCCCATCAGGAGCGCTCGCGATCAGAGGCTGGATCCCGAGTTCCACAGCGGTGAGCATTGCAGCTATCGAGAGCCCGGCATACCCCGAAAGAAAGGCGGCGATATACAACCTCCTGCCGTTTTTCGAGCCCCTGTTTATCAGTTTGAACGTAAGGTAAGAGACAAAGGGCATTGCCACGGCCATGTTGAAGCAATTGGCCCCAAGTGCCGTTATCCCGCCATCCCCAAAAACTATGGCCTGAATTACGAGCACCATCGATACAGCAGCAACAGATGTCCACGGACCCAGGAGTACGGCGATTATGCCTGCCCCGACCGCATGTCCGGTGGTCCCCCCCGGCACCGGGATATTGAACATCTGTATCAGGAATGAAAAGGCCGCTGCCATTGCCAGGTAAGGTATATGCCTGGTTGAGAGCTCTTTTTTGATATTCCTGAGCGCAAGCGCCCAGAAGCCGAGCGATATGCCGTAGAGCGGTATGTATGTCTGCGGGCTTAGATAACCGTCAGGTATATGCACAGTGGTATCCTTTAATTAAAACCTGAATGTAGGACCTGTCAGAGCCGTATCATCCACCTCTTGTTTAGTTATACCATGTCTATAGCCGATGTCGATGTCCGGTTCTCCTCACTTTAAAAAATAAAAAGGCCACGAAGCATTTAAACCTTCTGGTTCTAAAGCCTTCGTGGCCTTTGTTACACTCAAAAGATAACAAGGACAGCCCCGCTTTGTCAAGCAGGAGATGCGCGGTAACGGCTTCTTAAGCACGCAAATGACGTCTGCTCCTCATTTCTCATTCAGATATGCACCTTGAATGTAAAGGGGCTTTTACACAACTGCGGCTTTACAATATACACGTTTGTACAATACAATAGAGTAATGAAGCACCTCATAATCGGCAACGGTGTCGCCGGAACTACCGCAGCACTAACCATAAGAAAGTTCGACAGAGAGTCGGAAATAGTAATCATCTCGGACGAGACCAACCCGTTTTACAGCAGAATCCGGATCATTGATTACCTTGCCGGCGAAGTCGATGAAAAGGGCCTTGTCATATTCAAGGATGAGTGGTATGAGAAAAACAATATTATGCTTCTCCTCAACACAAAGGTCACCGGCCTGGAACCCCTCTCAAAAGAAGTGATACTCTCCGGAGCCCAGAGAATAAGATACGATAAGCTCCTGCTTGCGACCGGCAGCACTCCGTTTACCCCCCCTCTGGAGGGCGCACATAAAAACGGCGTCTTCGCCCTGAGGACCATTGATGATGCCAAAAAGATAAAGGACTATTCGAAAGACAGGAATAACTTGATTATCATAGGCGGCGGCGCCCTCGGGATAGAGGCCGGGGAGGCCTTCAGAAGAGCAGGCAAAATGGTCTCCATTGTCGAATTCCTTCCGAGATTGCTGCCCCGCCATATGGATATCGATGGGGCCGAAATACTTAAGAGAAACCTGGAAGAGAGGGGCCTCCGGATTTTTCTCAATGCAGGTCCCAAAGAGGTTGTAGGAGAGGATACCGTCGAGGGTCTGCTCCTTGATGACGGCGGTCTCATCAGGGGAGATATGATAATCACCTCCACGGGAGTCAGGTCTGAAACATCTCTCCTGGAAGGGATCGGGGTTAAGCTCGGAGTGGGAGTGCCTGTCAATGACCGCATGGAGACCGACGTGGCCGATATCTATGCCGCAGGCGATCTGGCTGAACATCGCGGCATCTTTTACGGCATATGGCCGGCCGCGGAGAAACAGGGGGAGATCGCCGGAATCAATATGGCCGGCGGCAATGCGATCTATGAAGGCACGCTCCGGTCAAACATCCTCAAAGTCGCGGGCCTGGACCTCCTTTCAGCGGGAGAGCTTAACGCTGAAGGAAAATTGGAGTCCATTGTAGTAAAAGACGCGGACAGAGGGATATACAGGAAAATTATCATTGAGAAAGACTGCGTCGCCGGCTGCATCCTGTACGGCGATACTTTCGGGAAGAAAGAGATTTTAACGGCGATTAAAGAAAGGCATACAATGCATGATATGCGGGATGCCCTTGAAAAGCTGGGGTTCAGCGCTGCTCTCAAGTAGCAATGCCTCCAACCTTGCCTGTTGCCCGACTGACTGGGCGCTTGTTGATTTTATCACCCTATTCTTTTAAGATTATTTATGCTCAGGATAATTACACAGATACTTATGGGGCTGATGCTCCTGTTCGGGACGATAACCCTTACCCCGAAGCTCCTGTCCCATCTGAGAGCAGGGAATCTGCTGAAGGTCTTTTATTTCATTGTACTCTGGTCCGTGTCTCTGTCCTTTGCGATTGCGGCGTTTTATTATGCATACTCAGGGTGTACGGAGTAGTTATGGATGCCATTGTGAAAATAGCCGGGGAAAGAATAATACGGGCAGCATATCTTTGATCGGTTTACGGCCCGAGCCTACTGCTGTTGCTGTTGCTGCTGCTGTTGCCTGTACAGGATCATGTATTCCTTTTCCAGGTCCTCATACTGCTGCTTCAGCGCATCTATCTCACTTCCTTTTTCCTGCAGCTTCTGCTCAAGATCCTTTACCTTTACGATTAATTCCTCTTTCTCTTTCGCTATCTTGATGTACTTGCTTTCATCGACTCCCGGGACATCACCGTCATTTCCGGTATCCTCGGAGATGCGCTTGAATTCCTCTTCCCATACCCTGAACTTTTCAGAAAGCATCCCATTCTCACGATCGAGTATGCCGATGAACTTTTCGAGTTCATGGCTGTTGCTTTCAAATGCGTTGAGCGGTTCGGCTATACCCACGTTCTCCACAACGCCCGACTCGGTCAGACTTCTGATCTTCTCCTGCAGCTCATTGTTGGTTTGTTGAAGGGCCGTCAGTCTCCTCTGTGCGCCTTCAAAAATATCTTTGTAGCACATTAATTCCAGTATTGTGTTTTTCTGGAATATCACCATCCGCTGAAGTCTTCTGACCCTGCCTGCCGATGGATCGCCATCCGTTACATCGAATCCTTCATCAGACTGCGGCATTCCTCCATCGGCCTGCAACACATCGATTGACTCTCCAGCCGGAACCTCCGGCATTCCCTGTTCAGGCCCCGCTTCCTGCCGCGCTTCGCCCCTTTCTCCTTCGCTGATGCCCGTGAGGACCTCAGATGTCCGGGATTGCGGCTCTCCCTGCTCAATTGACCCGCTTCCGGCGCTCTCCAGGTCTTTTAAACCCTTCTCGTAAAGTTTTTTATATTTCCTCTTTTGCGAGAAAAGGTACAGAGATAAAACGAGCAGTATAAGAGCGGATTCGACAAGCAATAAAAAATAAAGGGCCTCGATTTGTATGATCATCCTACTTCCTCTTTTTCTTTACTTTGGTTTTGCTTTTTTGTTTTATTTTCCTTGCGATATAAACGACCGCTACAACACCCAGCAGCGCCAGATTTATAATACCGAATTGTACAAGGACATCCGCCCATGAAATCTTCCCCTGCACAGGAGGCTTCTTTGTCGCGGGCCTGGTGGCGGACGCCTTTTGACCTGCCAGATGCTCGACGGCCTTGAACTGAAAATTTTTTTCCCTTTTGAATGTTTTGCCTTCAGCGGCTATTTTGAGCGTATAATCCCCTGTAACGCCGGCTGAGAGCTCGCCGACGTACTTTCCATCCCCGCTGTCCGTGAGATTAAGCCGCCCTGTTTTCCCGTCAGGGCCGGTAATTTCGGCAAAAAACGTTATCTGATCCAGGACATCCTTTTCCTTCAGGGGACCGCCGTCCTTTTCAAGCCATGCGTCGATCTTAAGCTTGTCTCCCTTATTCACAAAGCCCTTGTCAAAAGAGCTCTTGAGGCTGAGATTGGTTATTACAAACACCTTATTCCCTTCCCGGGTGCTCAGATTCACCTTCCATTTCCCGACCGCGGGCTCCTTGATAGTGATCATGTCGAATATTTTCGATCCGTACCATTGCATGTTCTTCGCGTATTGAGCGGGTGTATGCTTCTTGTTTGAGGGGTCGACGATGACGGTGGATGTGCCCGGTTTTTTGGAGATTACCAGTATTACTTCCTGTATATCCTTATCAATGCCGAACGTATTGTCCTCCAGGGGGACGGTATCCGGCGACTTTATCTTTTCGAAGATCGAGGTGAATATTACATGGAGGTCCTTGTCTGTTGAGGCAAGCTTGAAAAATCCTCCTGTTTCCCTGGCCATGCTTTCAAGGAGCTTCGCATCGGACATCTCAGTGAAGGCTACAGAATAAAGCTTTATCCCTGACTTTGGAAGCTCCGGCAGGAGCCTCGATAATTCCGCATGGGCTGCGTCTTCCTTCTCCTTTGAGCCCAGGGTAAGCTTTCCATCCGACATCAGAATGAGGACCTTGCCCGCAGCTGTGGAGGCTTTGATCTCCTCGTAGCCCTTTTTCACACCATCCTGAATATGCGTGGAGAATTCCTTTGAGGAGATTTTATTCACGGCATCAAAAAGCCTTTGACGGTTCTTCACGGTATTTTGCGTAGGGGGAATGAGTGTTTTGGCCGTATCCCCGAAACTTACAACACCGACACGGTCGTCCGTCCCCATAAGGGATATGAAAAGCCTCGCTGCGGCCTTCCTGTAATCCCGGGGGTCGGTCTTTCGCATACTTCCCGAGCTATCGATAAGCAGCATAACATCGAAATTGCCCGATGGCGACTTCTTTGCTTCGGGAGAGGAAGAAGCCTTTTGCCCGGACTTGACCGGCTCGTTGGATTTACTTTTCCCAGCAGGAATGTTTTCAGCCGACGCTGCGGATAAAAAGCACGATACAATGAAGATAAAAAATAAAGCTTTTATTGTTTTCATATCTTTCACTCTAATGATTTTTATCGTGATTTTCAGCTATAACTATAGCATAAGAACGTTTCCTAATAAAATCATTTTTTACATTTGCAGGGCACTGCTTGCGGAAGAGCAAGTAGTGTGAGGGGATTAAAGATCCTTTTTCGTGACCGTTGTGAGCCTGATTGCGCCTCCGCTAAAGGACAGGCGCGCGGTGTTCACGCCCGCCACCCCCCGCGCGTAATCAGAATACGAGCTGCCGGCATTGGTATACATCCATTTCCTGAGTCCGAATATCTGCCTGAATTCGAGCAGCCCTACCCCGGTGAAGCCGCCTCTAAGGTGGGCACTGTATGCCGGTGTGTTCAGAAAATCAACGGCGCTGAAAATCAAAGGATGCCTGCCGTCGTCCTTTACAGAACCAACGATCTTCCGTATCGCACTACGCCAGAGACCGCGTCCCCTGTGATCGGACCGGGTGTATAAATCAAACAGGTAATAACCGGACGGACCTGGATCGAATATCACCCTTCCATCCCAGATATAATAGGGACGGGAACAGAACCACTCCATATGGACGACCTCTCCGTTCCTGATACAAATTACTGCCTGGTATCCCTTATCAAGGCGCTGGGAATAGATCCTCTCGCTTCTGTACAGCTTCGCAAGCAAAGGCACATCGTTTCGCGTGAGCAGCCTTATTTCATCCCCTTCATCAGGAGGCGGCCCGTTTAAATCGCCGGTCAGGAGAACGAAGTGTATCTTTCGGTGGGAATAAACATAAATCTCGAACATAGTAACATTATAGCCGACTTTTGATATCAGGCAAAGGAGGAGAGGGACTTATTATGATGGCGGTCCTCGTTACGGATCACCGAGCACCCCTTCCTCCTGTTGACAGAAACAAGCGGTAGAGCTCAGATGGCGACCTCCTGGAGCAGTCACTCTCTGCTAACTGCGCACAGCGTGTATCCTCACCTCAACCGGGTGTTCCTGACGGTCGTCAACAAGGGGAATAGCCTTGTCGTGTTGCTCAACGCCATCGGACGGCCACACTCGTCTCACCGCTGCTGGCTGCTGGTTAATGCGGAGATAACGGCATGATGACATGGTCGAAGACGTTCCACAGTTGTAGAACGTAAAATAGTATTGCAATCCTATTGATAGTCTGTTATGATAGGACTGCATTACTATTAGGAGGTTGGCGTGATAGAAGACCTGTTTCGCTTAAGCCAAAACTTCATCAGGATAAACAATAGGGGATATATCAGATATTTCCTGAAGACAAACCCGCTTAAGAACCGCTTTTCGATTGTCGTCGGCCAGCGGGGCGCGGGCAAGACTACTGTCATGATTCAGCACATCCTTGCCTCTTACAGGAACGACATTTTCACAAACAAGGCGCTTTATATTCAGGCCGACCATTTTCTTGTCGGCAGCCACTCCCTCTATGAGATTGCGGAACAATTCTATAACCTCGGCGGGGAGATGATATGTTTCGACGAGATACATAAATACCCGAACTGGTCTGCCGAGTTGAAAAGCATTTATGACACCTTCCCGAAGCTTACCATAGTTGCGTCGGGCAGTTCCGCCCTGGAGATTTACAGGGGCAGCCGCGACCTGAGCAGGCGGGCTGTAGTCCTCAGGATTTTCGGCATGTCGTTCAGGGAATTCATTGAGTTCGAGCTTGGGATTGATCTGAAAAGCTCGGGGCTTGAGGATATTATGAGTAACCACCAGCGCATTGCCAATGGCATAATCACCACAGTTGAGAAAAAAGGCAAAAAGATTCTCGCCCTTTTTAAAAGCTACCTTGAGTACGGCTATTATCCATATTTCAGGGAATACAAAAACAAGGAGCTTTTCTACCTCACCCTTGAACAGAACATCCATACCACTCTTGAAGGCGATCTTATCGCAATCTATCCCTCGTTAAGCGGTAACAGTGTCAAGAAGATCAAGAAACTCCTGACGATTATAGCGTCGTCAGTCCCCTTTACGCCTGATTTGAAGAAGCTGAAGACAATGCTTGATGTCGGGGACGAGAGGACATTAAAGACCTATATCAAGTATCTCGAAGATGCAGGAATAATCCTTACGGTTTCAAAAGGCGGCAGAGGGCTCAGGCAACTCGAAAAGCCTGAAAAAATATATCTCAACAATACGAACCTTATTCATGCCATATCAGGCGGTGTTCCCGCTGAAATCGGGAATATGAGAGAGACTTTTTTCCTCAACATGACCGGGGCTTTTCATAAAGTCTCGTCCCCGGAACATGGTGACTTCCTTGTTAACGGCAAGTATGTTTTCGAGATTGGAGGGAAGAATAAAGACTTCTCCCAGATCAGGGACATCAGGAATTCGTTTCTGGCTATAGATAATATTGAGATAGGTATCGGTAACAAAATCCCCCTGTGGGTTTTTGGCTTATTGTATTAGGGGCATCCTCACCTCGACCGAGTGTTCCTGACGGTTGTCAATAAGCGGAATAGCCTTGTCGAGTTGCTCAACGCCATCGACGGTCACGCTCATCTCGCCGCTGCCGGCGGGACTGAGCCGGAGTTAAGGCACATACCAAAGATAATTGAGTTTCTCGAATATGTGCCTTTTGAGTGTCCCAATTATCCGATGGAAAAGCTGAG
>JAMCVZ010000035.1 GCA_023476565.1 Nitrospirota bacterium
CGCCGGTGGGGGTGAACGAGTACCGCTTGTCCGGGCAATTCCAGATGCTGACAAACCATCTGAATCAGGTAAATAGAACATGATCAAATTATCTTTCAGCACCAATGCATTTGTACGCTATTCGGTCAGAGCCTTGATTCAGTCCCCTATCCTAAGGTAATTTTGATATAATAAACGGATTGAAGGTGAAGGAAGGAGCTTGATGTCCGTTGTTATACTTTACATTACCGACAGGGCCTGCACGCTTGCGCAACGGCTCAAGGGACTTTATCCGGATGCCAAAGTTGCGAAGTTCGGACCCGGGGTCATCCCCGGACTCTGGGAGGAGAGCAGAAATCTCATTTTCATCATGGCAGCCGGTATTGTTGCGCGCACGATCGCGCCGCTCATAAAAGACAAGAAAACCGATCCCGCTGTCATTGTTCTGGATGAGGGGGGGAGATTTGCCGTCAGCCTCCTGAGCGGACATATCGGCGGCGCAAATGAGAGGGCACGGGAGATTGCGAGCTTTTTGGGGGGGGAAGCGGTGATAACAACGGCATCGGATGTCAATAACATGCCCTCGGTAGACCTGTGGGCCCGGGATAATGACCTCGTGATAGAAGAGTGGGCGCTCGTTCCAAAAATCGGCGCCCGGTTTATCAATAACGGGGCATTAAGGGTATACACGGATACCGGCATCAAACTGCCTGACGCTTTTTTAAAAACAAGCGACCCGGGGTTAGCTGACCTGCTCGTCACAAACAAAAAGGATGCATATTCCGCCCCTGCAGCATGCATGCCCGGAGGGGCAACGCAATACCCTGCAAGCGCCTGCCGTGTTAAGGGCCAGCTCTACCTGAGACCCAGGGATCTCGTTGTGGGGATCGGGTGCAACAGCGGAACCCCGGCCGATGAGATAGAAGGGGCGGTCAGGGGGACACTGGACAAGCACAATTTATCATTCTCATCCATTCACTCCCTTGCTACTATCGATATAAAAATCAGCGAGCAGGGGCTCGCAGCTTTTGCGGAGAAATACGGTTTTGAGATTGCCGCCTTTACCTCTGACGAACTCAACCGTGTAAAGGGCATCTCGAAATCAAAGGTTGTTTTCAAGGCAACGGGCGCGCACGCAGTGGCCGAGCCGGCAGCGCTTCTTGCGTCAGGAAATGGAGACTTGCTCGTTCCCAAACAGAAAATAGGCAATGCGACAGTTGCGGTAACAAAAAGGCTCGGAAGAACAAAGGAGCGGAAGGGCGGAGGCATGAAAGAAAATGACTCAAAAAAAAGAGAGCTCAAGGCCTCCGGAAAAATTTACGTTGTCGGCACCGGACCGGGAAGCATTGAACATATAACTCCTTATGCGCAAAACGCCATAAGAAAAGCGGACATAATAATCGGCTACGATACCTATCTGGATTTAATAAAGGAACTGCTCGGCGGCAAAGAGGTCTTCTCTACCGGGATGACCAGGGAAATCGACCGCTGCCAAAAGGCCGTAGAACTTGCCTCCGAGGGGAAAACCGTTGCAGTAATAAGCGGCGGCGACCCTGGAATATATGCCATGGCAGGGCTGGTGTTTGAACTCCTTAAAGACCGTAATGCGTTATCCGTAAAGCGTGATGAGTTAACGGAGAAAGCCAACGAATCCCTGGACGCATTACGCATCACGCATTACGCATCACGGCCTATAACCGTTGAGGTCATTCCGGGGATATCCGCATTAAACGCATGCGCGGCACGCCTCGGCGCACCGCTCATGCACGATTTCGCTTCCATAAGCCTGTCTGACAGGCTCACGCCGTGGGAACTGATCGAAAAAAGGCTGGAGGCCGCAGCAAGGGCCGACTTTGTCATGATCCTCTACAATCCGAAGAGCAGGGGCCGGGTGGAGCACATCAGCAGGGCGCAGGAAATTATCCTGAAACACAGGTCCGGCAATACCCCGGTGGGGATAGTTAAAGGGGCCATGAGAGCTGATGAAAGAGTGGTCATCTCAAACCTCAAAGATATGCTTGACCACGATATAGATATGCAGACGGCAGTCATAATAGGCAATTCCAAAACTTTCCTATGGAACAATCTTATGATTACGCCGAGAGGGTATGAAAACAAAAGACAGTAACGAGTTGAGAGACAATAGTTCAGAAAACCCGCCACTCAATAGGGTTACTCGCCGCTCGTTACCCAAAAGCAATGTTGCCCTGCTCTGGGATGAATCGTTCCTCTGGGGATTAATGGCGCTCAAGGCGCTGAGAGCCAATGGGCTTCCCTTTGAGCTCATTAATTCTGAAGATATAAGAGAAGGCAGGCTCCACAGCTATTCCATGCTTTTTGTTCCGGGCGGGTGGGCATCGAACAAGCTCAAGACCCTCGGCGGGGATGGGGTCAACGGAATCCGGGAATTTGTCCGGAACGGAGGCAGCTATCTCGGATTCTGCGGCGGCGCAGGACTTGCGACTCTTGACGGCATGGGTCTTTTGAATATCAAGAGAAAGCCGACAAAAGAACGCGTTCCGAGCTTCAGCGGCAGGATATATCTCAACATAGACGAACATCCCATCTGGAACGGCTTACTTGAAAGTAGTCACGAGTCACGGGTCACGAGTCACGAGCTAAAGGATAAGAAAGAACCCGAAAACTTGTCACTCGCCACTCACCGCACGCCACTGATTTTCCATGCGTGGTGGCCGTCTCAATTCCTGGTAGAGGATAGCGGCACAAAAATGCTTGCCGCATATGGGAATGCGCTGCCGGATTCTTTCAGCTCTGATCTGAATACCGGGGATGTAAGGTCTACCGGCAACTGGTCTGAGTTCGAAGCGGTCTATCATATTAACCTTAATCCCGAGCGCCTGCTCAATGAGCCGGCAGTAATCGAAGGGACCTTCGGTAACGGCAAAGTAGTTCTTTCCCTTGTTCATTTCGACACTCCCGGCGATGCGAACGGCACGACTGTTTTAAGAAATTTATGGAACTATCTGTCAGGACAGAAGCCAGAAGTCAGAAGCCAGAAGTCAGATGAAAAAAGCCCGGGATCTGGCATCTGTCCTCTGAACTCTGAAATTTCCGATCTCGAAGCGGCGGTTTCAGAACTGACTTCCCTCGGCACGCGGAACTTCCTCTGGTTCTGGAGAAATCCCATGCTTCTGCAGTGGAGGAGGGGAATCAGGGGGCTTGAATACTGCACCCTGTACATAATGATAAAAGAGATTGCAGAAATCCTCTGTCAAACTTCCGCGCTTCCGAACTTCCGCGCTTCCGAACCATCCATCAGAGATAATTTGAGCAGGATCAGAGAGCTTCTCCGGCCCTTTATTGATAAAGCAAAGCGGCTTTTGGTACTTGAAAGGCTTGCTCTGCAGAATAACCATATTACTTATGAGAAATGCGATGACCCCAAAATACAGAAGCTCAGGACAGACCTCTTCTCCAATTCAAAAAGCTATGGCGGAATATTCAAAGAGCTCATCGGCGAGATCGATAAGCTCCTCTATTTATTGCTGAAACAGCAGGGCTGATTGCTCAATATTTTACAACCTACCTGCACTACAGCGACTCCGCTACCTTAATAATCAGCGCTCTGACCTCTTTATCAAACAAAATCGATACGTGCTTGACATGAAAATTATAATGTTCATCAGCATACGGCAGGACGGAACTTGCCGCCTATCCCCTTCAGCAGCGACTTGAGCGGGTATGTTCCTCCCAATACCTTTGTCGCCGAGGGTTTTCCCAGATATTGATATCTACGCCCATTCCGTTGATAAGAACTATCAACGGCCTGTCTCTTTGTCCCTTAATGAGAACTCTTTCAGGTCTCGACATTATAATCCCAGCTTTATTATACCCGGCATTTTTATATTGACAAGCATAATGCATTATTGTTATAAAGTGAGTTATACTTTGAAAATTCCCTTTCAAAAAACTTTAATATATCTGTTAAGGATATTATATAGATGTATTATAAGTATTTATTAAAGTCTGCATACCAGACTAAAACACTTAAGAGGAGGTGTAAGAGTGAAACTAGGTGTTTTCATGAGCGATTTCAAGACAGGGTCCGATGTCCTCAACAGATTAAGCGCTGAGAAACTTGGCATTATTCTTGTCGGCAACGGTATTTATCACGCTACTGTCAAGGATACCGGGAAAGCTTCTTCCATTCTTGACAAATCCGCCAATTTCTATGTGCTGGCGGAAGATCTCGAGAGCAGGGGCTTCAATTCCTCAAACGTCGACAGCCGCGTGAAGGTTGTCACGTACGGCGATGTGGTAGATCTCATGTTTAACGATTACGAAAAAGTAATATGGATATAGGAAGGAGGCAATTGTGGGAAAATTGACCATCGGCTGTTTTTCATCATTGGTAGGCTCACTATCCCTTGATTTTGCGGTAAAACTCTCTGAAGCTGCAGTTAAAAAGGGGCATAGTGTAGATTTCTGGGTATCGAGCAATGCAACAATGCTCTCTAAAAAGGGCCAGAGGGCTTTTAAGGATTATTCCGCCCTTGCAAAGACCCTTCAGGAGCTCTTTGCCACCGGCAAATTCCAGGCAACAGCCTGCGAGGCTTGCGCTGAGGCAAGAGGCTATGGCAAAGAGGACACCATGGAGGGCTGGAAGAGGCATAGTATGGACTGGTACCTTGCAAGCACCTTTAGCGCAGACAGGGTGCTGCTCATAGGAGGTGATTAATATGGCTACCAGAAGACTTGCGTTTGTCATCAGGTCACTTCCCTACAAGACAGAAGCATCAAGGCTTGCGCTCACTCATGCAATTGCAAGCCAGACCGTTGAGATATACCTGGAAGACGGCGATCTGGTTGAGCCGGTCGTATGCTTCATCGGAGACGGCGTAATGAATTGCCTTAAGAACCAGCAGGCAATGAAAAACTACGGGCTCACAAGCATCGAGCAGCACATGAAGAATTCCCTCCTCCTCGACCTCAAGGTCTTGATATGCAAGGAAGACCTCGACAAATTCGGCATTAAAGAGGACGCTCTCATAATGGATGCCGAAGACATCGGAGGAGAAACAAAGGCTCAAATAGTTCCCTATAGCGAAATTCAAAAGGAGATGGAGGCAGTCGATCACCTTCAGTTCTTCTAAAATTCAAGGAGGATTAAAAAATGGCAGATTTAAAATCGCAGACACCCACAGAGACGCTTGATGTGCTGGGAAGAGTTTGTCCATACCCGTTAGTGCTTACAAAAAAGCAACTGGAAAAGCTGTCCAGCGGCTCAATTCTCAAGATCGTGTGCGATGCCCCGGCATCCGCAGAGGATTCACTCCCGAGATATGCCGAGAAACAAGGCTATGCTATTGAGGTAGTAAAGCTGGAAGACAAAGGGTACTGGGAAATCTACATCCAGAAGAAGTAGTTTGCACACAGACAAAAAAGGAGCACAGCGCATGTGCTCCTTTTTTTGACCGATAACCGAGGGGTTTCCTTACATTTCAGTTATTGCAATTGCCGTTGCAGGGCAGACGCTCAGGCATGTTTCGCAGAAAACACATTCGGACGTCTGATAGGGATCGCTCTTCCCGTCAGCCATTTTGAAAACAGACTGTGGACAGTTATTTACACATTCCTCGCAGCCTTCACATTTTGCCGCATTCACTGCTACCATATACATCGCGCATCACCTCCTTGATCGAGTATCTTTGATTTACTGTATCCATTTCTATAAATATCCATTGGGGCTTCAGGGCCGATATAAAATCCTGGGATCGCCGGAATTCCGCTTGCTGACGGGGTTCAAGATAAAGGCGGGTAGAGGGACACTCTATCCCGCCTGCGTTAGTATACCTGCATGCCCCAAAACCCGCCTTGCGATTGGCCGGACAGGGCTTTACTTTACAGGAGATTATAAACGGGCTGCACCCTTTGAACCGGTTACATTTCTGTTATTGTGATTACTGTTGTAGGGCAGACGCTCAAGCATGTTTCGCAGAAAACACATTCGGACGTCTGATAGGGGTCACTCTTTCCGTCAACCATTCTGAAGACGGACTGGGGACAATTGTTTACACACTCTTCACAGCCCTCACACTTCGTTGAATCTACTGCCACCATATACATTGCAGCCACCTCCTGTTATTTCAGTTATTTTAAAATTTAGCTTGCTTAAAAATCAATCGCACTTACGCTGCTGCTCGATAATCTCAGGCGCACAAGCAAGAGAGCCCATTCAGCGAATGAGCCCTCAAAATATATTCCAGATTAATGCGGTATTTCTACGCCTTCAGTCTCTTCCTTTACCGCTATGGCGACTTTGTAAAGAACAGTGAGTATCAGGAAGCCGATCGCATAGACACCCAGGCTGATCAATAACTCGGGTGCAGTAGGCGTATACTCGACGACTCTCTCAAAGGGGTTCGGCACAAAGCCGCCGACGACCAGCCCCATGCCCTTGTCAATCCATGTGGAAATAAACACCGCGATCAGGGCCAAAGGCAGAATATTCTCATTCTTGCGCGTATTCGGATAAATCAGCAACGCAAGCCCCACAAATGCAAGCACAGCGGCAGTCCGCATCCAGGGGACAAGGTTTGTATGCCCTTCAAGCCCGACAAAGAGGTACTTGATCGGATACATGTGGTCCGGTATGTTACTGTAAAATGCGGTGAACACCTCAAGCAGGAAGAAGAATACATTGATGGTCATGGCATAGGCGACAATCTTTGCCAGCGACTGAATGGCCTCCTTGCCGGGATCGAACCTGCTGGTCTTCCTCACTATGAGGGCGAGGAGAATCAGGAGCGCCGGACCAGCGGCAAACGCCGAAGACAGGAAGCGGGCTGCCATAATAGCTGTCAGCCAGAGGTGTCTTCCCGGGAGACCCGCATACAGGAAAGCAGTTACAGTATGGATGCTGGCTGCCCAGGGTATTGAGAGGTATATGAGGGGCTTCACCCATGCCGGAGGCGGCGCCTCTTTACGCTCCGCACCCAGGGTCGTCCACCCGATAAGCAGATTAAGAGTGAGGTAGCCCATAAGAACGATCATGTCCCAGAACATGACTGAGTTCGGCGTAGGATACAGCATAACATTCATAACCCTCATGGGCTGGCCCAGATCGACAAAGATAAAGAGAATGCACATCATTACCGCAGAGATGGCCAGAAACTCACCGAGTATGACAATCCTTCCGAACTTCTTATAGTTGTGCAGATAGTAAGGTATGACCAGCATGACCGCAGAAGCCGCCACACCGACAAGATAAGTAAACTGGGCGATATAAAAGCCCCAGGTAACATCCCTGCTCAGGCCCGTTATTCCCAGGCCGTAGCTGAACTGCCTAAGGTAAGAAATGAAGCCTACCCCGATGACTGCGAGTAAGAGGAATACCCATCCCCAGTATCTTGGACTTCCGTTTAACGCCTTTTCAAGCATTTTCATTCCCTCCTATTATGTAGTAAATACTGGGCTGTGTCCCGAGTTCCGGTTTGCGCCGTATTGTGTAATGTTTGGCGATAAGTTTCCTGACCTCGGAATGAGGGTCCTCAAGATCGCCGAACACTATACCGCCGTTGGATGCCTCAACACAAGCGGGCTTAAGGCCCTTTGCAAGCCTCTCGTAGCACCCTGTGCATTTTTCGACGACTCCCTTGGTCCTTGTCGGGAACTCAGGATTCTCTTTCTTGATGAACGGCCTTCCGTTTTCGTCCGTTCCGCGCGGGTCCCTGAAATTAAAACTCCTCGCCCCGAAAGGACAGGCTGCCATACAGAACCTGCATCCGATACAGCGGTGCATGTCCATCATTACAATGCCGTCTTGCCTCTTGAATGTGGCCTTGGTCGGGCACACCCTTACGCAAGCGGGCTGGGCACAGTGATTGCAAAATACCATAAAAGGCTTCTCTTTCAACTCCGCTGTCGCGTATTCATTTTCCTGGTTCGGGAAAACGTGCTCGTAGTCATCTTTCCATATCCATTTTATCTCGTCTTTCGGGTTGCCGTAGTCCGGCACATTATGAATACTGTGGCAGGAATCTATGACCCTTTTGATATCTTCCCCGGACTTGAATTTGCTCATATCGACAACAAACCCCCATCTCTTCGCTGTCAGGGCCCCCGGACTCACCTCAAACTGTGAGGCCTCCAGGTCGCCCTTCCTGAGCCCGCTGACGATCGCTGTACTCCCGATGCCGAGCATAGTGGAAATTCCTGCTATTTTCAAAAACTGTCTTCTGTTTATGCTCATGACTCTTTCTCCTTCGGTGCGATATGGCAATCCCAGCAGTAAGGCTTAACAGCCATATAATTGTGGCATTCATCACAGAATTTCTTCTTGTTCGAATGGCAGCGCATACAGGTGTTTTGAAGACTCATGTCGAACTTTTTGCCTTCTGCATTTACATAGACCCTGGTATTGCTGCGGACAACGGAATCTCTCCACTCATTCAGAAGCTGCATATGCTCGGCCCTCATGAATTCCTTGGATTCCACGCACTTTCTGTCCTGTTTCGCCAGCTTCATAATCTCCGGCGTATCGACCTTCGGCTCAGGCTTGGCAATTGCCTTGCCCATATTGTAGAAGAAAGGGAATGTGGCCAGGCCGAAGAAGATAATAAGTCCGATTAGTATTTTGCCTGCGTTATACATTACTCGCTGCCCTCCTTTCCCGGAAGGGGTTCAAGGCGCAAATCCTGTGTCCTCTCTTTCTCCCCCTTCATTATCAGGGCGTTACCCACCAGTTCGTGAACACCGGCAACGCCGACGCCCGGGACCCAGTAGTCCATAGAGGCTGAAAGGGTAGCCCTGTCGATAGCGCATACATTGGCCAGCATGTTCACCCCGTGTCTCTCGTGCACATACTTGACCGCGTTTGCCCTGGGGAACCCGCCCCTCATTCTCAATTCCATGTTCTCTGATGCATTCAAGCCGGTACCGCTCCCGCAGCAGAAGGTCTTCTCCCTGATGGTGTTCTCCGGCATCTCGTAGAAGTGGCTGCAGACGCTCTTGATCACGTACCGGGGCTCCTCCAGGAGACCCATTCCCCTTGAAGTATTGCAGGAATCATGGAATGTCACTTTGAGATGGTCGTTCCGGCGCGGGTCCAGTTTCAATTTATTATGCTTGATAAGATCTGCGGTAAATTCCGCTATATGTACCATCTTTGTGGATTTTGCATTATCAAAAACAGTTCCCGTTATCGGGGATTTGGGGACCTCCATGAAATCGGCCGGGCCGTTCCAGGTATCCATGTATTGGTTGATCACCCTCCACATATGGCCGCATTCTCCTCCGAGCACCCATTTGACCCCCAGCCTTTTTGCTTCGGCATATATCTTGGAGTTCAACCTTTTCGCCATCTCGTTCGAGGTAAAGAACCCGAAGTTTCCGCCCTCCGACGCATAGGTGCTCCACGTGTAATCAAGCCCGAGCTCGTGGAAGAGCATGAGATATCCCATCGCCGTATACGTGCCCGGGTTGGCGAAGAGGTCGCCTGAAGGCGTAACAAAGAGTATCTCGGCGCCCTTCCTGTTGAAGGTCGGCTCTATCTTGATGCCCGTTATGCTTTCAATGTCATCCAGAAAGAACTCGATGCTGGATTTGATCGTATGGGGCTCAAGCCCGAGGTGGTTTCCTTTCATGTAACAGTTTGCGACAGGCCCGCCGATCCAGCCGAGTTGCAGGCCGATCATATTCGTGAGTTCCCGGCCCATCATGGTAATCTCCGCGGTGTCGATGCCGTAAGGGCAGAATACCGAGCAGCGGCGGCACTCGGTGCACTGGTAAAAGTAGTACCACCACTCTTTCAGCACACTGACTGTAAGTTCCCGGGCCCCGGCCAGCTTTCTTAATATTTTCCCGGCCAGCGTGAAGTTCCCCCTGTATACCGACCTGAGGAGTTCGGCCCTCAGCACAGGCATGTTCTTCGGGTCCCCCGAGCCGATAAAGAAATGACACTTGTCGGCACAGGCGCCGCACCTCACGCAAATATCCATAAAGAGCTGGAAGGAGCGATACTTGCCGAGGAGATCTTTCATGCCCTGGAGAATAGTCTGCTCCCAATTAGCGGGCAGTTTCCAATCCTCATCCTTTGACGACCATTCATGTGCATTGGGGAATTCTACTGTTTCAAGATCTTTAGGCTTTGCAGCATGGCAAAACATGTGTTCCCTGAACTCAACAGGGGTCTCCATCCACTCCGTTTCCGGAGGGGCATAGCGTATCTTTGCAAGCTCATCCGGTTTTGCTGAAAATTTTGCCATAGTTACTCCTTCTCGACCGGCAAGCCAGCCGCTTTCATTTTAGCCCTGAAGTCATTCTCGTATTCTTCATAGGTATGGACATGAACAGGGTAGTTCCATGGATTGATATGCCTGACCATACGGCTGTCGTTCGCCATGTTCCTTGTCGGGCTCATAAAAACACCCGCCATATGCACCAGCTTGCTGAACGGGAAATAAGCAAACAGGATGCTGATAAGGAACAGGTGCACATAAAATATGCTGCCGATCCCTTTCGGGATTACGGGACTGAAGCTGACCAATCCCATAGTTAATTGTTTTACGCTTACAATGTCTACCTTGGCGAAATACCGCATGATAACTCCGGAAGCAGCTATTGCCAGAATCAGGAAAAGCGGGAAGTAATCTGCGGGAAGTGAAATGTACTTCACAGTCGGGATAGTCATTCTTCTTATGAAGAGATAAGTTACAGCCGCCAGGATTACCGCATCGGTCATATAGAAGAGCGGAACTCCTATCTGCAGGAAGCTATCGAGGCCCTCGATCATCCGGATCGGGAAGGGCACGCCCAGAGAGAAAAATCTGAAGTGCCTGACGAGGATAATAAGAAAGGACCAGTGGAAGGCCAGTCCTGCCAGCCAGAGCCACTTATCAGAGCCGTAAGCAAGTTTAGGGCCGTCCCTCAACTCTGTTTTAATATTTCTGAAAAGAGATCGGAACAAGAGCACTTCGAGGGCCATCCTTACGATGACCCATCCGGTGCTGGACGGGTTCTCAATCTTGTCCTGCTTTATCCACGGCAGCGACTTCTGCTGGCCGCACGTTGTGGGGATACAAAACGGCACAGGCGAACGTCCCCACTTCACGACGCGATAAATGACCCCGAGGATGAATGTGGCAAGGGCTGCATAGGGGATAGCTACCCCGAAGAGGAACTGCATGTTTGCCATATTCACGCCTGCAAGGGCAAGCACAATCAGGATTACTACTGCGAAGAAGGGAATTAAGGTTTTCATCTATCTACCTCTTTTCGTTTTATATTATCAGTCTTTCCGCTGTGAGCTTCGGCTATTGATCCGGCAGCTCACATACCAGATTCGCTCTTTGCAATAACCTGTACGTCAATCTTTTCGTCTCATTCGCCCTGAGTTCATAAATCTTTTCGCGGCATTGTATATATATATCGAAAGACATAAGGGCCAGGGCATCTATCCTCTCCTCAAGTCCAGGGAGCTCTCCGGAGGCGGAGTGTTCACGGGTATTGCTCCCCAGTTCTTCTCGAATTATCTTCTTCAGAGACAGGATGAAACCGACAGCCTGTGAGGGCGTAAGGTCCTGGACTGCCCTGATCCTGATTATATTGTCGAGAGAGGGTGCGATCCTGTCTAAATCCGTCCCTTGGAGAAGTGCCTCGAGGATATGCTCCATCCCCTGGTGAATCGTGTGCCCAACCGGATTTGCAAATTGATTTTTTTGCTTTTTAAGGAAAGCTGACGTGTCGGCAGGATAAGTATCCAGTACTGCGTTAAACCACCTGTTCAAAATTGCAGGTCTCTTTTCTGATAAGAGATTCCTCGGGTCCATATTTAATCCAAGCTGCTCCTTACAGTTTCAGAAAGGTCATACTTCCCTGCTGAGCGTCTGCCCGGGATCTCCAATACCGCAAGAATGCAACAGCCTGTTATCCGTTGTCCATGGTCCAGCATTGGCAAAGTATTAGTCTTCCTTTCAACAATTTTAGCAAAGGTGGGGCAAGGGATTGAAATCCCCTGCCCCACCCTTCATATCAGTTCGTTCTTTATACGCAACCTGTCGGCTTCGGCAGTCCTGCATATCTGCATGCCTGCTTTGCCGGCCCGTCCGGGAACAGCTCATAAAGGTATTTTGTGTTACCTTTGTCCGGCCCCATTACCTTGCCGACCTCTTTTACGAGGATCTTGATCATGGGGGCTATCTGGTATTTCTGGTAGTAGTCCCTAAGGAAGTTGATGATCTCCCAGTGACTGTCTGAAAGTTCAACTCCATCGCCCTTAGCCATTGCTACAGCGATATCCTTGTTCCAGTCCTCAAGGTTGATCATGTATCCGTCCTCATCCACTTCAACCTGTTTTCCTGCGATTTCAATGTTTGGCATAGTGTGCCTCCTTTCTCAGAATTATTTTTAGAGTATGCTACTATTTACGATTCAGACATATTCTAAACTTAAAGTCAAAAGATAAAAGTCTAATGAAAATAATATAGAATTGCAAATCAGGTCAAATAAATTAATATTATAATGACATTTGCTTTTTTTATCTATCTTGATTATTTTATCTATTAGCTCTCTTATACAACACTTCTTTAGCCACTTCACCAACTGCCGTTTTAACCAGCGCCCCATCTTTATAGAAGTTCATCCGGCTCTTATCATCCGACAGACTTTTGATACTCTCGATGTCCTTTTCATCCCCCAGCATCCCGATTGCCCAGACTGCATATCCCCTGACGGCCGGGTTGTTATCGTCTAACAGTAATTTTAAATCATTCAAGGCAAATCGCACAAGGTCCGGCCTGACACCGGCAATGCGGCCCACTGCCCAGGCTGTACCTGCCCGGAACATATCTTCCTCTCTGAACGACCATAAAATAGGAATAATATCCCTGAATTCATCAGGACCATTTCTTATTATCTCACCCAATATCTCCGCAGCGCTCCAGCCGATCCCCCCCGACTCGTCCCCCATGGACCATAACAGCCGCCTTATCGTATCCCTTACGACATCCATCCTCTCTCCGGACAGCTCCCGGCTTATGAGCCCCAGGGCCTCCATGGAGCGCCAGCTGATAGCGTCCTCTTTGTCGTATGAAAGCGAGATAAGCCTGCTGATCACGCTCTTATCCTGCTTCGCCATATTGACAAGCTCATCATACGAGCCTGCTTCCAGCAAGCGTTTGACGCTTCCTTTCAGATTTGCCTTGCCTGCTTTATCCCTTTCGCTCTTTTTGTCTGTAATAGTCTGAGCGGTGTCCCCGTGCTTTGACTTTATCAACAGGAGTTTTCCGGCTGCATTGCTGAGACCTTTGGAATAAATCCTTGTGTGGGATTTTAAATCGTAGTCCATCTCAAACATCCGGTAATCCGTATCTGAATCCAGAGCGGCTATATCCCAGTCTCCCCTCAGCAGCGCAAGGGCCTCCATGTAAGCTTCGCCTATATTGTGGCCCGTCGGGTCGCATACATAGACTGTTCCACATGCGCATTTCCCGCTCAGGATCTCTCCGAATTCCGTCTGTGTTACAGCCGGGCGTGCAATAGGCCTTCCGCAAAACGGGCATTCCGGTGTGTATTTATTCATCTGCTCCTCGCCTCATGAGCGCTTCCAGGAAAAGCGCCCGTGAGGGCCTTCCTTGAATTCCAGCGCCCTGTTTATAAGCCCGGCCGCCCAGTCACGCGCTCCGAGGACATGGACATGCGTATAGGTGGCAAGGACATTCTTATAGCACATGCCATCCCTCTTACTCCTTATCCCCTGCCCCCGTTTCATACCAAAGGCCATATGTATGCTCTCCGCCTCCTCCATGCTCACAACAGCCGAATAGTGGAATTCATGGCCGTGCAGAACAGTCCCGACAGGATAAAAGGGGTTCTCCCTCTCTATCTCTACAATGGTATAGCCATGCGCCTGCGGCTTCTCTTTCATTTCAAAGGTAATGGGGAATACGCCGACCATCGGATGTTTTCTTCCTTCCACTATGATCGACTCCCCCAGGAACATGAGACCTCCGCATTCAGCATAAACCGGAAGCCCCCGTTCGACCATCGCGCGCACTGAATTTCTGAAGCTCGCATTTTCAGCAAGTTTCAGGGCATTCGTTTCAGGGAACCCGCCGCCGATATAAAGGGCGTCAATATCAGGCAAAGCGGTATCCGACAGGGCATTGATATCTATTATCCCAGCGCCCCTGCTCTCCAGTTCTTCGAGATTTTCCGGGTAGTAGAACTGGAACGCGGTATCCCGGATTACACCTATCTTCAGTGACGAGTGACGGGTGACATCAGTAACGAGTAAAGGATCACTGCCTTTCTTTTCGTTTAACTCGTTACTTGTTACTGGTGACTTGTTACTGTCTTCTAATGGTTCAGCCCCGTTCGCAATGTCGAGGATTCTATCCAGATCGAGATATTCCCCGGCTGTTTGCTCGACAAATGAAATCGCCTGTTCTGTGGCAGGGTGCTCGTGATACGGTGTCAGGCCCATATGGCGCTCGGGGAACTCGCCATCTTTCAGTCTCGGTATTGCGCCGAGCACGGGCAGCGAACAATATTTCTCTATAGATGCCCTCACAACCGACTCATGCCGGCTCCCCGACACCTGGTTGAGAACAATCCCCTTTATGGCAACAGCCCTGTCCATTTCCATGCATCCCAGAACTATGGCAGCAGTCGTCCTCGTCATCTTTGTGCAATCGACAATCAGGACGACGGGTGACCTGAGGAGCTTGGCAAGCTCCGCCGTGCTGTATGAGCCCTCTGCGTCCATTCCGTCATAGAGGCCCCTGTTGCCTTCTATAACAGCTATATCCCCGTGAAAATGAGCAATGAACGATTCCAGCACCTTTTCCCTGGAGATAAGGAACGGATCGAGGTTATAACAGGGATTGTGCGCTGCAAGGGACATCCAGCCTGCGTCTATGTAATCAGGCCCTTTTTTGAAAGGTATTACCCGCAGCCCCTTCCGGCGCTTAAATGCGGCCGTCAGCCCGAGCGAAAGGGTGGTCTTTCCACTCCCTCCCTTAATGCCGGCAACAACCAATCGCGGGTAATTGCTCATTTTTTATTATACCCCATGCGCTCTCAAAACTGTCTGCCTCGACACCCAAATAAGTTTCGCAATAATTGAACCAAAAACAAAAAAAAGGCAGTCCTACCACTTTCGTGGGCTGCCTTTCATTCGGTATTAGAAAAACTAAATTACTCTTTCGGTGGAATCTCTACGAAGCTGCCGCCAAAGTATGTATATATAAGCGTTCCGTTATCGATTAGTTCCCTTAACGCATCCTTAACCTCATCCCTTGAAATGCCAGCTTCTGCAGATACGGCCTTCTGGATATCACTTGATTTCAGCTTTTTCTTGCCGATAGATTTCTCCACCAGAGCGTATATTTTCTGTTTTACCTCTTCCTTTTCCATACTAGCACCTCTCCTTATTGAGCAGTTTAGCGGTTTGCAATCACCATCAGGAAACATGCGCTTGCATGTTTCCTGATGGACCTGTCTTTATATTTTTACCACTTGAACGTAGCTGCTGTTCTGAATGTTTCCCTTGCAATCGTAAAGTCGTCTATGTGCTGGAAGGTGAACGGCAGTCCTGTAAGAGAGAAGAACTTCTCCCAGCCTATCCTCTCGACCCACTCGCCGACCCTCTCATGTTTTTTGGCGCCTGCGATGTATGTGTCAAGGATTTTCTTGATCACCGAAGTGACCTCCGGCCATCTCGGCGGGTTGTTCGGTATATAGGGAACGGTAAGCTTCGAGAACTTCGGAAAGCTCCTGAGGCTTCCAACTTTACCGCCGACCACGATTGCCACCCCGTCATTCACCGGATCGGATATCGGGAGGGCAGGACATACGGAGTAGCAGTTACCGCAGTACATACATTTATCATCGTTGATCTTGAGGCTCTTCTTTGCAGGATCAGGGCTGATCGCTCCTGTCGGGCAAGCTGCTATTGTAGACGGGACCTCACACATATTCTTGATATTGCCATGGTCGACCCTGGGGACCTTCCTGTGGATGCCGACCAGAGCGATATCTGAGCAGTGTACTGCGCCGCACATATTCGTACAGCAGGCGACTGCCAGTCTTACTTTGTTCGGCAGCTCTTTGGTTGTAAAGTAATCTGCGAGGTCATCCATTATCGCCTTGACGAGCCCGGAAGCATCGGTTGCCGCCGAATGGCAATGCACCCATCCCTGTGTATGGACGATATTGCTTATTCTGGGGCCGATACCACCGGCCAGATAGCCTTTCTGCTTGAGCTCTTTCTGCAGGGGCTCAATGTTCTTCTCGTCGGATACAAGGAACTCAGCATTGTTTCTTGTTGTAAACCTGATGTATCCGCCGCAATATTTCTCGGCGATATCAGCCATATCCCTGATGGTATCGGTGCTGAGCAGCCTCGGTGAAGCGACTCTTACGGTCCATATCTTGTCACCGCTGTCGGCTACGTGAACCATAACGCCGGGGTTGATAATTTCGTGATACTTCCAGCTCCCGTAGTTTTTCTGGATAACAGGCGGTAAAAAATCCTTATAGTGAGGTGGTCCTATATCTGTTCTTCTTTGTGGTGCAGCCATATATTTCCTCCTTTATTTATATTTTTAATTTTTAGTTTATTTCTGCAAATCTGCTTCGGTCCAGAAGTAAAACGGATCCCTTCTCGGCTCTTTCACCTGCTGGGGAACAGGCTCAACACCGATGTACTCGAGGAACTCTCTCATTCCACGCCTTATGATAAGCTCTCCGATTCTCTCCCTGTTCTTTCCGTGCTCGTCCCACCATTCCCACATCTTCCTTATCAGATCCTTGAACTCGTCATAGGGCGGCTCCATCTTTATGAACGGAACGATTACCCATGAGAGCGTAGCGCCGATAACGAACGGGGCCTTGCTGCCGATGAGGATTGTTGCGCCTTTCTCGCCGGTCGGTTTCAATGCCTTTGTCATCTTTGCGATACAGTGCATGCACCTTACGCAGTTTGCATCGTCGATCTTAAGCTGTTTGCCGTCGTAGCTCATGCACTTGCTGGGGCACATGCCGACGATTTCCTCTGAGATGTTCATGCCCTTTTTCTCATAATTGGCGACTTCGGCTTGGTCAATTGCTATATTGCCTTTCCATGTGCCGATGATGGAGCAGTCCGCACGGGCGATGGAAGCATTACAGTCAACAGCGCAGCCGACTGTTTTAAATTTAAACTTATAGGGGAATGCAGGCCTGTGCATCTCGTCCTGGAATTCCTGGGTAATGCTGTAGTTGATGTCGAGGGTATCGATGTTTGCCCATTCGCACCGTGCCGGTCCCACGCAGCAGCTTGGGGTTCTCATTGCAGAACCCGAGCCCCCGAGGTCCCAGCCGCGGGAGGAGAACTCCGCGAAGATCTGCTCAAGCTGATCGGTCTTTGTCCCCAGAAGGACCAGGTCACCGGTGGAGCCGTGCAGGTTGGTAAGGCCGCTTCCATGCTTGTCCCATATATCGCACATCTCTTTCAGGAATTTGGATGTATAGAAGAACGCAGATGTGGAGTTGATTCTTACAGTGTGGAAATGAGCAACATTGGGGAAATCCTCCGGTATATCGGAGTATCTTCCGATAACGCCGCCGCCGTATCCACGCACACCGACGATACCGCCGTGTTTCCAATGGGTTTTCTTGTCTCTGAAGCACCTTTCGAGCTGCCCGAGAGCGTCAGCCGCCATATCGGTTTTAGCAGCCGCCTTCTTCATTTCAGTAACAAAGCTCGGGAATGGACCTTTTTCCAGCTCGTCCAACAGGGGGGTGTCATACTTCTTTGGCATAAAATCCTCCTTTTATTTGATTTGTGAAAAGTTCAAATTTTTGGCTTTAAACAATAAAGGCTAATATACTACTAAGAAAATCGTCAAATAAAAAAAATTAATTGCGCTATTAATTGCAATTTATAGCATTGATTATATATTGATTTTGACCTACGCGCTTTTTCACTTGACCCTTTCGCCGCATCCGCCGTAAAATTAATGGCTATGAGAGTTAACCAGATAGAATTGAATGGATTTAAATCATTTGCCGACAGGAAGACGTTCCAGCTCCACAACGGGATTACCTGTATAGTCGGCCCCAACGGATGCGGAAAGAGCAATGTAGTCGACGCCTTCAGATGGGTGCTCGGCGAACAGAGCGTGAAGAGCCTGCGCGGCGAAAAAATGGAAGAGGTTATCTTTCAGGGCTCGGCAACAGTCAAACAAAAAGGGATGGCGGAAGTCGCTTTAATACTTTCCCATACCGGAGGGAAGAGCCCCGAATCCGAAAACGGCAACGGCAACTCCTCCTCCGAAGACAAGATCGTAGTGTCCCGCAGATTGTACCGGTCGGGAGAGAGCGAATACTATCTCAATAAAAGGCAGTGCAGGCTTAAAGATATAAAGGATATCTTCCTTGATACGGGCCTTGATGTCAAAAGCTATTCCATACTTGACCAGGGGAGGGTATCGGAAATAATCAATACAAAACCCCTTGACAGGAGGTTCCTGATAGAGGAAATAGCAGGGGTAATGAAGTATAAGGTCAGGAAGACGGAAGCCCTGTCCAAACTCGAATCCTCGAAGCAAAACCTCCAGCGCATAAACGACATAGTATACGAAGTAAAACGCCAGATAAACAGCCTTGACAGGCAGGTCAAAAAAGCCGAGAGATACAAGCGGCTGATAGAGGAACTGAAAGCCCTCGAATTGAGGGTTGCGAAAAGAGAGCACATAAAGTTCGGCAGCGCCCTCAGCTCCTTGTTATCCGGTATCGACAGGATCAGGGAGATCGATTCCTTAAAGAGAAGCGAACTCTCCTCCATGGAGGCTCAGATCGAGACGAAAAGGCTCGAACTTGCAGACAAGGAAAAAGCGCTTTCCGAATTCGAAAACAACCTTTACTCAAAAGAAAAAAGCATCTCGGAATCTGAAAAAAACAGTGCGGTACTGAAAACCGATATAGAAAACAGAAGGACGGACATCTCCCGTCTGGCAAACCAGCAAAAAGAATTTGACGCAAAGAAAGAGGAATTTTCCAGGAAAACCGGGGAGCTTAACACCGAGGCAAGCGCTCTTTCATCCAGCATGACCGATCTGACGGAGGAACTGCGCGAAAAGAAAGAGGTCCTTTCCGGCATGGAAATGACGATCGGGGATAAAGAGTCGGAAATCGAGGACAAGAGAAAAGATCTTTTCCGGATCGCGGAAAGCCTCAGTCACGCGAAGAACGAAATACACAAATTCCAATCTTCTCATGAAACGCTCAAATACAGGGAGTCGGCCTCCATAAAGGATATGGAAAGCATCAGGGAGGCCATAGGGGCCCTTGAAAAAACCATAACAGGGGCCGAGGAGGGCGTCAGGGCTGCAGCCGGCAGGCGTGCGGAACTGCTCTCCGAAAAAGAAACGCTCATAGCAAAAGCCGGGGAATTAAATGCGCTTATTGAAAGCAAAAGAAACCTCCTTGCCAGGGAGAGGGAAACCCTGGCATCAAATACATCCCGCCTCAACTCATTAAAAGAGCTTATTGTCGACAGGTCCCTGATGGACTTTATGTCTGAGGCGGCCTGCAGCACCCGGGCGGGACAAACAACCGGACAGCAGGAGGCTGCTCCTGCAGGAGTTGCGCTTCCGGCCGGTTACCTGGTACTTTCCGATGTCATAAGCGCAGGCAGCGATTATGAGAAGGCCATCGAGGCCGCATTATCGGAAAAGGTCAATTCAATAATCCTGAGCACTATCGAAGGGATACTGTCAGCTATAGATATCATCAAAGAGAAGCAACTCGGAAGGACAGCCATCTTCTATACAGGATACAACAAAGACAGTGACGGGTCATCAGTAACGAGTAACGAGTTGAAAGATAATAATGCTTCCGAAGACCCGTCGCTCGCCACTCGTTACGCGTCACTGATCGGAAGAGCATCCGATTTTATAACCTTTGAGGATACGGATATCCAGGGGACTGCGGGCAAGATCCTCGAGAACACCTACATAGTGCGGGACCTCAGGAGCGCCATCGAGCTCAGGGGGTCCGGGCCGTTCAATGGGGCTTCCCTTGCGACTCTTGACGGAGAGTTTATAGACCGGGACGGCATTATATTTGCCGGACAGGGGAAAGACATCCTTAAAAGAAAGAGAGAGATAAAGGAACTCCAGAAGACTATCCTGGAACAGCAGTTGCTGATAGAGAATACCGAAAACGAGCTGAATACTGCAAACTCTTCTTTAACCGGGCTGAAAGAATTACTGAGGGGCATCGAAAATTCGATTGTGGACATCGAAAAAGAGGTATCCCTTATCGATCATTCTCTGGCAAGCCAGAAAGATGACCTTGAAAGGAAAAGGAGAAAGCTCTCCTTCTTAGATACGGAAATTGCGGCCATAGCTTCAGAAATGGAATCCCTCGAGAGCCTTATGCATGCGAAGGCAGAGGAGATCAGCCGGATAGAAAGGCAGAGGGACGCCGTCAACGAGGAAATAACAGTCATCCAGAATTCTCTTGCCTCGGTCAAGGCCGAATATGAGGAGGCCCGGACTCACCTTACCGACTTGAGGCTCACCATCGCCTCTTACAAAGAAAAAACAGAGGCCCTGCAGAGAGAATCGGCAAGCATAGCGCACACTATTGAGGAGCTTGAGAGGAGCAAGGAGTCCGCTGCACGGGAGATTCAGGAAACAGAGAGAAAGCTTACGGAATCCCTTGCCGAGCTCCAGGACCTTGAGGAAGCCATAAAGACCCTCGTGGTTGCAGTTGATTCGATGAGAAGGGAGCGGGCTGAGAGGAAAGAGGCCATTGATTCCGAAAACCAGGCCCTCGTTGAAGAGGCCCATGTCCTCAAGAGAATACGCACGGAAATAGATGCGAGTTCGCAGGAACTCGCCAATGCTAGTTCAAAGGCCGTGGAATACAGGCTCAGGATAGAGAACATAGAAACCTCAATAATGCAGAAATACGGCCTGGAGATAGGAAAAGAGGAGATCTCGACAGGGGAGCCCGGTCAACAAGAGGGGGCGCAGGACAGCGCCCAGGATGTCCCCCTGGACGAGGCCGCAGGCGTTACGCAAAGCGACCCCCTGGCAGATGAGACGGGAATCAACCAGTTAAATGAGAAGATAAGAGACCTCGGCCCGGTAAACCTCGGGACCATTGAAGAATACGAAGAGCTCAAAGGCCGCTATGACTTTTTAACAAAGCAGCAGCAGGATTTGACCATGTCCATTGCCGAGCTTGAAGAAGCCATCAGCAGGATAAACACCTCAACGAAAAGAAAGCTCCGCGAGGCTTACGATGCCCTCAGGGCAAAATTCATAGAGGTATTTACCACGCTCTTCGGCGGCGGCAAGGCCGATCTTATCCTTACCGATGAGGAGAACATCCTGGAATCAGGCGTCGACATCATAGCCCAGCCGCCGGGCAAGAAACTCCAGAATTTAAACCTCCTTTCAGGTGGAGAGAAGGCGCTCACCTCTCTCACCCTTTTATTTGCCGGGTTCCTGATAAAGCCGAGCCCCCTGTGCATCCTCGATGAGGTGGATGCGCCGCTCGACGAATCTAATACGGTAAGGTTTGCCCAGATGATAAAAGGGCTCTCAAATGAGACGCAGTTCATCGTGATCACCCATAACAGGACATCAATGGAAGTCGCGGATTATATCTACGGGATCACCATGGAAGAACCGGGCTCATCAAAGGCGATTTCATTGCAGTTTTCTGATGTCGAAAACATAAATTAGTTTTGTCGCCGCAGTCGAAGCGACCCTTAGCGGAGACCCGCTTCGGGAGCACAATGAGTATAATTTCCGGATATGGATAACCTATTAAACATTCCCGGCATAGAGATAAGCACAGGGAAAGAAGACCTGCTATGCTACAGTTTCGACGCGTCAAATGCCGAAGCTGCCCTTCCGATGGCTGTTGCATGGCCGAGGAAAACCGATGAAGTCGCCAGGATCATAAAGCATGCCTATGAAAATAACCTGGGCATAATCTCGAGAGGCGCAGGCACAGGCATGGCAGGCGCCTCTGTCCCCCGCGGCAGGGGCATCGTCCTGAGTTTTGAAAAAATGAAAAAGATCCTGGATGTCGACACCAGGAATATGACTGTCGTTGTGGAACCCGGGGTCATCAACGGAAGGCTTCAGAAAGAGCTTGAGTATTTGGGCTTTTTTTATCCGCCCGATCCGGCCAGCCTTAATACCTGCACGATTGGCGGGAATGTGGCGACAAATGCTGGCGGCCCGAGGGCATTGAAATACGGCGTTACCCGTGATTACGTTATGGGGATCGAGGCTGTCATACCCGACGGCGCCGTCATCAGTACCGGGGGCAAGACGCACAAACGCGTTGTGGGCTATGATCTCAAGGGCCTCCTGGTAGGCTCTGAAGGAACCCTTGCCGCTATCACGAAAATACGGCTTAAAATGCTTCCCCTGCCTGAAGACATAATCACGCTTCTCGTCCTCTTTTCCGACCTTGAGGCGTCGGGGACCGCAGTAGCAAAGATCATATCGTCAAAGGTTATACCGAGGACAATGGAACTGCTTGACAGGTCTTCCATTGAGGCTATTGAGAATTACAAACCCACAGGGCTCCCTGCAGATGTCGATGCGCTGCTTCTCATAGAGCTCGACGGCTATCCCGCAACGATCAAGAAGGAGGCTGAACGCGTGGTGGACATCTGTAATACGCTCAGGGGAGAAGTTATTGTCGCAGAAGACACCATGGCCCGGGAGAGACTATGGGAGGCACGGAGATCGATCTCACCCGCGCTCTATCACCTCAAGCCGACCAAAATCAACGAGGATATCGTCGTCCCCAGGGATAAGGTCCCTGCCGTTCTCGTCGAATTAAGGAAACTGTCCGAGAGCAGCGGGATCAAAATCATAAGCTTCGGCCACGCAGGTGACGGGAACATTCATGTCAATATCATGGTCGATGTAAACAACAAAGAGGAATACCGCAAAGGCCGGGAGTTGGTTAAAAAGGTATTCGAGATCACTCTCAAACTCGGCGGCTCCATATCGGGGGAGCACGGGATCGGCCTTATGAAAGCGCCCTATCTGAATATGGAAGTAAAAGAGAAAGAACTCGGTTTGATGAGAGGGATAAAAGGGGTATTCGATCCGAAAGGGATAATGAACCCGGGAAAGATATTCGGGTAGGTCAGGCATCTTTTTATGACTTTGTCGCATAACGCATCGCGAAAATTACCTACTTTTTGGAATGCCGAAATTTTAAACGACTCCGTGCTCGTAATGCTGATCTCCTTGAGCCATAGGACACCTTTAAGGGGCGAGGATGGAACTGAAAAGGGGAAAACTGTTTCAAAGATTAAACGTAAAGTTCATCATTCAAACAGAGAGACTTGTCTATTGGGATGCAAGTATGTGCTCTTACTCCTCTAAATCCGAATCAGATACAGGAAAGCCATGCTCTTTTAGTTTCCGCCATAAGGTTCCCCTGCTGATTCCCAGTTTTTTTGCAGCCTCTTTCTTCTTGCCGCCGGTCTCTTCAAGTACGCGGGCTATCAATTCCCTTTCAAACGCCCTTACCTTCTCTGTTACGGGAATATCTTCACACGCTGCTGTTTGGAGATTTCGTTCCAATACTTCGCCTCTCATTTCGGCAGGCAGACAGCAAGGCTCCAAGGTGTTTCCCTTGCAAAAGGTAACCGCCATCTCTATAGCGTGCTTCAGCTCCCTTACATTGCCCGGATAATCGTATGACAGCAGCATATTCATGGCTGCGGGGGACACGGCAAGGCCTGTCTTCCCGACCTTCTTTTCGTATATTTCGAGGAAATGATCAATAAGCAGAGGGATATCCTCTCTTCTTTCACGCAAAGGCGGCACAGTCATCGGCAGCACATTGAGCCTGTAGTAAAGATCCTCCCTGAACCTGTTTGCTTTCACCTCATCTTTCAGGTTCTTGCTCGTTGCATAGATTGTCCTCACATTTACAGTCAAAGATTCGTTCCCTCCGAGACGCTCAAACGTCCGGTTCTCGAGGACCCTCAGGAGCTTTGCCTGCAGAGGCAGCGGGATGTCCCCTATTTCATCCAGGAAGACCGTACCATCGTCCGCCGCCTCGAACTTCCCCTTTCTCCTCTGGATTGCACCGGTAAACGCCCCTTTCTCATGGCCGAAGAGCTCTGACTCAAGCAGCGCATCAGGGATCGCCGCACAGTTTATCTTAACGAACGGCTTATCCTTTCTCGGGCTCAGGTTATGGATGGCATTAGCGACTAATTCCTTCCCCGTCCCGCTTTCGCCATAGATCATTACAGCAGAATCCGTATTTGCGACAACGTTTATCTTTTCGAAAATCGACTGCATCGCCGGGCTATTGCCGACTATATGTTCAAAGTGTTTGCACGCCCTTATTTCCTCCCGGAGCCTGATATTCTCATTCTCAAGCTCCTTGTGCTTTATGAACCTGCTTATGACGAGAAGCAGTTCATCGGGGTCAAAAGGTTTTGAGATATAGTCGTAAGCGCCTTCCCTCATTGCTTCAACCGCTGTCTTAACGTCTGCAAAAGCGGTAATTACTATCACTCCCGTATCCTGAGCAATGTCCTTTACAGCTTTTAATACCCCGATGCCGTCAGCATCGGGAAGCCTGAGGTCCGTTATGACGATATCAAAGCCCTCGGTCTCAGCGAGCTTTATCCCCTCTGCTCCGTTTGCCGCTGCTTTGACCCTATAGCCGTCGGCCTTAAGCGAATGGAGAAGTCCGAGGCGCATAGGACGCTCATCTTCTATAAGAAGTATCTTGTACATATCCTCCTATTCCATCGGCAATTTGATCTTAAATATTGTCCCGGCGCCCAATTCGCTCTTGACCTCAATCGTCCCCCCATGTTGTTCGACAATGCTTTTGCTGACGGAAAGGCCAAGACCTGTCCCCACTCCTACCGATTTTGTCGTAAAGAACGGATCAAAGATATTCGATATTATATCAGGAGGTATGCCTGCCCCGGTATCCTTAATAAAGATTTCGTAAAATCCGTTTCCCTGACCTGTTTTGATTGTCAGCACGCCGCCGCTATCCATTGCCTGTATGGCGTTTATTATAATATTCATGAAGACCTGCCCCATCTTGCCTTCATCTATCAGTATTTTCTGCATGTATCCCCTGAAGTCTTTGACTACGGTGATCCTCTTTTCCGCTGTCGCATAGTTCAGCAGCAACAGCAGACGGTCCAGAAGACCGTTCAGGTCCGTCGGGGTCTTTTCTGTAACCGTCATCTTAGAGAAGTTGAGCAACTGCTCAACAATATTCTTTATTTTCTGGAGACAATCGTTGATTAACTCTATATGCTCCTCTCTTGTAACATCGTCCATCCCGGATTTCATCAGGTTCTTGAAGCAGACCGTAATACCGCCGAGGGGATTGTTTATCTCATGTGCGACGCCTGATGCAAGCCTGCCGACGGATACCATCTTCTCCGTCTGGCTGAGCACCTCCATGGTTTTTTTGCGCTCGCTGTCCGCGTCCCTGAGCCGCTGTATCATCCAGAGAAAACTTTTCTGGAGCTTGCCGAGCTCATCGCGCCTGTCTTTCAGTTCAAAGGCGTACTGCTCAAGATCTCCGTGGCTTTTTATACCGTCCATTATATGCGAAAGCCTTGTGACCGGCTTTGCGAGCACCTCTGCGCCGATGCTTATAATTAAGAGAGAGATCGATGAAAATATAATAACAAGGCGAATGACCTCTCTTTTCAGGGCATCTATGGATTTATGCATATCCTCCATGGAGAGCCCGATTTGTATAATGCCCCAACGTTTTGTGTTTATATTCAGAGGCGTTGTTATTTTATAAATACTTTCGCCTTGCAGGCTGCTATCCACTATCTCTGTTTCGTTTAAGTGCAGCGCTGCTTTCCACAGTGATTCATCCTTATAAGTCTTGTTATATTCGGAGATATTACTGTGGGCAAGGACACCTCCGTTATCATCAAGAACCATAACGTACCTCACCCTCTTATCCCGATCCATCAGGTTCATTATAAAATAATCAAGGTAGTCGATGAGGTCAAGCTTATCCATCATGCCGAGCTCATTAAAGACCATAACATTGGTCAGCGTAACCCGGCTTATTTCAGCGATAACCTTGCACTGGTTGACCATATCTTTTCTATACAGGCTCTCTTCCCTTGAAATGATAATAAAACTTCCTATCAGGCTAAAGATAAAAATACAAAATGATGCGACGAGGATGAACTTCCCCTGGAGGCTGAATACCCATGCCTTGCTCTTTCGAAGCAATGTGGTCACGGTATTTTTAAACCCTTTTTGTTCAGGTAGTGTATCATTTTACGTACGGGTTCATAATCAAGGTCCTTTGCCTCGGCAAACCCATACCTGAACTCTTCATCCCATTGCTCCATTATCTTGCGGTGTTCGGGATTATTGTAGTCTAAAGCAAGGAGGGCCTTTTTTATGGCTTTCATAAGTTTGGGGGATGCATCCGCCCGCATTACTATGGGCAGCCCTGGTATCGGCCCGGAAACAGCAATAATCTTCAGCCCCCTGTCCTTAAACCTGTTTGCAACAGAGTCTATAACAGCGCCTGCGTCAAAGTTCCCCCTCAAGACCTCTCGTGCAACAGAATCGTGGTATCTAAAGTTTGCATACCGTGCAAGATCCTGAAGCCTTATACCTGCAGTATATAAACGATAAAGGGGTGCAAGGTTACCCGATGTTGACAGTTTAGATGCGAAGGCAACGGATTTCCCTTTAAGATCTGAAAGCGAGTTGATCTCTTTATTTGCATTGCTGGTGATGAAGACGCATCTGTAAAAGGGCTTGCCGTCTGCACCGAGAGGTTTCAGGATAGGAATCACACCGAATTCCTTTTTTGCTTCCAAATAGGTAACGCCGCCGAGCAATGCGACCTGAACCTTGTTGCTTTTAAGGAAATTTATTATATCCCGGTAGTTCTGACTGAGTTTCAGCTCAAACCTATAGGGAGTATTTTTTGTAAGATAATCCATGAGCGGCTGGTATTTCTGGTACATCACGATGGGATGATAAAGGGTTATGGCGCTGAAATAAACAGTCTCTGCGGGCTCGGCTAATCCCGGGAAAAATAAAGGAGGAATGATAAGAAATGCAATGATAAAACCGGTTATTTTTCTTCTAAAACACATGACTAATGGTAATAAACAGGTCTCATTTTTATCAAGTTGCTTGACATAAAAATTCGTGCTTACACAAATAATTCCCCCATCATCAGAACTCATATCTCACTTGCAAGTAAACATTATCATCCTTGCTCAGTTGTCCGAACTGGGTCCATGGCTTGCCGCCTCCGAAGACATTCGCTCCGAGCGCCGACCAAATACTGTCGGTGAAATTGTATTTGACCTCGGGATTCAGCAGGTAGTCTCTGTCCGACGGACCGAAGAAGGCGAAGAAAGAGAGTCTGAGGGTCTGGTTCATGAGGAATTGTGTAAGCCTCACGGAGGTGAGCTGATGTAATCTCTTCTCCTTCGGGAAACCCGCGGGAAGATTTTTTTCATATGATAAATAATTATTCATGTACTCGCCGTAATACTGGAGCCCTACGGTAAAGTCCTCCCACAGCTGCCTCTGGTAGCCGATTAAAAACCTTGTCTGGGAATTCGGGATAAGAGGGTCTATCCCTTTTCTGTCCTGTCTTGAGTCATAGTAGCCACCCTCGAGGCTCAGCACACCGTCCAATGCCCTCCCCTGGAGGCTTGCTCCGTAGACATTGAGTTCGGGGTACGAGAGGGTTATCCGTGTCGGTGCTGTGAGACTGTCCGGAAACTGCGAGGGCTGCCTGAAAAAGCCGCGGTAAAAATAAAACGATGCATCAAAACCTGCCACATCACGGTATGCCCTTACAGCAACTTCGGTATTTTCGAGGCTTGTCGCCGGTTTTACTTTATTTCTGTCTGTTACTCCCGGCATCGGGTCAAAAAGATGGAATCTTTTTGGATCGGGGAACCTATTGGGCTCGAAAAAAGGTATGATGACAAGCTCAAGCGATACAGGCCCGGGGTACAATCCGACCTTTGCGCCGTCAACGCCTTTCTTCAGGTACTCCAGAGGTCTCCCGGAGAAAAAGGCTTCGTAATCTTTAGGGAAGACATCATTTATGAACAGCAGATCTCCAAGCCCCCAGGTAATGATTTGTCTTCCGGCCCTTAAATCCCATGTGCTGGCCGTGTAATCAACATATCCCTCCCGTAATTCCAGGTCCCCCTTAGAATCGATATGTTTGTAAAATGCATCGGTCTTCACCATGAGGTGAAAGGGCTCTTGTGAGGCATCTATCTTGAGCTGCAGTCTCTCTTCAGCCCACTTGAAATTGCCGCCATCAGGGTTCCTTGAGGCGGTATCAAGAGAGTAATCACCCTGGAGAAAGCCGTGGACAGATGTATCGATACCATATGCTATACCCGGCGCCACTATAAATATTAAAAGACAAGCTATAATACTGGGCTTTATGGGCATTGGGGCCTCCCTGTACAAGAAATCTTACTCGATCCATCTCTTCGGCGGCTGCTTAAGGTATCTCTCTGAAAAGAGGCTGTCCTCAATGCCGATATTATAATCGACTTTCGTATAGCTGACCTCTGTCCTATGCCCGCTCTGAAGGTTTTTCATCGTCCTTTTGGTGACTGTGGGGAACCCCTTTACATCCTTTACCTCATCAGCAGAGAATACTTTGGAAAGCTCTCCACGTCTGTCATAGTATTCCTCTTTCAGAGGCAGGAAATTGGCCTTATCTATCCAGGAAAGCTTGTAGCTGTAGTCCACGTCCTGCACCTTTGGCGTGCTTTTTACTACATAACTATCTCTCCCTCCGACTTTCTCCTCTTTCACCAGGGCATGCGTGTCATCCTCAATGTTCCTTCCTGAGACGTCCTCGTAGGTGAAGTCAGAGCCCACAAAGCTGGAGTATTTATCCCTTGCCGCGATCCTCCTTACCATATTGATTGCAGGAACATAGAGCCATCTGTCGGCATCCTTCCCCGGGTATTTATAAACCATAAAGGTCATATCCTTTACATCAGCAGGCTGGTAGAAGTAGATGAAATACTTCTGGTTGCCGCCGACTTCACCGAAATTCTTCCTCAGCATGGTGAGTTCCCTTATCCTTTCCTGGCCTCCCTGACTGATGAGCTTCATCATTACGCGAGCCTTAAAGTCCTTTCCCTGGTAGAGAAAGGCGGCCTGTGACTTTTTCATCACCTCTGCCGGCGACAGGGCAAAAGCGTCAAAAACACCCATTGTGAGTAAAAGCAAAAGTGTTATCCCCAGCGGCAGGAAACCTTTTGCTTTGTGCCTTTTTGAGCTCATTTAAAACCTCCTTACCTATATTTTCAGATTTATACTGTTTTATGCAGTTTACTTACTGCACTGATAAACTTCTTGAAAAACAATCTTCATTTTTCATGTAGCGCCTTCCTGAGTTCCTCTTCGCGCTGCCGTGCATCAATAGTCGTATGGGGAACAGAGAAAGCCGGAGCAAGTCTCCTTTAGCCTTATCCTACGACTCCAATGCTCCTTTCGCTAATCTCCTTCAAGAATATCTCGTCCGTGGACTGGGATATGTACTCTTTCGGAGTGACCTTTGTTATCCGTGAGCCCTTCTTTATTGCCCATATAAGAAGAAATACCAGGAGTGCAGTATAAGCAAGCGCAAAGCCATACTGTATGTATGGATTGTCCGGTAAAAGCTCAAGCATGTTCTTCTCCTTCATAAACCCCCGTGAGAAAAAGATTTCGTCGATCTGGTCCTTGTAGAGAGAGTAAGGAAGATATCCGAGCAGAAATCCCGGTAACGCAGCGAGGCCGGTAAGATACGACATGCCGAGCCGCGAGTATGTCCTTATCTCGCAGCCGAGCATCATAACGCTCCCGATGCCGAGCATAGGACCTCCGACCAGGTGTCCCAGGTGAAAGCCGTATTTGTATCTTCCGGCCTCAACAACTACGGGAACATCCCACCCGAGGACGATCCAGGTGAAGAGTATAGTTAAGTTGAACATGAGGATCGCAACAAGGAGTCCGGCAAACGGCATCAATCCCGTAAACATCGTCTGCGTGATCTTCGCAACCTTCATTGCCTCGAAGTGTTTCGGCTTCATGAGAAGCGATTTGGGCGACATGACGGCGCATTCCGTGCCGAACCCTGACTTGCCGATGCCGATACCGACAAGAAGCCCGACAAGGCTTTTCAGGCCGATCTCCATCCACGGCAGGCTTCCGATGCTGTTGGGAGATTCCCCTTTCAGGGACGTCCAGAAGGATGACACGATCAGCAGGAGAAAGAAGGCTGTGAGCGCAAGCCGTACCGGGGCCTTGTAAGGCTTGTATTCAGGGTCATAGCTAAGGGTTTCGGTCAGGTACTCAAGTTCAACGCACTTTTCAACGGTTGCCTTCACCTCATGATGCTTCATGAACCCGCCGGCGTTTAATTTTGCCATAAGCATAAATGCAAGATATGCGAAGGGGATGCTTACCACTGCAACGATAATAGAGGTCAGGCTCATGGCAGGTATGCCTCCGAGGTAATGCCATGCCGTGCACCCCTGGGCAAGCCTGGTGCCGAAACCGAATATCATGGCCCCAAAAAAGGCAAGCAGCAAGACACGCGGCGGGTATTTCACCCAACTCTTTCGCTCCTTCTCGATAAGCGTCACAAGGCAGCCCCCGGAGATTATACCTATCAGTATCCAGTGGATATCTCCGCTATAGGTCCTCGTGATAAAATCCGTCTTTGTGATGTTTTCCTCAAGAGTGCCGAACATCTTTGCGAGTCCCGTTGTTATCGGGATGGGCGTTTCGTATTTCAGGAAATAGAGCACCTCCGCAAGCCCGACCAGAAAGCCTCCCCATACGAATGACCATGGCTTTGTAAGTATGTCTCTCATGGCTACTTTTCCACAGGATAATTTTTTGTTCCGGCCTTATTTATTACGGCCTTCATCTGCTCTCCGCTGCGGGAGCCTTTTACCCATGCAGCATAACCGAATGCCAGGGTGTTCGCATCATAGCCAAGCATTCTTAAAGGGACTACCGGAAGGTTTTCAAGCTGTCCCGTAGCACAGACAAGGACTATCTTTTTATCTTTTGGCAGACTCTTCAGGCTTTCAGGCGTAAGGATTGCGTTATACGGTATGTGTATAGCCCCTGGAATATGTCCTTCCCTGTATGCGTCTGCACCCGGCCTGACGTCTACGACAAGGAAGTCCGTCTTTTTAGTCTTCAGCCACATATAGAGCTCATCGGCATTCACTTGCCAGTGACCTTCCTCAACAGCCTTGAGCAGGATATCATTCATCTTTTTTGCGATATTGTCATCTTCTGCAAACACAGGCGACACGGCAAAAAGGGCAACAACAGATATAATCAGGTATGTTTTAATCTTTTTCATTTCTTTCCTCCCCTGGAATTTTTCTGATTTTCATCCGTTGTATTCAGGGTCACGACCCTGATCTTCATTTACTCTCAACCTATTCCAAGCCGGAAATCCTTGACCTCTTTGACCACGTTTTTAAGCTTTACGCCTGACTTTTCCGCTATGTCCTGCCATCCCTTGCCGGACTTTTTCATGGCTGCGATCTCTTTGTACGGCTTCCTGGAGAGATTTGACAGGACAAGCACGGTAATTGCCTCTCCGGGGCGGAATTCTTTAAGCAGGCTTTCAATCGCCTCGGGTTTCTGAGATTCAAAGAAGTATGCTTTGGTCTTCTTCTCAAATACTTTGAGGTTCTTCGATTGCCGTTCGTTGATCTTGCTTATTGTCCGGTCCAGTTCCTCAGGCTCTGACAGCCTTCCGGCAAAAGAGGCCAGGGGAAACAGAAAGGTGAAGACAAAAGATATAATCAAAACTTTTCCGGTTACCGTCATGTTACTTTAACCCTCCTTTAAACAGCCGCCCCTGCATTAACGTTATTAAGGCAGGGAGATAGATGATTGTCATTATTGAGCTGAGCATCATCATGCTCACGATAAACGCCCCCACGGTGATATAGGGGGTAAGGGGCGCAAAAAGCATCACCGAAAAGGCAGAGGCAAAAAGCACTGCGTTGCGCATTATCCCCTTGCCCGGCCTGGCGGCAGTCCAGAGCAAGGCGTCATCCAGAAGAGCGGGAGTAAGGGCCTGCCGGCCCGGCTCCCGGCTTTCTTTCAATCTCTGCCTGAACCTGCTTATGAAATGGATGGAGAAGTCCACCGCCATGCCAAGGGACAGGCACGAGAGCACGGATATGGGCATGTCGAAATCCTTCCCGATGAAGCCCACAACCCCGTATATGAGCACGATGGTGAAAAGGAGGGGAATGTATCCGATGACCGCCCAGGTGAAAGAGCGGAAATTGATAATGAGGATTATAAAAACAACAACCAGTGCAAAGACAAAACCCTTTACCATATCCCACAAGACCTCGTGGTTCCAGACGAGATTGAAATAGGCAATGCCCGCGGGTTTGAGCTCCAGGGGGATGGGGTTGGCTTTTTTGTATTCATCTACTGCCTTTATCACACTCTCCATCGCCCGGGCATCCCACGTCTTGAGCTGCACCCATATGTTTGCCTTCTGGAACGGATAATCGACGACGTTGTCGAGGTCCGAGGGTTTTGCCGACATGCTGAAGAGGAAAAGGTACTGTCCTATCATCTCCTTTGTATCAGGCACTTTGTCGTATTTGGGGTCATTATCGTGGAGTACCAGGTTTATCCTCTTCACATAATCGACAACGGAAGTCGTCTTTCCAACCACCGGCAGTTTTTCAAGATGCCGCTGGAGCCCCTCTATATACCGCATCGCTTCAGGGGTCTTTATAAAATTCTCTTCTTTTGACAGTGCCACGATATAACCGAGCGATGTGCCCCCGAGGGACCGGTTCAATGCCCTGTCCGCAACCCTGATGTCACTGCCGTATTTGAACCACTCTAGCATGTTGTTGTTCACGACGGTTTTTGTAATGCCGGCTGCGGCAAGCATACACAGCAGCAATCCGGCTGCAACGGTCGCTCTCGGTTTATGTGCGCCGAGGCTGCCGAGTTTTCTCAGGAATAAAGAGGTTTTGCTTGTGCCGGCATCCTCTCTCATTGATGCACGCTGGAGTTTTTCATCGCTGATAAACGTCAGAAGCGCGGGAATAAGTGTGAAGCTTGTAAGCAGCAGCGCCATTGTGCCGAATGCGATGCCGAAGCCGAAAACCTTTACGGGGATTATGTTCGCAAGCATAAGCGATCCGAAACCAACGGCTGTCGTAATATCCGTATAGATGAGGGGCACTCTGACCGCCCTCATGGTTTCGATAATCGCGATTTTCTTGTCTTTCTTTTCACGGTATCTGAAATAGAATTCATTGAATATATGGATGCTGTCGGTAGCAATAGCCATCAAAAACACAGGGGCCATTGAACTCATAATATGTACGGGGAATCCCATGCCGATAAGCAGGCCCATGCTCCAGACGATTATTGCCATTGCGGGTATCATTATCGATACCGAGAGGAAGAGACTCCTGAACATGATGTAAGAGACGATGAACATGATCATCCCCGCAATGGGGGAGAATATGCCCATCAACTTGAACATCTCCGCACCGAACGTGTCCCGCGCCACAGGGTCGCCTGCAATGTAATACTTCTCGTCACCCTTTTCCTTTTTTATTATTTCCCTTATTTTGTCGGCTATTTCCTTGCCGTTTGAGCCCTTCTCAAGGGGGACATATATCGCAGTGGTTTTTCCGTCTTTCGAGATAATGCGGTTGATGAAAAGCGGATTCTCAAAGAGCATTTCCCGGAGAGTGGCTATCTCCCCGTCGTTTTTCGGCACTTCTGTCATGAGCGGCGCTACTTTGAGCACGCCGTTTTCCGCAGTAACATTGGTGATGGTCGGGAAACTGTTGACATCCCGTGCTGCCACGCCTTTGATCCTGAGGATCTCATCAGTTATCCGGTTGACCCTGGCGAGGCTCCCTTTATTGAGGATCCCCTTTTCATTCGCAATTCCCACCACGATCATATCTTCGTAAAGGCCGAAGGTCTTATCCACCGAGTCATTCCATACCCTTACATCCGATGTGGCGGGAAGCATATTTTTGGGATTGGTATCCGTGCGTATCTTGGGGAACTGGCTCATAAACGCGAGGGTAAGGATGACGGTTAATATTATGATGAGCTTTGGGCGCTCTACTGAAAATTCAACAAGAGAAAACCTTTTCATTAACTCCTCCGTCTCGTTACGGCAAATTGCTTATGCCGTGTTTCATCTTCCATAAGAAATATTTTTCAAAGGACACTTTGAGCCATTTGGCCCAGATGCCTTTTTTCGTGTAGGACTGCTGCCTCGGCGGGAGCACAGGGGAGGCTTTCATGAGCGCTGCCGAGTTCCCCATATCCATGAGACAGATGACTTCCAATTCGCTCTGGGGGGGCGGGGCGCTTCCTTTGATATCCGAGAAAATTGCAGCAGAAGCTGTTTTCGCCATCTTTACGGTCATAAACCCGGTTTTTGGAACGCCGACCGGTACCGGTGTGGGTTCCGGTGGCGCTATTGCCATTGCAACACCGATCGTAAAGATATTCCGGTATTTTGTATGCCGGTAATTTTTATCAACGGGAATGAATCCCCGTGGGTTCCCGAGGGGGGCGACGGCTGGCACGCCTTTGAACGGAGGGGCTATCATGGCAAGTTTGAAGGGTATCTTGGAGCCGTCTTTGAGCCTGATCTCTTCAGGTGTAACCTCCTCAATGGCCTGGTTTACGATTGTCTTAATCTCCTTGTCGGCGAACTCATCCTCAAAAAATCTCTTCGAGTTGCCCATGCCGGCGACTCCCATATGCCCGAGATAGGGTTCCGAGGTAAGATAGATTAGAGGCACTTTGTGCCGCAGCTTTCTCCTTTTCAGCTCTGCATGCATCTCAAATGCAAGCTCATACGAGGGTCCGAAGCAGCTTACCATCTGTGCCGAGCCGATAACTACCGGGCCCGGATTTTCGAGGATATGCTTCCATGTCTGCCCTGTCTTTATTGCATGGTCAAGAGTGAAGGTGCAATCAGTATGGCCCTTTTCAGGTCCCAGGCCGGGGATCTCGTCAAATGAAAGATAGGGGCCGGTTGAAATGACGAGATAATCATAGGATATCTCCGTGCTTGCTGTAGTGACTTTCGATTTGTCGGGATCAACACCTCTTGCTGCCTCACGGATAAAGCTGATCCCTTCAGGCTTGAGGATTTCATCAACGCCGAGGGTTATATCATCAGGTCTCCTCCACCCCATTATCAGCCATGGAAGTGAAGGCAGATAAGTAAACTTGTCGTCATCACTGATAACGGTTACTTCCGCCTCTTTGCCAAGCAGCCTCCGCAGTTCAAGCGCTGCGGTAAGACCTCCGAATGATCCCCCAAGAACTACAATCCTCGTCATAATTATCCCCCCTTGCTTTCAAGCTTCCTTGTCAAAACATTCCGATTACCTTATCTCTTTCGGTCATTAAATCAATAAGGCCATCATAATTTATACTTTTTATGCGTTGATTAGCGCTGTAGTCCCGAATACCCCTTAACCGAATGTCGTCCTCAAGCACATAAGCTGTTTTATGGAATCCCTCAAGCCGGTCCTCCTGCGCAAAATAGACTCCATTTTGCACAAGGACAATATCGGCATTCATGCTTCTGGCGATTCTCACACCACGCCTGCCTTCAGATGTATCCGGAGCACTTCTTACAATTACGAGCATATTATCCTCCTCTTCTAAACCGTCAAAACCGCCTACGGTTCGGCAATCAGAATATCATTGTTCTATCTGCCCCTTCGAGCATGGCAGCAATGTCGGATTCATTCACAATTCTTACTCCATCCACAAGCTTCTCTTTTTCAAGAGATTGCTCCAGTAAAGACAGACTATCCACAAAAACCTCTATCCCCATTTCACGGCAATTATTTAACGTTGCTTCGAGATTGGTGAATCCGGTGCCTTCGTCGTTCTGCCCTTTCCTTGCAAGCAGCACTCCCCCATCGACCATTATGAGCGCGACTTTCAAATTGCCCGACACTCCGCCGAGTGCGTGTCTTAAAGCCTCAGCCGCATTAGTATCGCCATACGGCGGCTTCCTGAGTATCATCGCTACTTTTTCCATATCCCCTCCCTATGCCCCGATATTGAGCCAGACATCACTTTCTCCCATAGTCTTGAAGAGACTCTTGAGAGAGCCCATTTCTGTTCCATCGATAAAGTCCTCTTTTGCCGCACGGCGAAAGTTCATGCAACCGCCTCAAAGATAGACTCTAATGCCTTTCCGGAGCAGCGAGGAGAATTCCTCTTCGGCATTCGTTATGCCTTTTGCCCTCTGCTTTTGTAAAAAGCAGTAAATTCCATCAGCCGATGCGATGAGATTGACCGTGTGTCCCTTGTTCAATGCGGACTCTGCAATGCGGACAGTTGTCAACGTGTTCTCATGAGAATAGGGAGATGTTGATAAAAATAAGGTAATCGCCTTTGCCATGTTACCCTCCTTTTTGGTTTAATTTGAGTAATTATTAACACGAGTTACGCACTGTATGCGGTACATGAGTAAGGGGACTGTCCCTATTTACCAACAGCAGGTGGTTTACCACGGACGAAGCAGCAGCGGAGTCGTAGAATAGGGACTGTCCCCGGAGCACCCGAGTGATATGCGTAAGTCGTGATAATAATTCCTGTCTTCATCAGCGTATCCTTTCTCCCGTGCAAGTCTCTTTCCTGGTTACCGGACAGCATGCAGGCGCCGGCAAGTCATATTCATACTCTCTCTTTAATAACTCAAGTATATCCGGGATCATTGGATCTTTAAGAAAATAGCATCTTAGCCTTCCGTCAACAAAATATTCAATTAACCCATGTCTTCTGAGAATTGATAAATGCTGGGATACATTGGACTGGCTTATCTCAAGGAATTCCTCGAAATCACTCACACATCTTATGCCCTTGGTAAGCTCGTCCAGTATCTTCATCCTGACAGGATGAGCAATAACTTTTAGCAGCTCCAATTTCCCCACCCCAAAAAACATCCTCTCTCCCTTGGATACATTCATGGATTAAAATATATTAATATTTGAATGTATTTGTCAAGGGGAAAATAAAATTAGGGGAAATTCAATTGCGAATCTCTTTATTCCTCCCTCCGGATAGTGCACCACAAATGACTTAAGGCTTTGATATATTAGCTTTTTTAATCTATCTAACGATTCCGGACGGGCATCGAGGAATTCCCATGTGAAAAAGGAAGGCTGCATTGATGAATTATGGCGGGATGGACAATCTTCTTGCCCTGGCGAATGGGCGACCTCAAGCCATAGCAGGCGCTTATTATTAAGCGAACGGTAACAAATCCAACAGAAGGGTGATGCCTCGCTGGCGATTTTAAATAAAGAGGCAGTCTTTCAGAACCGCCTCATCTCTCTTCTATTCCCTATAAGATTCCTTATTTGTTTTCAGCATCCCTCTATTGTCCTAACATCAGTAGCCACATTTCTGTTGCCTTTTACTTCGTATTTAATCTTTGTCTCATCGCCTACTTTATACTTTTTCAGTTTTTCTTTATTTTCGACTATGATTGTTGTATCTTTACCGCTATTTTTATCGGTAACGACAATAGCGCCTGTACTTGAGTCTATACTTTTAATGACTCCTCTGATTTTTTCCGCTGCAATTGCGTTCACAAGCATTGCCGAACAAAAAACCACTGCCAGTATGATTGTTATAAACCTTTTTCCCATGTCCCTTATCCTCCTCCGTTCTTCCGGATTTATTCTGAACATCAATTATATTATTGCCTCCGGCAATCTTTATAATAGCCAGCTTATTATCTATTAGTTTCGAACCTTCTTAATCATACCGGATAAAACAATTTTTGTCAATTTTAGATTGTCTCTTTCTCCTCTTTACAAAGAGGGGGAATACCGATCCAGTGGGCCGGGGAAGACCCTCGCAAGCCGACCGGGGCGCTAAAAGCGAGGATATACTTCACCTTTTGATTAAAGAAGTTGTATACTATAAAGAATCACAGGGTGGAACCGGTGAAAGGACCGGTAACATAAAAATGGATCTATGGGAATTACCACCTCTATATTTATTAAATTTGCCGGTAAAAAGTTTTACTGAGAGTCTCACCAGCCACCCCAAATTTATAAAATTCTAAACTCTAAATCCCAAATCCTGAAAGAGCTTTGGAAATTTTATTTTGGCTTGTTTGGAATTTAGGATTTAGCGCTTCGGATTTACTTTTAATCTGCGCCTGTAGCTCAGTTGGATAGAGCATCGGCCTCCGAAGCCGAGGGTCGGAGGTTCGAATCCTCTCAGGCGCACTCTTCAAAGACAGTGACAAGTAATAAGTAATCAGCTTAGGCAAAAATCCCATAACATCCGATCCCGACACTGCTCCATTGTCTTCAACTCGTTACTTGTTACTTTTCACTTGTCGCTGCCCTTAGACGTTCTCGATCATGTGCCCCATTTTTTTCTTCTTGGTCTGGAGATAGATGATGTTCTTGTCGTGAGGTGTTACTTCCGCGGGCACCCGCTCTACAACTTTCAGCCCGTATCCTTCAAGCCCTACTATCTTTTTGGGGTTATTGGTAATAAGCCGCATCTTCCTCACCCCGAGGTCGACAAGTATCTGTGCCCCTATCCCGTAATCCCTCAGATCGGGCTTAAATCCGAGCTTGAGATTGGCCTCTACCGTATCGAGCCCCTTGTCCTGAAGCTCGTAGGCCCTGAGCTTGTTTGCAAGGCCGATACCGCGCCCTTCCTGGCGCATATAGAGAATGACCCCCCTGCCTTCTTTCTTTATTATCTCCATCGCCCTCTGCAACTGGTCTCCACAGTCGCAGCGCTTTGATCCGAACACGTCCCCGGTGAGACACTCGGAATGCACTCTTACGAGCACCTTATCATCGGGCTTTAAATCACCTTTAACAAGCGCTATATGAATATTGGGGTCGACATCGTTGGCATAGGCGATAGCGGTAAAATCACCGCCATGCTTTGTAGGCATCTGGACTGTGGCTATTCTTTTGACAAACCTTTCGGTCCGCATACGGTGCTGGATGAGGTCTTTTACCGTTATAATCTTCACCTTGTGCTCTTTGGCGAATTCCATCAACTGCGGCACCCGTGCCATTGTCCCGTCGTCGTTCATTATTTCGCAAATGACACCTGAGGGATTCATCCCTGCCAGCCTGGCGAGGTCGACAGAGCCCTCGGTCTGGCCCGCCCTTTGCAAGACTCCGCCGGGTTTCGCCTTCAATGGAAAAACATGCCCGGGTCTTGCAAGGTCTTCCGCCTTGATCTGAGGGTTTATGGCAGCCTGTATGGTAACCGCCCTGTCATGGGCCGATATGCCTGTCGTGACGCCTTTTTTCGCCTCAATGGATACGGTAAAGGCAGTGCCGAAAGATGATGTATTTTCATCGGACATCATGTGGAGCTTCAATTCCTCGACCCTTTGGGGTGTCAGGGACAGGCAGATCAGTCCCCTTCCGTATTTCGCCATGAAATTTATGGCTTCCGGGGTGACCTTTTCCGCTGCCATACAGAGGTCTCCTTCGTTTTCCCTGTCCTCGTCATCCACAAGGATAACCATCTTGCCCTTTGTGATGTCTTCCAGCGCATCCTCTATGGTATTGAATTTGTATTTTTCCATGTAAGACCTCCCTATTACGTTTATAGCGCAAATTACTTCCGGCGCTACAACTCCGTGAACGCTCTACACTATTAACGCTTATTGAGTATAGCAAAAACATACACGGTCTTTCCAATGGCTGTACGGGGAAAAAAATGGGAAGTTCTGATATAATTAACCAATTTTACGAGGAGCCTGATATGCAACAGCTTCAAATTGAGACGGGTAAATTCTTTAATATTCTCGGCGCCATTCTCTCCACCCTCGATATTAATGAAATACTCACAACAGTAGTAAAGGAGATCCGTTCAATACTTAATGCCGACAGGTGCACGCTCTACCTGATCGACAGGGAGAATAACGAGCTGTACTCGAAGGTCCTCCAGGCAGACAATCTCGTGGAAATTCGGGTGCCGATCATGAAAAGCAGCCTCGCCGGCTACTCGGCAACCATAGAAAAGATCATAAATATCAAAGATGCCTATGATGATGCGGAACTGAAGAGCATAGACGGCGATCTGGCGTTCAACAAATCATGGGACGAGAAGAGCGGATACAGAACGCAAAGTGTACTGGTCGTTCCCATACCTATAAAGTCGGGGAGCGAGATTATAGGCATCTTCCAGGCGCTGAATAAGCCCGGCGGTTTTTCAGACTCGGACGTGAGTACCATGGAGCAGCTTGCCTACCTGCTGGGCATCGCGGTAAACAACGCCTTGTTGTACCAGACCATAGAGGAGGAGAAAAAGCTCAGGGAATATATTATAGACGACATCGAGGAGGGCATTTGCATCCTCGATACGAAGGGGCGAATACTGTCCGCCAGCAGGTTCCTTGAGGTCATGAGCGGGATGAGATATACCATAGACTCGATGACCGGAGAAAATCTCTTCGATGTATTCCCCAGCTTTATGGGCACCGAGCTTGAGGAGAAGATAAACGATGTCCTGGCGAAAGGATACAAAATGATCGCCCAGTTGTCCGTGCTTGAGATTAAGGTCATTCCATACCTCGATGAAAAAGGCAAGGCAAGAAAATTAATCCTGATATTCACGAGGATCTGATGGAAATCAAAAAACCGATTAACCCCAAAGACCCGCAGGATATAAAAAAAGCCCCTAAAAAGAGCCTCGAGGAGCTTGCAATAGAAAAGGGCCTCGTTACCACCGAGCAACTGCAGGAGCTCATTTCGAGGGTGACTAAAGAGAGAAAAAACCTGGACCAGCTCCTTGTGGAAATGGGGGTGACTGCGGAGAAAGTATCTGCCGCCCTTGCGGAATCCCTCGGCTATGAATTTATCGACATCAGCGCCATCCCGATACAATCCGAGTTGCTGAAGATATTGAAGCCCGCTTATGCCAAGCATTTACGCGTATTGCCCATTAAATATCAGGACCCCGTCTTGACCGTAGCGATGGTAGAACCCAGGGACCTTATGGCCCTGGACGAAGTTACCCGTTTCTGCAAGGACGCGCGTTACAATGTCAGGAATGTAAAAGTTGTCGTAACGACCGCCGACAAGCTCTTCACTGCAATCGACAAGTTTTACGGCCTCAGGGAAAAGGCGAAAGACAAGGATAAAGATAACCTCGGTCTCGGCAGTCTCTTGGATAACGTGGCCGAATCCATGAGGAGCGAGGTCGAAGTTGCGGAGGTCAAACAGGAAGAGGCCACTGAAAACAGCGCGCCTGTCGTCATGCTCGGCAACAGGATCGTGGAAGAGGCGCTCCACAAGAGGGCCAGCGATATACATCTTGAGCCTTCCTTATATAACCTGCGCGTCAGGTATCGTATCGACGGCGATCTCCAGGAAGTCATGCGCGTCCCCAAGTATGCCCAGGATGCCCTTATTGCACGGTACAAAATAATGGCTGATTTGAGGATTGACGAAAGGCGGGTCCCCCAGGACGGAAGAATAGATTTCACAAAATTCAACCCCTCTTACGAGCTGGACCTTCGTGTCTCTACCGTACCGACCCCGTTTGGAGAGGACGTGGTCATGAGGCTGCTGGACAAATCGGGCAACGTATTGACGATCGATATGCTCGGATTCAATGACCACTGCATGAAATTGTATAAAGAGGCCATTCAGGCGCCTTACGGGATAATGCTCCATGTGGGACCAACGGGAAGCGGAAAATCAACCGCGCTCTTCGCGGCCCTGAAGACCCTCGATACCCCTGATTTGAAAATAGTGACTGCCGAGGACCCGGTCGAAACAACCCTGGGAGGGCAGATCATACAGAGCAGCGTCAATCCTGTTACAGGTTACACCTTTGCCAAGGCGCTCAGGGCATTCATGAGGCATGATCCGGACATCATCCTGATAGGTGAAATAAGAGACCTGGAAACAGCAAAGGCCGCTGTCGAGGCGTCCCTCACCGGCCACATGGTCTTTTCCACGCTCCACACAAACGATGCCGTCGGGACTGTAACAAGGCTTATAGAAATGGGGATTGAGCCGTATCTTATAGCGGACTCTCTCGTCCTGGTCTGCGCACAGAGACTCGCACGGAGGATATGCTCAAAGTGCAAAGAGTCATATACGGCGACGGCAAATGAAGAAGAGCTCTCAAAGGGCGATATAAAGGCAGGCGCCACACTGTACAGGGGGAAAGGATGCGGGGTATGCGACGGCTCAGGAGAAAAAGGGCGCACAGGAATTTATGAAATGCTCCTCGTAAACAGGGATTTCAGGAACCTTCTTATTAAAGGGTCCACCATGGAGGAATTGAGAAGGGTGGCAATCGAAACAGGCATGATGACATTAAGGCAGGAGGCCATCGATAAAGCGCTCAAAGGCATCATATCCCTCGAACAGGTCGTGGAAAACACGCTGGCAGACACATAACCTTCCTTATGGAAAAACCTGCATTCAGAAAGGGAACGCTCAACTACCTCGTACGGGAACTGGCATCCAACCTTACCGAAAAATCCAATAAGATCAGGACGGGCATCGTAATCGGCCTTCTTATCACCATCCTGACGACATGCTTGATGCTCCTCAAATTGCATCCTCTTGAGACTGTTGAAGGCAAACTCCTCGATTACCGTTTTCAAATCAGGGGCACATTAAAAGTCCCGGAAAGCGTAGTCATTGCCGTCATCGATGAGAAGAGCATCGAGAAACTCGGCAGATGGCCCTGGAACAGGGATGTCATCGCACGGCTGGTAGAGCGGTTAAACAAGGCCGGCGCCGGAGTAATTGTATTCGATATTATTTACAGCGAGCACGAGAAGAATGACCCGCTGCTCGCAGCCGCCATAAAAGACGCGGGGAACGTGATCCTGCCCATCGTCTTTGATTTCGACAGGGAATCAAAAACACCTGACAGCGAGCTGCTGGTCAATTCCGCTTTCACGTCGGTTGAAAATCCCGAAATGTTCAAGAAGTACACTCCGATCCTGGGAAAGAGGGCTCTTATTCCTGTCCCTCAGCTCATAAAGGAAGCCATGCAGCTCGGGCACATCAATATGATCCCCGATGATGACGGCACACTGAGGTGGGAAACCCTGGTCTTGGGATACAACGGCTATCTTTATCCCTCGCTTACCCTCCAGGCCGCTGCCATATACCTCGGGGTCCCGCCTGAAAAGGTTGTCCTCAAGGCAACCGAAGGGATACAAGTCGGGAAAAGGTTTATTCCCACCGACAGGTGGGGAAGGACCCTCATCCGCTACTACGGTCCGGAAGGGACTTTCAGACATATCTCCATATCAGATATTCTGGACGGCACGGTAAAAGATGAGGAGCTGCAGGGGAAGGTTGTCCTCATAGGCGCTACCGCCATCGGCATCTATGATTTGAGAGTGACCCCGTTTTCTCCTGCAATGCCGGGGGTAGAAAAGCATGCCAGTGTAATCGCCTCCATCCTGGAAAACAAATTTCTCAGGGCTGTCCCCCTGGCCGCCAACCTCGGCATACTGCTGCTGTCAGGGCTGTTGCTCTCATTTCTCGCGCCCCGGTATAAGGTGGCAGGCGCTGCAGGCATGGCAGCACTGTTCCTTTTACTGGTACTCGTTCCGGGGTACTTTCTGTTTACGCAAAAGGGCCTGTGGGTAAACATTACTTATCCATCGCTCAATATTCTCCTTATCTTCATTGCCATTACCGCATACAACTATGCGGTCGAGGAGCGGTATGCAAAGAGAATGAGGGCGATGTTTTCGAGCTATGTGACCGAGAGAGTTGTCAATGAACTGATAAAGAACCCTGACATGGCGAAACTCGGCGGTGAGCGGAGGGAAGTGACCATCCTCTTTTCCGACGTAAGGGGATTTACCTCGTTCTCGGAAAAGCACTCTCCCGAAGAGGTTGTCGCCATACTCAATGAATACCTCGGGGCAATGACCGGGATAGTCTTCAGATGGGAGGGGACCTTAGACAAATTTATCGGGGATGCCATCCTCGCCTTCTGGGGCGCACCCATGCCGCAGGAGAACCATGCGGAGCTTGCAGTGAAGTGCGCCCTGGATATGGTTAAAACTCTCAAAGACCTTCAGCAGAAATGGCAGGCGGAAGGCAAGCCGCTGCTCGACTGCGGCATAGGCTTGAATACCGGGGAGGTCCTTGTCGGCAATATCGGCGCGGAAGGCAAGAAAATGGATTATACAGTAATAGGGGACAACGTAAACCTGGGTTCGAGGGTGGAATCGCTCACAAGGAAATATGATGCACATATCCTGATGACGGAGTTTACGCTTAGTAAAGTCAGGGAATATGTTTCATCCGGGAAGATAGGGCATATCTCCATCACCGGGCTTGAGCGGGTTATCGTCAAAGGCAAGGAAGAGCCCGTGGGGATTTACGATGTCAAGGCGTTGGAACCGGGGGCAAAATCCGGGATAGTTGACGTTGATGAAGATAAGATTGTAAAGCTGAAAGAGAAATAATCAGTTTTCGAAGCGAATAACCTTTTTTATAACCTTCACAAATCTTTCCGCCATTTCAAAGGCCTCTGCAGAATCTTTTATGCTGAAGCTCGATTCAGGGTAGTAATCGGCCTCCTCTCTCAATTTCATAAGCCTGCCGATAATTCTGCTGACATCCTCTTCTCTAATCTCTTTCGTTTTTATGTAATAAAGGCTGAACATCCTTTCTACTCCCTCATGACTTTTGGGAGCAATGCCTTTAAAAAGAAGAGAAGCTTTCGCGGCATGATAAACAGCATAATATGAAGAAACAACGCTCTTAAAATAAATTCCATTGTTTTCGAGTAGCTTTGCTGTTTTAATTTCCTCTAATGCTCTCTTAAGCTCATACTGAGCAAGGAGCTTCCCTTCCTTTTTCCCTAATCTATCGACCATAAGACAATCCCTTCTCTTTTAATGCTTCTTATAAACAGGCTGACTTTCGTTTCAAAATCCGATTCTGACACAAAAATAGCTGATACCACAATATCGTTATCTACTTCATATTTATGAATGATATCGTAAATTTTGAATTTTACGGAACGGGGATTCTCTCTGTCTGTCACAAAAAGCAGGTCTATATCGGAGTCCTCGGTAAAATCACCCCGCGCCTTGGAGCCGTAGAGGATTATCCTCTTGATAAATGCATATCTACGAGTCAAGTCCCCTATAATGCCCTTAAGTCCGACCTGCTCGTTGTAATTAAGATTTATTGTATCCAAAGTCCCGGTTGTTTGCATCTTTATCATCCGCAATTCATTCTGCCTCCGATCCCTCTGCAAAAAGCTTAGCACAGCATATGGGTAATTGTAACATAATTAAAAAAGCGGCCAGTGTTTCTCCACTAACCGCCTTTTTTGTTAGCTATGCCGGCTCACTGGAACATCCAGTGACTGCTAAAACTTCTCCTGTCCGAATCCCGCGCCGTAAGTACCAGATGTCCCTGCGATGGGGTCCAGCCTGAAGGCGCAACAGTCGTTATGCTCCCCGAGATTGGATCAGGACCGAGCAGCAAATCCTTATCTGTGTAAGAGCTATAGCTGGTGGCCCCGCCACTCCAATAGTTCAGCTCGGCTTTCAGCGACGTTGGAGTAAAAGCAGCAGGCTTGTTAGAAGAAAAGGTGAGTGTGCCGCCGATATTGGCTGCTGAAATACTATTATCCATCGATGTAGGGGCATGACCATTGATACTTAACAGAGGCGGGAAAGCCCCCATCCCCAAAGCTCCCAACTCTGAATTCTTGTATGGCCGTTTAGGGAGTATTACAGCCCTCTTTTCAACAATATTGGTAGCTGCGTCCATAATGGTAACTGCATAAGAGGCATTATCAGGAACACCGTCCAGAACGCTATCATTTGCCGGTAGTATTACAAACAGACTCCACTTATCTGTAGGGATGCTGGCCTGAGAATCAAGGGCGAGGGAATTATCATTATTCGCGCCCCCTACTTTGGTGAAGGTTACGCCGCCGCCTTGATTTGAAGCATTCACATATCCCGGCAGCCCGGGGCCGGTCACTCTCGCATACTGAAGCCCCCAGTTACCCTTATCTTTTATTTCAATGTTGAAACCGGTCGCCTGAGTAATTGAGGGATAGCCAAATGCCGTCCAGCCCAACAGGTCAGTCCATTTATGCGCCTCGGCAGTAATCCGGACCTCTGACTTATATCCATTCCCTTTAAATTTCAGCGAACCTCCTTCATGGATGACAGTAAAGCCATCCTCTGGAAAATCTTGAGAGCCGTCATCAAAGTAAGCGGCGCCATCTACCCTGTAAGAGCCATCGCTGTTCGGAGTTAAAGAGAGGACGGTAACACTGGTAATCTTCTTTACATTCGTTGGAGGATCTTTGAGCATATCGTTTATGGCTTGTGTCCTGTTCCATCCACTATCTATTCCAAAGGTGGAGTCTGTTGCATAAAACGGCTCGAGATCAGCAGATGATAAAGCAGTACCCTTATTAAAAACAGTGGCGAAGCTGTTAAGAAAATCCTGCACCACCGTATTTATATTCTTGGAGGTCACCGGCACATCAACAGTCCCGCCGTTCAGATCCATTTTAGTATCCCCGCGGTATACCAGATGACCTGTATTGTCCTCCTCCTCGATAAGAAAATATCTGCCTTTGCCATTTGGAACATCAAAGGTCGCCACGAGGTCGGCCCCTCCGGGAGTAACGTTGAATGCGCCCGTAATCGGTGTGGCAAGGTCACTGGCGCTGATGGTGACTTTAATTTTATAGACATTGGAGGGCATTAACGCTATGGCGCTGTCGGGCATCAACTTCCTGAAAAAGCGCTGTATACCTGCAAGGAAAGCACTTTTATTTGCAGATATCCTCGCTATCCTGACATCCCCGCCTATCGCTATCGTCACTTTCGATGTTCCTGCGCCTCCTGATGATGAGCCGCCACCGCCGCCGCCACCGCCGCATGAGGCCAAAAGTGTGATAATTGCAATGCTGAAAACAGCTTGTTTTAAAAAATTTCTTTTCATTTCACGCAACTCCACTCTTTTATTGATGATTAATCTTTATCCTTACGCCGGTACTCGTACTGACAGCGCCGGTAGCCTCGGTAACTGTAAGTACATTTCTATTTGTGGGCGTCGCTATAGATGGAGGCATGCCGGCGCTTTGAGCGGCTGTAGTTAAAGCGCTGCTTCCAGCGGACGCAATAGCTGATGCCGCTGCAGCCCCTGCCTGTGCTGAGATAGCATCCCCTGATGAAGCCGCACCACTATCAGCCTTTGACTGCGGGGCTCCACTGTCGGACTTTGCGGCCGCTTTCTCTCCCTGCTTCGATTCGCCTTCCGACTTCTTGTCAGACGATTTGGACGGTTTTACCCCCTCTTCCTGCTTTTTGAATTCCTTCTCGCTGTAAGGCCTTTGGGTCGGGGGCTGTCCATAAACCGCTTCGCCGACCCTGCCGGCGGTAACCGTCACTTTTCCGAGTGGATTGGAAAACTCGACAGCGCCCTCCTTGATATACACCCTTTCAACAGTGCCGGAGAAAAGAATACCCTGTGTGCCTCTCACTCCTGCAATGGCCGTTCTCGTCTTCATCTCGAATTTGCTGCCCTCGGCGGCATATACTGGCCTGGGAACATTGAAGCTTGTCCTTCCCCTCTGGAGCTTCACCGAAACCACCCTCTTGTTTTCATCGGGCTTATAAAGGTATTCCTCTATACCGAGCCTTGATTTCGGCCCCACGGTCATCACGCTGTTGTCGATAAACGTTATCTCCGCGCTGCCGTCACTCTTTGTCCTTAGGATGTCTCCGATCGAAAGACTATCGTTGACTTTTGCCGGGATGACGGCAGTTGCTCCTGTCCTGAGAATATCCACATTGCCTGCAACCTTTGTTATCTTGCCCGCCACCTGGGAAAAAGCCATGGCAGGAAAAATGACGAGGAATGCAAGAAGCGCAATAAATAGAAACTGAAATTTAAATCTCTTCATGATCAAGCCCCTTTAAAATCTGAACTCAATACTCATGGTATAAAGGTTCTTCTTGAAATCAAAGACCCCTATATTGGAGTCGTCCCTTATATAGGCATATCCCACACTTACATCCAACGGCTTAAGAAGGGTGTAGGTAAGCGATGCCTGTGCCGTAAGGGTATCGTCCCTCCTCTTTACTCCATAGGTGGTGTGAACATGCTTGAATTGCTGGTGATAATACTCTCCGAATACGTTCGCCTTCAATCTGTTGTTCAGAAAAGGATACAGGATGCCTGCCGACCCCTTCACTCCGGCATAGTCCCAGTTGGCGCCTTCTGCGTTGTTGTCATCGAATTCGGCCCTCAGATTAAACAGGCCGTTTCCACCCGCAAGGGTGTAGAAATATCCAGCGCCTCCCCCGAAATTATCCGCATCCCTGTCCTCTTCCTTGACAGGGAAGCTGCCGAATTTCTTTTGGAAGAAATCAAAGTTCTGATCGTCTTTCCTGTATTTCACAAACACCTGCCCCAGATGGTTGCCTTGTATAACAAACGTATAGGAGGGGCTTGCCGTGTATGACTGCATGTATTTGGTGTAATCCACTTCAAGGTAATTGTAGGAAAGCAGAAGGCTGGCAACTCCCCGCTCCGTATTGTAGGACGGCATCACTGAAACGGTGTGGCTTACGGTATCCTGGCTGAATACCTTATCGCTTGAATTGATCTTCGGATAGTCGCTCTTGTTGTACTGGCCGATGCCGAGCGCGTACGACGCCTTGACGTTCCACGGACCCTTTGCATAAAGCGCATACTCCCCGTACAGCGAGTATATCCTTTTCCAGTCCGCCTGCTTGTTCACGTCCACGAGCCCCTGAACCGTCGGCACGGCAAGGACATTATCATCATACTGGTATCCAAACCCCAGGGTCAGCCTGTAGGGAGGGGGTATCTTCTCGAGGGCCTCGAGATAGTCCTTTGAGAACGCGGCCCAATCAGAGGTCGGGTCCTTAGTGATGAGTCCTTTGAAGATATCTTTTGCCTTCTTATAATCTTTTTCCTGGACATAGACTGCGGCTATCTGGAAATCAGCCTGCTGCATGAGAGAAGGGTCAAGCTCCTCTGCCTTGTTGAATGCCTGTACCGCCTCTGCGTTTCTTTTAAGTTTGACAAGGATCATTCCTTTGAGATAGGCCGACTGTGCAGGCTTACTTCCATCCTTTATGGCCTCATCGGTAACGCCCAAGGCCTCTTCATAGTTGCCCATGCCGTAAAGGACATCTCCCAGAAGGTATTTGACATCCGGGGCCTTTGGGTTGAGGGCAAGGGTCTCTTTAAATGCCTTCACCGCTTCAGGATAGTCCTGCATCTCCCTGCGGGTAAGACCGATATACAATGTTATATTCGGGTCCTTGGGATCATTTTTATATGCCTGCTCAAAAAAACCGAGCGCCTCCTCGTAATTCTCAGCCCTGAATTCCGTAATCCCTTTTTCAAAAAGGGTATCGGCATATGAGAGCCCTGCCGAACCGGAAAGGATCAGCAGAACCAAAAGCAGGAACGACAATTGTCGCCGTATATTCATGAACGCCCCCCTCATAGAGATATATTTCATATTTAAATTACCACATAGATTACATTATCAGCCGATTTCATGCAATATATCATGAGTAAGGGGACAGTCCCTATTCTACGACTTCGCTTCGTCCGTGGTAAACCACCTACTGTTGGTAAATAGGGACAGTCCCCAGCGCACCCATCACGGGGCCTGCTGCGTAACGGTTGCGTTTGTATCTGTAACAGTAGCTGATGTATTAGTTGCTGCAACCGATGTATTAGTTACCGCAGCGGATGTATCCGCTACCGCGGCGGATGTATTCTGGGCTGTAGCGCCCGTATTCACTCCCAGGGGTGGAACTGTTCCATCGCTGTTGAGCTTGAGAACCCACATATCAGTATAACCTGCACCAAAAGAGTCGGTATAGCCTGCAACGATGTATCCTCCGTCTGAGGTCTGCTGGATTGCGTAGGCGTAGTCAGAGTTCGAGCCCCCGTAGGCTTTCTGCCATGCTATTGAACCGTCACTGTTGAGCTTTACAACCCACGCATCGCCGGCTGCTACATTGGAAGACGCGGTATACCCTGCGACAATGTATCCCCCGTCAGTGGCCTGCCGGACAGAATAGGCAATCGCGTGATTCAAGCCGTTATAGTAGTTCTTACTCCATGTTATATTTCCGCTTCCATCAAGCTTGAGAACCCAAAAATTAGCGAGCGAAGCTGAAATATAGGTATCTCCGGCAACAATATACCCGCCATCAGAGGTCTGCCGGATTGAATAGGCATGGTCGTCATTATCATTGGTATTGCCGTATATCTTCTGCCATGCTATTGTTCCATCGCTGTTGAGCTTGAAAACCCACATATCATAGCCGACAGCGCCAAAAGATTTGGTATACCCGGCAACAATATACCCGCCATCAGAGGTCTGCTGGATTGCATAGGCATAGTCGTCATCTCCGGTTTGAATATCACGACCGTAGGTCTTCTGCCATGCTACCCCGCCGCTGCTGTCAAGCTTTAGAATCCATGCATCATGGCCAAAACTCTTACTTGTATACCCGGCAACGATGTATCCCCCGTCAGAGGTCTGCTGGATAGAACGGGCGGAATCGGCGCCGGAGCCTCCGTACCTCTTCTGCCATGCTATTGAACCATTGCTGTTGAGCTTGAGGACCCAGGCATCAGACTGATAATCAATACCGGGATGAGCCTCTCCTGCCACTATGTATCCCCCGTCAGAGGTCTGCTGGATAGAATAGGCAGAATTCCCATATGTGTCGCCATACCTCTTCTGCCACGCTATTGTTCCATCGCTGTTGAGCTTGAGGACCCAGACATCATAAGAACTACTTCCTGCCACTATGTATCCGCCGTCGGAGGTCTGCTGGATTGCATATGCTTTGTCATAGTCCGAGCCCCCGTAAGTCTTTGCCCATAGAGCCGGTATTGTGGTAAAACTCCATGAATAGCTGTTTGCCATCGCATTGCCGGCAAGGTCTTTTACCCCTGTGGTGATCGTGGCTGTATAGGCGGTGTTGTAAGCAAGATTGGCAGATGGAGTAAATGTAGCTGTCACGCCGCTGTAAGTAACCGTGCCGCTTACCGGATTATTGCTGCTGTCCTTTATAAAAAATGTTGAGGTGTTGATAGTAGACGGATCCATCGCCTCGCTGAATTTAGCGATGATGGATTTGTTCAAGGCAACGCCTGTTGCCCCATTGGCAGGGTCAGTAGCTGATAATACTGTTGGAAGCAGGTCCATATTGATATTCAAAGTCACGGTTGTACTGTCAAGGGTTACAGTAGTACTCCCTTTATACAAGACAGTCCCTGAAGTGTTTTTGGCTTCAACAAGGAAATACCTGTTATTGCCGTTTGGAACAGTAAAACTCTCTGTTATCGAAACCTGCCCTGAAACCGGGACCTCCCTCGTTATCGTGGTCATGTCCGATGCGCTGATAGTGAATGCTATTTTGCTTACGTTGGAAGGTATGGCTGCTACTGCCGCATCGGTCTTTATCAAACCTCCAAACCACAGCTTGGCTTGTGCAAGGAACGTATTTCTCTCGATCTTGAGTTTTGCCGTCTGCCCGCTGCCGCCCACGGTTATGGACACGACGGATGAGCCGGCTGATGACGCGCTGCTACCTTTGCCCCCGCCTCCGCACGATGCCAGAAGGGTGAGAGCCAGAAGGCTGATACTTATATAGAAGAGGCGTTTTCTCATATTTCCTCCTACGGGGTCGGGAAATTAACATTTATATTTACGTTCGAATTAGTTGGAGCAGGTGTTGGAGCAGGTGCAGGTGGTGGAATAATCTTTGGGTTATTGTTTATAGGAATAGGCGGAATTGCATTCTGTGGGGCGCCTGCACCTGACCCTGTCACAACAGCACTCGGGACTGATCCCAAATTTCCACGACCGCCTGTAGCGGCCGGTACAGCCGGCACATCACCCGCTAAAGGCGCACCAGCACCGCCTGCTGATTGTCCTCCTGAACCCTGTCCCTGCCCGCCCGAGGGCCTTGGCGTTATGGTCAACGAGGATTGGTGGCTGTTGAATTCACTCGGGCTAAACGGCCTTGTTGAGGGCGGCCTGCCGGCAAAAGACTCTGCAACCGTGCCCGGCGTGGCAAGGGCCGTACCGTTTCTATTGGTCAATGCCCCCAGACCGTTACTGATATAAAGCCTGTCTGCCTGTATGCCGGTGATTAGAATTCCCGTTGTACCTCTGATGCCCGCTACCGCCGACCTTGTTTTCATCTCGAACTTGCTGCCTTCCGCGGAATATACGGGTTTCGGAACGTTAAAACCCATCTTTCCCCTGTGGAGCTTTACCGACACCGCTCTCTTCTCAGCCTCGGGTTTAAACAGATATTCCTCTATTCCAAGCCTTGATTTCGGACCGACTGTCATGACGCTATTATCAATAAACGTTATCTCCGCCTTGCCGTCGCTTTTAGTCCGCAGGATATCTCCGATGGAAATGCTGTCATTGAGCTTTATCGGCACAGCGGCGGCAGTTCCTGACTTCAGGATGTCCACACTGCCTTCGACCTTTGTTATCTTCCCCGCCACCTGGGCAAGAGCAACAGATGGGAGTAAAATCATGATACAGAGTAAAATCAAAGGATAAATTATAGGGATTCCTGCCCTTTTCATTGTATGCCCCCTCTGAACGGCTATACTCGAAACTTGATTGCCATGAAAAAGTAGCTGTTTTATAGCATATTCCACGTCGCTTTTACAAGGCATTCTGATTCTCGCCGGCAATTCTCATTTTGAAAAACATTCATGCGCTGGGGACAGTCCCCTCACTCCTTCAAAAAACTAATAAAATAATCAGAAAATATGCTAAAATCTCTATCGGTATGAAAACAGGCTCCTCTAAAAAAATAAAACGTTTAAAAATAACAGCTTCATCATGGCGCACCGGAGACAAGTGCAAGAATAACGTGCGCACGGCACCCCAAGGGGACTGTCCCTATTTACCAACAGTAGGTGGTTTACCACGGACGAAGCGAAGCTGAGTCGTAGAATAGGGACTGTCCCCGAGACCAGGACGCAGTTTGATCCTGAAGTAGTCAAGGCGTTCTTAAATGCCTATATATAATAGATCTAGAAATAAATTTTACACATAACGAGGTGGGAGTATGAGGATAAAAGTTCTTGGCTGTTCGGGTGCGGAATTCCCGGGGCATAATCCTCCCGGCTTTCTGCTTGACGGCGTAATCCTTTTTGATGCGGGCAGCCTGACGAATGTACTTGATAAACACGGCCAGTCCGCCATAAAGGATATCTTCATAACTCATGCGCACCTCGATCATATAAGAGACATCTCTTTCCTCGCGGATAACATCATCGTCGAGAAGAGGAAGCAAAGGGTCAATATCATCAGCATACCTTCTGTCATCAAGACGATACGGAAACACCTCCTGAACGATTCCCTGTGGCCTGACTTCACCATGATCCCCGATTATGAAAACGCGGTTTTGAAATACGTTGAGCTGGCAATCAATAAGCCGATAGGGATAAACGGCTACAGGATTACGCCGTACAAGGTAACCCATTCCGTACCTGCCGTCGGGTACCTGGTCGAAGGGAGCAGCGGCAAAAGCCTCTTCTATACAGGGGATACCGGCCCTATCACCGCCACATGGGGAAAGATAGGTGACAAAAGAATCAATTGTCTGATTATCGAGACATCGTTTCCCAACAGGATGAGAGAGTTGGCCATAACAACAGGGCACCTGACCCCCCAACTGCTCAAGGAGGAATTGTTAAAGATAAGGCACATGCCCGAGAATATCTATATAACACATCCCAAACCCCAGCATTTAAGCACCATCAAGTCAGAACTCGAAAAATTAAAGGTCAGGAATCTCAGGCTGCTCATAGACGGAGAAACGATAAAGGTCTAAAGAAAAATCCTGAATCCTACCAAATCCATCTCTCATAAACATAGTATCGTGCGCTGGGGACTGTCCCTATTTACCAACAGTAGGTGGTTTATACCACGGACGAAGCAAAGCGGAGTCGAATAGGGACTGTCCCAACACTCCACGATATATTGTTTAAAAGTTTAAAAATCTCTTGACAATCTGAATGTTTCCGCCATAAACTTGTAGCCGGTATCTCTTAAATATAAGCCTGCTGTATAATTAAAAAATATTCCACACGGGGGGTGTGTAATGTTTCAAGGGTTTAAGGATATGAGCCTTAAAAAAAAGGTGTACATTATTTTCGGTGTTCTTATTGCATCTGCAGTAATCGGGATACTCGTGGGCCAGATATCCTTTCAAAGGGTGCAGGTGGGAGGAAAGTTTTATGCCCAGATAGAGCGGGACATGGTAATAGCCGATGATATTGCAAAACTCAGGGTTAATCTTACCCTCGTGAGGGCGCATCTTTTGACAATGATGCTGGAAAAGGACAAAGAAAAGCTGGAAGACCACAAGGATACTATTTCTGATTTAACAGAGAGGATAGACGAAATTTTTGCCAAAGTAGAAAAGGCCGTGAAAGAAGGCAATCTTACAGAGGCATCTTCTTTGATAACAAAGGCAAAGGAATCATGGAGCGCCTTCAGGGATACGAGGGATAAGGAATTAATCCCCCTCATAACGCAAGGCGATATAGAAAGGGCAAGGGATCTCGCCACAGGGATTCAGGCCGAAAGGTATAGCGACTTCCTCAGCGCCACAAGCGCTGCCGTTGATAAGGTGAGGGGGGATATTCCCAAAAGGGTTGAGCAGATTAAAAAAGAGTCAGGGATTCTCGGGATCGGCTTCATAGCAGGAGGAGTTGTCTTTATTGCCTTCCTCATTCTTATTGCCAGGTTTTTGTCTTCATCCGTAATCACCCCTGTAATAATGGTGTCTCAGAAGTCACAGGCAATGGCAGAGGGCGACTTCAGCGCCACAGATATAGAAATAAAAAGCAATGATGAGATAGGAATGATGCTGAAGGATTTTACGACCATGTCCTGGAAAATAACCGGGATAATAGGGGGGATAAAAGCGGACATGCAGAATCTCTCATCTTCCTCTGAAGAGCTTTCGGCTACCGCAGAGGACCTGAGCAAATCTGCAAATGAACAGTCCATGCAGGCACAGCAGGTGGCCGCTGCAGCAACAGAGATGTCCCAGACAATAATGGATGTGGCAAAGAATTCAGCCCAGGCAGCGGATGCGTCGAGGAACTCGTCAGAGGAAGCCCGGAAGGGGAAAAAGGTGGTAGAAAAGACCACACAGGGCATGTACAACATTGTGGAAAACGTTAAGGATACCACGAAGATAATAGAGGAACTCGACGCAAGCTCTGCGCAGATAAGCGGGATAGCCGCAATAATCAGCGACATAGCAGACCAGACCAATCTTTTGGCCTTGAATGCCGCTATAGAGGCTGCGAGGGCAGGTGAGCAGGGAAGGGGCTTCGCAGTTGTGGCTGATGAGGTGAGAAAACTGGCGGAAAGAACGGGAAAGGCAACACAGGACATCACCCAACGGATATCCATGATTCAGGAAGAAGCCAGGAAGTCTGTGGATGCAATGAAGGGCGGAAGCGAAGAGGTGGATAAAGGCCTTGATCTTTCAAAAGAAGCAAGCCGGTCGCTGGACTCTATTGTTGCTGCATCTTCCAATGCAATGGATATGGTTCAGAGAATTGCTGCTGCTGCAGAGGAGCAGTCTGCTGCAGCCGAGGAGATTACACAGAACATAACCAATATCTCATCGGGCGTCGGGCATACCACAGAGGCCATAGGACAGGTTAAAGAGGCTGCAGACGGGCTTGCAAGAACAAGCTCTAAGATACGAAAATCCGTAGAATGGTTTAAATTTTAGAAGGGCATTGCCCTTTGGGGTTTGCAAATTAAAACTTGTAGTTCGGAGGGGAAACAATGAAAAGATTAACAACAGTTCTGGCGGGAGCAACCCTCTGCATTGCAATCCTTATGGGGCTTGCAAGTGCAGCAGAGAAAATCAAGGGGAAAATCAAAAGCATAGACGCCGGCGCAGGTACGGTTGTTGTCACAGACAGCGCCGGCAAGGATGTAAGCATAACATTAGAAGATAAAGGAAAACTAAATAGATACAGCGTAGGAGACAAGGTTAAAAGCAAATACGAAAGCAAAAGCGGCAAGAATGTAGCCACAGACTTTAGAAAGGCAGAAGGGTGTTAAACCTCTGATAAACTTACAGGGGCGACCGGCCCGGGCCGGTCGCCTTAGCCTTAACTCCCTTTGGCGTTACCATCTTGCCGATCCTCCCCGTTAACCCTCATCAGATATATCCCCTGTGAGCCGTCCCTGTCAGAGGCAAACTGATATCAGGATTCAGGATTTTAGACGTTATTAATGAATCCTGATTTTTTGAGGGCTGAGAGCAAAGAAGAGTCTTTATCCGTTTGCAGGAATTTTGCAACGTATTTTGCAAGGATATCCGGTTCGAGGTTGACGGTATCTCCCACACCTTTGAATCCTATGGTCGTCAGCTTCGCTGTATGCGGGATAATCACCACGCTGAAGGCGTCTTCCAGAACATCAACCACGGTCAGGCTTATACCGTCAACGGCAACCGAACCTTTTTCAACAAGGTATTTCAGCACAAATCCCGGGGTCTCTATCTCTATTTTTATCGCAGTGCCTTCAGGCCTCTTTGCCCTTATCCTGCCGGTTCCGTCCACGTGGCCGGTAACAAAATGTCCCCCCAGTTTCGAATCCGGTCTCAGGGACGGTTCGAGATTGACCCTGTCTCCTCTTTTAAGATTTCCAAGATTCGTACTGCGGAGGGTTTCATGAGAAACATCGAAAGAGGCGGCATCGTTTCCCATACTTGCAACGGTCAGGCACACACCGTTTATGGCTATACTATCCCCGGGGGCGGCATCCTTCATAACCTCGCTGCCCCTGACAAACAGCCTTGCGCTCCCGGTACTCCTCTCTATGGAGGCCACTTCACCAAGCTCTATGATCAATCCTGTAAACATAGATACAGTTATTAGTAACAAGTGACAAGTAACGAGTTAAGGAATAAAAAAGATTCCAAAAACTTGTCACTCGTTACTGTATTTTAATGTATTAAACTTCCTATCCTTCCGAATCTCGGGAAATTCTTTATGCTGTCCCATGACCAGTATATGACGAACGCCTTGCCCCTCAAATCCTTCATATCCACATAACCCCAGTACCTGCTGTCGTAGCTCTGGTCCCTGTTGTCCCCCATGACAAAAAGCTTGTCCTTCGGAACAAGGTAGGGCCCGAAATTATCTCTCGGCTCCATAACGCCTGTGTGCACGGAATTGTCCGTATGCTGTATAAACGGCTCGTTCACACGCTTCCCGTTGACGAATATCTCCTTGTTCTTTTCTTCAACCACGTCGCCCTCGACACCGACGACCCTCTTTATAAAATCCTTGCTCCGGTCTTCAGGGTATTTAAAAACCACAACGTCCCCTCTCTCGGGCCTCTTGATGCTGAGGACCCTTTTATCACTCAAAGGAAGCTTTGTGCCGAATACGAACTTATTCACAAGGATATGATCCCCTATGAGCAGGGTGGGGATCATGGAGCCGGACGGTATCTTGAATGCCTGTACAACGTAAGCCCTGATAACAAGGGCGAGTACCAGCGCAGTGCCGATCGCCTTGATATATTCCCATACTTTGTTCTGCTTCATCATTCTCCCTTCTTCAAACACTCAACTCTGATCTCTAAATCCTAAAAAAGACCGGTGTTTAAAACCTTTTACACTTATACAATTTATTTTTGTTTAGGGTTTAGGATTTCGTATTTAGGATTTGTACGAGCCTATTCCTCGATTTTCAAAACAGACAGGAACGCCTCCTGGGGTATCTCCACTTTCCCGATCTGTTTCATTCTTTTCTTGCCTTCCTTCTGCTTCTCAAGGAGCTTCCTTTTTCTTGTTATATCGCCGCCGTAGCATTTTGCGAGCACATTTTTTCTCAGCGCTTTGACGCTCTCCCTCGCAATTATTTTCCCGCCTATGGCAGCCTGTATGGCGATCTCATATAACTGCCTTGGAATAATCCCTCTGAGTTTTTCGGCAATTTGCCTGCCTTTATAATAAGCCTTGTCTTTATGAACAATCAAGGAGAGCGCGTCAATCGATTCGCCGTTAAGCAGTATATCCAGTTTTACAAGGTCCGATTCCTTATATCCAAGGAATTCGTAATCCATCGAGGCATAACCCCTCGAGACGGATTTAAGCTTGTCATAAAAATCCCACAATATCTCGTTGAGCGGCAGTTCATAGGTGACGACAATCCTGTCTTTGCTGATGTAATTGAACTCGATCTGGATCCCGCGCTTTTCCTGGCACAGCTCCAGTATCTGTCCGACATAGACCTGAGGCACAAAGATGGTCACCTTTACATAGGGCTCCTCTATCTTGATATATCTTTCGGGAAGGCTGCTCGGATTGTCGATGTAAATCTCCTTTCCCGACATCTCCGTCACCCTGTAAACAACCGTAGGCGCGGTGCTTATGAGTGAAAGCTCGAATTCCCTCTCGAGCCGCTCTTTAATTATCTCCATATGGAGCAGACCGAGGAATCCGCACCTGAACCCGAAACCCAGCGCGGATGAGGTCTCAGGTTCGAAGCTGAAAGAGGAATCGTTCAACCTGAGCTTATCAAGCGCGGTCTTCAGTTCTCCGTATTGATGGGTTTCAACAGGATAGAAGCCGCAGAAGACCATCGGCTTGATTTCCTTGTACCCGGGGAGGGCCGCGTCGGCGGGGTTCTTTGCATCGGTGATGGTGTCTCCTATTTTTGTATCGCTCACGGTCTTTATCCCCGCGACCACGTATCCCACTTCCCCGGCGGAGAGTTGGGATGTGTCCTCCATTTTGGGCGTAAAAACACCGACCTTCACGACCTCGTACTCCTTATTCATGGCCATCATCTTTATTTTCATCCCGGGCCTGATTGTCCCGTCAAAAACCCTGACGAGAACTATAACCCCCTGGTAATTATCAAACCATGAGTCGAAGATCAGGGCTTTGAGCGGCGCGTCATCGGTCCCCTTCGGGGGCTGTATTTTCCTGACGATCGCCTCAAGTATCTCCCTGGTGCCTATGCCTTCCTTCGCGCTTGCTAATACGGCCTCGGAGCAATCGATGCCCAGGGCGTCCTCAATCTGCCCCTTGACCTGCTCAGCGTCCGCGCCGGGGAGGTCTATTTTATTGATAACGGGGATAATCTCGTGGTTATGCTCTATGGCAAGATATGTATTGGCAAGGGTCTGGGCCTCTACGCCCTGCGTGGCGTCGACAACCAGCAAACTGCCTTCACATGATGCAAGGCTCCTCGATACCTCATAGGAAAAATCGACATGCCCGGGAGTATCGATAAGATTGAGGATATAGGATTCGCCGTTTTCCGCATTGTAATTGAGCCTTACGGCATGGGCCTTGATGGTGATACCTCTTTCTCTTTCCAACTCCATGGAATCAAGGACCTGCTCCATCATCTCTCTTGAGCTTAAAGCGCCGGTAAATTCAAGCAGCCTGTCCGCAAGAGTTGATTTCCCGTGGTCAATGTGTGCGATTATTGAAAAATTCCGTATATTTTTAGACATAAATAAATCAGGCAAGAGGTGATAGGCGAGAGGCTATCGGTAACAGAAAAGAAATCAGAGCTTGTTATTCACCGCCTATTGCCATTGCCTATCCTTTGCATTGTTCGAATATAAGATTTGCAGCCCCGATGATTCCCGCGTCGTCGCATAGCGCGGATGGGATTATCTTGACTTTGCCGTAGAGCTCCTTAAATGCTCTCTTCGATGCCTCTTTTATCGCGGCTTCGATATAGATGTTCCACGCCCCTATGAGCCCACCTGTCAGCACTACGGCATCGGGGCTGCAAATCTTATATTCGAACAATGCAAAGGATAGGCAATGGCAATAGGCGGTGAATAACAAGCTCTGATTTCTTTTCTGTTACCGATAGCCTCTCGCCTATCACCTCTTGCCTGATTTATTTATGTCTAAAAATATACGGAATTTTTCAATATGCTGCTTTTGCCTTTTTCCAGTTCCGAAACCGCGGTCCCTATGATTGCTGTTGCAGACGCATACAGTTCAAGGCACCCCACGTTTCCGCACGGGCATTGGGGCCCGTCAATGTTTATACTCATATGCCCGATCTCCGCGGCTACCGGCAGGAGCTTTTTATCTATTATCACCCCGCCACCGATGCCGGTTCCAAGGGTGAGCATGACGAAATTCTTGAACTCTTTTCCCGCGCCTGCACATTTTTCGCCGCAGGCGGCCGCATTTGCATCGTTTTCGACCGCAATACACGTTTTATACCGCTTTTTGATTTCCGCCGCCAGGTTTACGCTGTTAAGCTTTGGGATATTGGGAGATTTCATGACAACACCGCCTTCCCTGTCAATAAGACCGGCAACGGCAATACCGATGCCGCATACTTCCCTGGCGTGCGGCGCGTAGACAGTGTCAAGCTGTTTATAAAGCACGGAGAGCGGCTCTTTCCCGGTAGCGTTCTTGACCTTTGATACAATGTCTCCATCAAGATTGATCAGGGCCGTCCTTATATTGGTACCGCCGATATCCACACCTACAACATACTTCTTTGCCATCTGCTCTCTCTTATGAGGAACGCTATAATTAAAAATCGAATTTTATATTAACATATTTGCGGTGTTTGCGCAATTTTACAGGCCGCCGGCACATGAAATGCCTTTCAAGCCTTTTTGTCTCCGCATGGTTAAGAGACAGGCAATTTTGATATAATCAGGGATGAACTTTTATTTGATAGACGGGAACTCCTACTTTTACAGGGCATACCACGCCATAAGGGGACTGAGCAATTCCAAAGGCCTCCCGACCAATGCCATATACGGTTTTACGAACATGCTCCTCAAGATAATCAGGGAAAAGAAGCCCGATGCGCTGGTTATAGTCTTCGACTCCCCTGTTCCGACCGGGAGGCACAGGATTTATGAGGAATACAAGGCGCAGAGACCCGGGATGCCCGGCGACCTGGCGCTGCAGGTGCCCAGGATAAAAGAGGTAATTAAGGCGTTCAACATCCCCGTGTTCGAGATGCCGGGATACGAAGCGGACGACATCATATGCACCCTCGCGAAGAAGGCCGCATCCCGGGGGGCTGAAACGTTCATTGTAAGCGGTGATAAGGATATGATGCAGGTGGTGAGCGGCTCTATAAGAATCTACGATCCGATGAAAGAAGCGATTATCGACGAAAATTATATAAGGGACAGATTCGAAATGCCTCCCGGAAAGATATCGGAAATCATGGCGCTTACCGGAGATGCCGTAGACAATATACCCGGCGTCAAGGGGATCGGCGAAAAAAGGGCAAAGGAGCTGCTTCTCCGGGCAGGCAGCCTCGACGAACTCCTGAACCATCCTGAAAAAATAGAAAACGAGCGGCTCAGTACCATGATAAGGGAAAACCTGGAAAACATAAAGTTGAGCAAAATACTTGCTACTATCGATACGAATATACCTATTGATGTGGATACCGGCGACCTTGCCGTAAAAGAGCCTGATTGGCCGGCGCTCCTCCGGCTTTTTACCGAGTTCGAATTCAAGAGCCTGATAAAGCTGGTCCCCACCCGGGGATACGGGCCGCGAGGTCGGTACGGAACCATTACGAACAAGGGTCAATTGCTGGCATTTTTGGGCAAGGGAGAGAAGAAGTAGGCGCAGCTGAATGTTTGGTTCGATGAACTCTACTATTTCGTTTTTTGTTATTTGCGCCATATTTTTCTATTGTTTCACAAAGAAGCATTTCTTTTTCTTTTATCTTGCCACGAGCCAATGCAACATATTCCGATGAAATATCTATACCAACAGAGTTGCGTCTAAGTTGCTGTGCCACTTCGCAGACAGTGCCGCATCCGACAAATGGATCAAGCACCCAATCGTCTTCTTTGGTAAAAAGTTTAATGAACCATTCCGGAAGGTCCTGGGGAAATGTCGCGCTATGATTCCTATTACCGGTTTCAGTAGCCAGATGCAATACATTAGAAGGGTATGCTTTGTCGCGGCCAACCCAATTTGCAATGTTTTTTCCGAAACCGCTGCCGACTTGAGAGTTAAACCTGACAACATCATTTTGGCCAAGATGTTTTAATCGTGTTTTTGCCCAGTTTCCCATGGGCACCATTACGGCTTCCTGATACATGTGGAACTGTCGAGTTTTATTAAATTGGAGGCAGCGTTCCCATGCGTCACGGAAGCGGTTCGGCCATTTGCCCGGATGACAATTTTTCTTATGCCAAACGAATTCTTCTGTCCAAAGCCACCCTTGCCGCCGAAGTTCAAGAATCAACTCGATAACGTAGGTATGTCTCTCTCCGTCAACGACCTTTTCTTTAATATTGAGGATGAACGTTCCTGCAGGCTTAAGAACTCTGAGAAACTCTTTGCTGCGCGGAAGGAACCATCCAACGTAGTTATCAGGCGAAATCCCCCCGTATGTTTTGGCTCGACAATCCGCGTAAGGTGGTGATGTGACAATGAGATCGAAAAAATCGTCAGGGTAGTGCTTTAAAACACCCAAGCAATCACCCTGCTTTATAATGGCTTCAATAGTTTTCATTTCGGATATTTTATCACTGTTGAGCCATCAAATGCCACATGCTTAATCGTTATATTTTCGCATCGTTCGCGCCAAAGGCACGAACATTCTCTTTTAGGCTTATTCTGCATTGCATAGTATTCTATCAAGCCGACAGCATATCGGCAGAAGAAGGGAGCATCCCTCCGAACTCCGCCACCACGGTCCGGGCACAATTTTTCAAAGCCACTGCACGGCGGTTATACCCCAACCCCTGCCATACCGCAAGCACTTCGCGGAGCGTCGCCCTGGAGAGGGACGAGAAATCCGGGAACGCTGCGATGAATTGCGCATACTTCGCCGTAACCCGCTCCACCTGCGTCTGCTGGAGCATGATCTCCGAGACCAGGATATGGTAAGGATTATCCGTGTTGCGCCATGGAAGATTGTTGCGGCCGTGCTTACGGTAGTATTGATAAACAACCTTTCTGAAATGCCTGATTCCCTCCGGAGTTATTTCCTTCATCGTACATCCCGATTATCATCGGTCAAAGCGAATTTATAAATCACATCTTATTTTAACCTAATTTCTGTTAAACTATTATATGCGTTCCCTATTCTACGACTTCGCTTCGCTTCGTCCGTGGTAAACCACCTACTGTTGGTAAATAGGGACAGTCCCCAGCGCACAAAAGAGCTGTTTACCCTATGAAAACAAGACAATATTCATTATTTGAAGATAGTCCTGAAAACGAGGCAAACCAGCAGCCGCCAACTGCAAGCCAAAAGCAAAAAAAGCCGGAGAATGACGAACCGCAGAGCTCTTACAGCGGACGACCGGCGGAATTATCGTTCGATATAGAGGCCACTGGCAGAAGCCCCATCTCGGATTCCGTTGTCGGCATTTCCCTCTGCAGGGAAACCGGCAAAGCCTTTTATGTGCCCATAAGGCACACCGCGAGCCCCAATGTCAGCGATGCGCTGGCCATCCTGAAAGATACCCTTGAAGACGAATCCATTCCCAAAATAGGCCACAACCTCAAATACGATATGCTCATAGTAAGACAAGAGGGCATCCATGTCAAAGGCACGCTCTATGATACGATGCTGGCATCGTATCTGTTGAATCCCAATAAGCCCGGCCATAGCCTTGAAGATGTGGCAATCGAATATTTGATGCACAAGAAAAACCCGTTTGCCAATGTCCTGGGAAAGCGCAGCTCGTTCTCGGAAGTCCCGCTGGATGAGGCCACAAGGTATGCCGCTGAAGATGCGGAGCTGGCAATGGAATTAAGAAATATTCTCTTTGAAAGGCTGAAAACGGAAGACCTCGAAAGGTTATATTTCGACATAGAGATGCCGCTCATATACATACTTGCGGATATGGAGGAGGCGGGAGTAAAGGTTGACAGAAAGATAATAGAAGAGCTGTCAAAGGAACTGGACAGGGAGCTGGATGTCCTGCAAGCGAGGATTTATGCGATTGCGGGTGAGACATTCAACATAAATTCTCCGAAGCAGCTCTGCAAGATTCTCTTTGACGGTCTCGGGCTGAAGCCCCTCAAAAAGACGAAGACAGGGTATTCTACCGGCGTGGATGTGCTTGAGGAACTGGCCAAGGTCCACGAGCTCCCGGGAGAAATTCTTAACTACAGGACGCTGCACAAGCTGAAGACGACCTATGCGGATACACTGCCCAGGCTTATTAATGAGAGGACGGGAAGAATACATACATCATTCAATCAGACCGTTACGGCAACAGGAAGGCTCAGCAGCAGCGACCCCAACCTCCAGAATATTCCCGTGCGGGGGGAATGGGGAACGCGCATCAGGGAGAGCTTTATTGCGGATGACGGCTGCGTTCTCGTATCCGCCGACTACTCGCAAATAGAGCTCCGGATACTCGCCCACATCAGCGGAGATCCGGGATTGGCCGATGCTTTCAAGAGCGATATCGACATACACACAAAGACCGCTGTGGAGCTGTTTGGCGTTCCCGGAAGCTCGGTGACCGGGGAAATGAGAAGGGTAGCTAAAATCGTAAACTTCGGTGTTATTTACGGGATGAGTCCTTACGGGTTGTCCGAGGCGCTCGGCATTTCCCCGAAAGAGGCGGGTACTTATATAGATCAGTACTTCAAAAGCCATAGCGGGGTAAGGGATTACATGAAGAGCACGATCGAGACCGCAAAAGAGCTGGGGTACGTTACCACCCTGCTGGGAAGAAAGAGGCCGATCCCCGAGATAAACAATGCCAGTGCAAATAGCAGGCAGCAGTCGGAAAGGCTGGCCATAAACACCCCTATTCAGGGCACGGCAGCGGATCTGATAAAGATTGCAATGATAAATCTGTGGAAGAGGATCAGGGAAAAGAAACTCAAATCAAGGATGGTCCTGCAGATTCACGATGAGCTTCTCGTTGAAACACCGGAGGGCGAGCTCGAGGCAATCAAAGAGCTCATCAAACGCGAAATGGAAAACGCCCTCACCCTCTCCGTGCCGCTGAAGGTGGATATCGGATGGGGGAAGAACTGGGCAGAGGCGCATTAAAGGCCGTGGAGCGTACAGCGTTATAGCGCTATAGAGGCTTTTAATTTTAAAATACGGATTTCTCACTAACGCTGTACGCTCCACGCTATAACGCGACAAAACGCGCTTGACACAGGCGACAATAATGTATGTAACAGCAAAGTGAAAATGTCCTATTTCAGAGATGCTAAACTGCTTCATTTTGCCTTAACATCATTACATAAATTTCGGCATTAATGCTTCTTGACGATAGTAGTAATTATGTTGTACAATTATTTGTACAACATAAAGGAGGTATTTATGGATACAATTACTTATTCGTCCGCCCGCACCCGGCTCGCATCCACCATGAAAAAAGTATGCGAAAGCCATGAGCCTGTCATTATTACCAGGCAAAAAGAAGGAGCGGTGGTAATGCTCTCTCTTGAAGATTTCAAGGCACTTGAGGAAACGTCGTACCTTCTGCGCGTACCGAAAAATGCCAAGCGTCTTCTTGAATCCATTGCAGAGCTTGAACGCGGCGGCGGCAAAGCTCGTAAGCTCAAAGAATGAAACTCATCTTTTCCGAACATGCTTGGGAGGATTACCTGTACTGGCAAGCTACGGACAAGCAGATGCTCAAACGCATCAACCGTCTGATTCATGAGATCATGCATGATCCCTTCAATGGTTCGGGCAAACCGGAACCGCTCAAACATGGACTTTCCGGCTACTGGTCACGTCGTATTAACGACGAACACCGGCTTGTCTACCGCCCCTCCGAAGACGCCGTTCTGATAGCCCAGGTGCGCTATCATTACTGATATGTGCCCCCAAAAAAGCCCTGTCGCGCCAAAATGATAATGTCCTATAGTACCAAAATAGAAATGTCCTATTTGAGTGATGCTATACTGCCCCTTTTAAGAAGGAGGAAGGATGGCGGGAAGGGACATAATCATGATGAGGCAGAGGGATTTAAAGCGGTTGCACATCATTTATAAAAAAACCCCGGAGACTTGGGGTTTCCGGGGCGCGTAAGGATTGATGTTCTTAACTCTTATGGCACTTGCCGCAATCAGATGCAGGTGAAGCAACATTTCCGTTATGGCAGGCCCCGCAGTACTTACCGTTGTTGATATCATCCATCTTCATCTTTCCCTGCGTCTTCTTCATTGCAAATATTTCCGTATGGCAGTCGTTGCAGGAGAATGCGGCCGTATGGAATTTGTGGCTGAATACCACATTGCCGATGCCGTCGACCTTATAAACGAACTCCTTCTCGAATTTCTTCATCTCGTGGCATTGAGTACACTCTGAGGAAGCGAATGCCTTCTTCCCATTGTGGCAGGCGCCGCAATATATGCCGCTGTCGATATCCTTCATGGTAATATGGGCGGTTCCGGCCTTCATCAGGAAGACGTTTGGATGGCACTCTCTGCAGCCGAACTTACCGGCATGCGCTTCGTGGTTGAACCGCGACGGCATAACCGTCTTGTTGAACGATATCATTCCAATGCCGTGGCAGTTGCCGCATAAGTCGCGGTTGACGGTTATATGCTTGTGCCCTTTAAAATCATGGCACTGGTTGCAGTGGTAGCCGGTTTTGGTATGGATCTGATGAGAGAAAATTCCCTTCACGGGCTGCCCGGAAAATTTCTGATAGGAATGGCATTTAAAGCACGGCAGCGTGCCCAGAGCCTCATCCCTGCTGATAATCTTTTCAGGGACCTTTTCCGCTTTCTTCTTCTCATTTACTGACGGCAATTTAGAGGAGCAGCCAACCATTAATGCACTAATGATAACGAATATCGCCCACCTCATCTAGCGTCCCTTTTCATTGTCGCCGAATTCAAGTTTATACTCAAGAGGATGCTCGTGTTTCATATCCTCGATGGAGATCTTCCCGGTTATCCAGGTCATGCTCATGGGGAATTTATCGTACCTGAGGTGCTCATTATAGAAATGCCAGAAGAGTATGAACACTATGGCAAGAAGCGCCTCGTCGCTGTGCATGATCGAGATGACCTCCCATATCCAGTTTACGCTCCATGCCGGGAAGAGATACGAGGCCGTAACAGGGAAAGCGAGAAAAAGCCCCGACAGCCCGATGATGCCCATGCCCCAAAAGACCGCCCAGTAATCGAATTTATGTATGTAGCTGAATCTGCCGAACTCGGGCTTCTTGTCGCTCAGGCCGAGGAAGTAAAGGATGTTCTTGATCGCATCCGTAACATCCTTTGGAAGCGGGATAATGGTGGTGTCCATGCGAAGCTTCATCTTGCCCGTGGAAAGCGCATAGCCCAGGTAAATTACATGCCAGACGAAATCGAGGAGCATGGTAATCCCTGCAGCGCGGTGAATCAGTCCGGCGGTCTTCGGTCCTCCCCATATGCTTACCCACCATTTCGAGGGTTCGATCTCAGGATACTTGAGTGCCCATCCGGTAAAGGAGAGCAGCAAGAACGTTACGAACATGATTACATGCTGAATCCTCTCTGTGACATTAAAACGAAGATATTCCTTCGGCAGCTCTTTATTCATGGCGATCCTCCTTTCCCTTTCTCAGAACCCTGTCCCTGATTTCGGAAAACGCCTCGAGTATCACGTGTCCGACGATAAAGGCGAATACGGATAATAAAAGTACGATGAGGCCCTTTTCGAAATAGTACGGAATAGGATTGTCCTTTCCTATAGGCTTGTGCGTAAACGCTGTAACGAATTTCCTGGTAGCGCCCTTGTGGCACTTGCCGCAGGTCTGCGTCCTGTTCGCCCAGGCGACAGGAGATTTGGGATCATCCCACTTTCTAATGTCGTGGGAGCCGTGGCAATTAACGCAGGTAGGCGCGTTCTGATGTCCGAGGATGTATTTCTTGCCGTGGAAGCTTTCCTCGTACTGCTCCACGATATGCGTTCCCATGTTGTACTTTTTTGCCATGTCCTCCCTCTCATGGCATTCTCCACAGGTCTTAACAATATTCTTTCTGTTAATAGGGGAAGCGGCAGCGCCCTTGGGAGTAATATAATGGGGTGAGCCGTGGCAATCGGTACACACCGCGCCGTCGGGCTCCTTGCTGTTCATAACATTCTTGCCGTGAACGCTTTCCTGCCACGCTTCGTAAATATCACTGTGGCACTGCGTGCACGCAGCAAGGGCAACAGCATCAACTTTTGCCCTCCGCGATATCTTACCCGCCAGTGAGGCGACATCTTTCGATACATCACCGGTTTTGGCCGGTTCATGAGGGTTTGAATGGAACTGCTTATGGCAGGTAACACAATCAAATCCGCCGTGAACAGATTTTGCATAACGGTCGGCATCCACATTAACGTCAATCAAGGCATTCCCTTCGGTTCGGATCTTGCCCTGCATCGCACTATGGCAGGCAAGACAGGTAAAGGTTTCGGCAGTTGCAGAACCGGCAAAACATAATAGAGGGAGCCACAGGAAAGCTATTATGAGGAACCTTTTCATCAGACCTCCACACATTTATTTTTGTAGCTATTGAGAGTAATAGCATTAAAATATATCAAATGTTCAGCAACTTTGTAAACATAAATATCATATTATAATATAATATCATAATGATGTTAAATCATAATTATAAATTGAGGCAAATTAACAAGATTATCCTATCGCTTTGAAATATCTGCACAAAAGGTAATCTACCCTAATAAATGAAGAGCTTAGGGTCCTTATACGTATGACATTTGCTGCATATGCCTCTCGCACTGTCTTGTCCGACAGCCCATGTATGGGGCTTATGGCAGTACATGCAGTCCAGGCCCTTTTGCATATGGAACCCGTGCTGCCCGACGGTAGCCTCGTTTTTATGGCACTCACGTGCGCAGGCAGCGGACGTAGGACTTATTTTGCCGTGCGGTTTATGGCACTGGTGGCAGAGAAGGCTCGACATGGGACCTGTCCTCGGTATGCGGGCATGGCACTTGGTACACCTGTCTTTGGGTATCATGGACGGTGTTTTTTCCGAAAAAGAATGGCATTTGAGACAGGAAAACGCCTCCATGCCGATCCCATGCACACCCTTGTCCTTATGGCAACCCTGGCAGGCGCTCTCATTAGGGCGGAAATAATGCAAAGCGCTCTTGTGGCATGTCTTGCATTCGATCCTCTGCATAAAGACATGCCGCGCATGTCCGTACGATTTGTTCATCGTCACTGATCCCTGTGAAATATCGTCCATGTGGCACTTTCTGCAGGCCTTCCATGGTTTTTCACGGCCGTGCGTCTGGGAGAGGGGCTCATGGCCCTTTACAACATATGCCACAAGAAGTTGATTTTTCTCAAAAATACTCAACTGGTGGCACTTCTGGCAGACCACATCCCTGTGTTTCCCTTTCTCCCACTCCGTATATGCATTTTTCATGAGATGACACGATATACAGAATTGAGGGTCATCCTGGGTATATTTATAATAACGGTAGCCGACAAGAGCCCCAAGGACGAAAATGATAACAAAGGCGGCAAGGATAAAGCCTTTCACGTGCTCTATAAGCGCCTCGAACGATTCGGAAAATTTTCGCTTCATCTTCGTTTTCTACTTTTCGGATAGTGCCTTTGCTTCGAGTATTTTCAGCTTGGATATTTCACCAAGGGCTATCAGCGTATCTCCGGACTTGATGGTACTGCGGAAGGTCGGATTGAACTTCATCTCGCCGGTGGAGCGCCTGATAGCCACGATAATAATCCCCAGGTCCCTTCCGATGCCGCATTCATCAAGTGAAAGCCCGATGAGCCTGGAGCCCTCATTGATGGTTATCTCCTCCATCTGCAGATCGATATTGCCGCTTTTTGTCGCAAACTCTATAAAATCGACAACCGCGGGCTTCAATACCGTATGCGCTATCCTGAGACCGCCGATGTGATACGGCGAGATGACCCTGTCGGCTCCTGCCCTGAGCAGTTTCTGCTCCGAACCCTCCTCGCCGGCCCGGGCAACTATAAGCAGCCCGGGATTCAGTCCCCGTGCACTCAAGACCACAAAGAGGTTCTCCGCATCGGTAGGCAGCACTGATATCAATCCCTTTGCCCGCTCGATTCCCGCATCCTTGAGGACTTCATCCTGCGTAGCGTCGCCCTCAAGAATCAGGCTATCCTCTTTTTCCTGCGGCATATTGGGTTTTTTCTCGATAACGGCAAATTTTTCATTCTTAACTTTCAGCTCCCTGCCGATTATCTTTCCCATTCTGCCGTATCCGCAAATAATATAATGGTCCTTGAGTTCCTTTATCTTCTTCTCCAATCTCCTCCTCCCGAACAGTTCTTGCAGTTCACCTTCCAAAACGAGTTTCGCACCGGTGCTGAGGGCGTAAAATACGGTGCCCACTCCGCCAATAATAAGAAAGATGGTAAATAACCGGCCGCCGGATGACAGGTCGTGAACTTCCTTGTACCCTACGGTAGTCAGTGTTATTATGGTCATATACAATGAATCGAGAAAGTCCCAGCCCTCAATGCCCATATAACCGGCAACGCCGAAAGCGACAATAAGGGCTATCATCACTGCGGATAGTATTAATCGTTTCCTGAGGGCTTCCACTCGATCTCCCCTAAAACTTTCCGTATCCTCTCGGCCATCAGTTTCCTGTGTGAGCCGTCCCAGTAAACTTTACCACATTCGTTGCATCTAAAAAAAGAATTGCAATTCAGCAAGACATACTCGGGCACGGCGCCGGCAACGGCTCCCTTGTCGGCCACTGCCAGCTCGCCGTTGCACTCAGGACACCGGGGTGACAACTTCAGTCCTCCGTTCTCCGTCGACAGTCGGCCGTCAGCATCCAAAAATAATTTCTTTTGAACTGATAATATCTCTTTCAATTGCTCAAAGGTATCCTCTGAGCTTATAAGCATGAAATTATCAATCCTCTTTCTCCTCGCAATGCCCGTGTCTCTGGTCAGGAGCATCCGGTTCTTCTGTTTGGCGATCCTTATAAGCTCATTGTCATCTATATTCTTGAAATAAAGCGTATCAAAGCCCAGAATCCTGAGCCATTTTGCCAGACTGCCGAGCATTACATCAGAGATAAAGCGGGGGCGGTTAGACATATGATTTAAATTAAAAGCTGTTGATTTAATCAATAATTATAACAGAATTGCGGGAATTAAAGCCAAAGCGGGATCGTGGAAAAGCAGGCTGCCTTTCGGGTCAGAAAAAAAGGCCATGGAGCTGTTGCCCCATGGCCCGCGGTCCCGGTCTTTTCCGCTTTATTCTACTTCAACCTTTTCGTGCTCAAGCTGCATCGCGTAGAAATCGCCTTTGATGAAGGTCTCCCTGTAGGGGAGCATCCCCGAACCGGCAGGAATAACCCTTCCCATTATAACGTTTTCTTTCAGGCCCCTCAGCTCGTCCACCATTCCGCTCAGCGCGGCCTCGGTAAGGACCCTGGTCGTTTCCTGGAACGATGCGGCCGATACCCAGCTTTCGGTTGACAGGGACGCCTTGGTAATGCCGAGGAGGAGCGGCCTGCCCTGTGCGGGTTTTCCGCCTTCGGATTTTACCCGTTCGTTCTCTTCGGCAAACACCATCCTGTCGACTTCATCTCCGATGAGGAATTCGGTGTTTCCTGAATCCTCGATGCGTATCTTCCTCATCATCTGGCGTACGATAACCTCTATATGCTTGTCGTTAATGGAAACGCCCTGCAGCCGGTAAACCTTCTGCACCTCGTCAACGAGATAACCCTGCAGCTCCTTAGGCCCGAGTATGTCGAGGATGCTGTGCGGGTTTACCGCCCCATCCATCAGCGGCTCGCCGGCCTTGACCCAGTCACCCTCATGAACGGTGACATGCTTGCCTTTCGGAATGAGGTACTCTCTCGATTCTCCGCCGCCTTTCACAACAACGACTCTCATTCCCTTGTGGGCGCCCCTGAATTCCACGATACCGTCCACCTCGCTGACGATCGTCTGCTCCTTCGGTTTCCTTGCCTCGAAGAGTTCCGCTACCCTGGGGAGACCGCCGGTAATGTCCTTGGTCTTCGTGGTTTCCCTCGGGATCTTCGCAAGAATATCGCCCGGAGCCATGATATCGCCCTTGTCGACGAGTATGTGCGCTCCGGCAGGCAGCAGATACCGCGCGGGGTTGTTTGTCCCGGGACTCTTTACCGTCTTGCCGTGCTCATCCTTTATCGATATTCTCGGCCTCATGTTGGCGGGATAATCTATGACAACCTTATGGGCGAGACCGGTTGTTTCATCCACTTCCTCTTTGAAAGTAACTCCTTCAATGATGTCGCCGAGGGCTATCCTTCCGCCGATTTCCGTCAGGATCGGCGTGGAGTACGGATCCCATTCCACCATCCTCTGGTTCGCCTCGACCTTCTGGCCGTCCTCAACGAAGATCCTTGCGCCGTAGACAATGTTGTACTTCTCTTTCTCCCTGCCTGATTTATCGACAATGGCGATCATAGCATTACGGTTGAGGACGATAAGCACACCCTCTTTGTTTTTAACCGCGCTGAGGTCTATGAACTTGGCGAAGCCGCCATTCTTGGGAGCAAGGGTTGCCTGCTCGATAACCTTCGTTGCGGCGCCGCCGATATGGAAGGTTCTCATGGTAAGCTGCGTGCCGGGCTCACCGATCGACTGGGCGGCTATGATTCCTATAGCCTCTCCTATCTCGACCTTCCCGCCTCTCGCAAGGTCCCTTCCGTAGCATTTGCCGCATACACCGACCTTAGAATGGCAGGTAAGTACCGACCTTATCTTTACCCTGTCGATTCCCGCATCAACGATCTTTCTGGCGAGCTCGTCATCGACCTCCATGTTCCTCTGCGCGATAATCTCGCTGGTAACAGGGTCTTTCACCGTCTCCGCGAGCGTCCTTCCGAATATTCTTTCTTCCAGCGCCTGTATGATTTCACCGCCCTCGATAAGCGGCACGACCGTGATGCCTTCCCGTGTTCCGCAATCCTCTTCGTTAAGAATGACATCCTGCGCGACGTCCACAAGTCTCCTGGTCAGATATCCCGCATTCGCTGTTTTCAACGCCGTATCCGCAAGGCCCTTTCTGGCGCCGTGTGTCGAGATGAAGTACTGCAAGGGAGTAAGGCCCTCTCTGAAGTTGGCAGTAATCGGCGTTTCGATAATCTCGCCCGAAGGCTTTGCCATCAGGCCCCTCATACCCGCGAGCTGCCTTATCTGCGCGGCGCTGCCTCGCGCGCCTGAATCCGCCATCATGAAGATGCTGTTGAAAGACCTCCTCTCCTTGATCTCCTCTTCGGAAAGGGATCTGCCTTCCTCGGCGCCCAGTTCGACCATCATTTCATCGGCGACTTTCTCAGTTACGTTCGCCCAGATGTCGATAACCTTGTTGTAACGTTCACCCTGGGTGATAAGACCGTCTGCGTACTGCCTCTGGACTTCCATGACTTCCTGTTCGGCATCCTTTATCAGATCGGCCTTTTTAGACGGGACGTGCATATCGTCGATGCATATGGAAATTCCCGAATTGGTGGCGTATTCGAAGCCCAGCTTCTCGATACTGTTCAGGAATACGACGGTCTCTCTCTTCCCGGACACTTTATGGATATACTCGATCAGCTTTCCGAGTTCCTTTTTCGTCAGTTCCCTGTTGATCGCCGAGAACGGGATCCCCCTGGGCAGTATCTCGCCGAAGATGATCCTTCCGGCCGTCGTCTCGACAACGCTGCCGTCCATCCTCACCTTTATCTGAGCATGCTCATCCACCACGCCCGAATCATAGGCCACACGAACGTCTTCGGGATCGGCAAACAACTTGCCTTCTCCTTTGACTCCCTTCCTCAGTTTTGTAAGATAGTAGAGCCCCAGGACCATGTCCTGTGTAGGGACAACGATAGGTTTTCCGTTGGCCGGGGAAAGGAGGTTGTTTATCGAAAGCATGAGCACCCTCGCCTCTATCTGCGCCTCAATGGACAGGGGGACGTGCACAGCCATCTGGTCTCCGTCAAAATCGGCGTTGAACGCCGTACAAACGAGCGGATGGAGTTTTATCGCCTTGCCCTCGACGAGCATGGGGTCGAACGCCTGGATACCGAGCCTGTGCAGGGTCGGCGCACGGTTCAGAAGAACGGGATGTTCGCTTATCACATCCTCAAGCGCGTCCCAGACTTCGGGCCTTTCCTTTTCCACAAGCCTTTTCGCCTGCTTTATGGTGGTTGCATAGCCTTTTTCTTCGAGCTTGTTGAACACAAAGGGCTTGAAGAGTTCAAGGGCCATGCGTTTCGGCAACCCGCACTGGTTCATCTTGAGTTCAGGACCGACCACGATAACCGAACGTCCGGAATAATCGACTCTTTTCCCGAGCAGGTTCTGCCTGAAACGCCCCTGCTTGCCTTTGATCATGTCGCTCAGCGATTTGAGAGCGCGCTTGCCTCCGGCCTTCAAGACCTTGGCCCTCTTGCTGTTATCAAAGAGCGCGTCAACCGCTTCCTGGAGCATTCTCTTCTCATTCTTTATGATAACGCTCGGCGCCTTGAGCTCCATCAGCCTCTTGAGCCTGTTGTTCCTGTTGATAACGCGGCGGTACAGGTCATTGAGGTCTGAAGTGGCGAAGCGCCCGCCGTCAAGGGGAACAAGGGGCCTCAGATCAGGGGGCAGCACGGGAATGATATCCAGTATCATCCAGTCGGGCTTGTTCTCCGACCTGAGAAAGGCCTCTACAATCTTAAGCCTCTTGGTGAGCCTCCTCTTCACGCCGAGTGACGAGACCGCGTCTATCTTCTCTTTCAGTTCCTTTGCAAGAGTATCGAGATTGACTTTTCTCAGGAGCTCCCGTATTGCATCGGCGCCCATGCCGGCCTTGAACCTGTTGCCGAATTCCGAAAGCTTCTTTTTGTATTCATCCTCGGCAAGCAGTTCCTTTTCCTTGAGCGGCGTGTCGCCTCCGTCTATCACGATGTACTCTTCGAAATAGAGCACCTTCTCAAGCTGCCGTATCGTCATATCGAGAAGGGTCCCGATCCTGCTCGGAACTCCCCTCAGGAGCCATACATGGGCAACGGGGGTCGCAAGCTCTATGTGGCCCATTCTCTCCCTTCTGACCTTCGACTGGATAACTTCAACGCCGCACTTGTCGCATATGACTCCCCTGTGCTTCATCCTCTTGTATTTTCCGCAGAGGCATTCCCAGTCCTTTACAGGGCCGAATATTTTTGCACAGAAAAGCCCGTCGCGCTCCGGCTTGAAGGTACGGTAATTAATGGTCTCCGGCTTTTTTACTTCCCCATAAGACCATTCCCGTATCTTCTCGGGAGAGGCAAGCTTTATTCTTATGGCATCAAAATCCTTCGGATTTTTCGGTTTTTGAAATAGGGCATAAATATCTTCTATCAACCTATTCCTCCCTCTTTTTCTTTTTCTCCAGAAGCTCAACATCAAGGCCCAGACTCTGGAGTTCTTTTATTAATACATGGAAAGATTCCGGCACACCGGGCTCAAGGACGGGATCTCCCTTCACAATAGCCTCGTACATGCGCGACCTTCCGCTCACGTCATCGCTCTTTACGGTTAAAAATTCCTGCAGGGTGTGGGCAGCGCCGTACGCCTCCAGCGCCCAGACTTCCATCTCTCCCAGTCTCTGGCCCCCGAATTGGGCCTTGCCGCCCAGAGGCTGCTGGGTAACCAGCGAGTATGGTCCGATGGACCGGGCGTGTATCTTGTCCGCAACGAGGTGGTGCAGTTTCAGCATGTACATGATACCTACCGTTACGGGCCGCTTGAACGGCTCTCCGGTTTTGCCGTCGTGAAGCGTAATCTGACCGCTGGACGGGAGCCCCGCCTTTTTCAGGAGGCTCTTGATCTCACTTTCTTTCGCGCCTTCGAATACGGGCGTCGATACATGAAGTCCCAGCGCCCTGGCAGCCCATCCGAGATGGGTTTCAAGTATCTGCCCGACGTTCATTCTCGAAGGAACACCGAGCGGGTTCAACACTATATCGACCGGCGTGCCGTCGGGCAGATAAGGCATATCCTCTTCGGGCAACACCATGGATACGACACCTTTGTTGCCGTGCCGGCCTGCCATCTTGTCACCGACCTGTATTTTCCTTTTCATCGCAATGTAGGCCTTAACGACCTTATTGACGCCGGGGGGCAGCTCATCGCCTTTCCTCACCCGCTCTATTCTTTCCTGGTAGCGGCTTTCGAGATACTTTATGTACTGGGTTATCTCATTGTTTACCTCTTCGATGCGGGCCCTTGCGGCCATATCGTCAATCTTTATCCTGAGCAGATGATCGTCCTTGACCCTGCTCAACTGGGCCTCGGTGAGCTTTTTCCCCTTCGGGCAAAGCAGCTCTTTTGACCTGGAATCTTTTACATCCTCTGCAACCTTCTGCCCTTCAAGCAGCTTCCTTATCTTGCCTGCCTTCTCCTCCTTGAGGATCTTGCTCTCCTCCTCAAAGTCCCTCTGCAATTTGTTGATGTCGTCCTCTTCGATGCTCTTTGTCCTCTCGTCCTTCTTAATGCCTTTTCTCGAAAAGACCCTGACATCGACGACAACACCCTCTATGCCGGGCGGAACATAAAGACAGCTCTCCTTTACTTCCTCCGCCTTTTCACCGAATATGGCCCGCAGGAGCTTCTCCTCGGGGGTCAGCATGGTTTCACCCTTCGGCGTAACTTTACCGACAAGTATATCGCCGGGCTTGACTTCCGCGCCGATCCTGATGATCCCGCTTTCGTCAAGATCCTTTAAAGCCTCCTCGCCCACGTTGGGGATATCGCGGGTGATTTCTTCGGGACCGAGTTTCGTGTCCCGCGCTTCCACCTCGAACTCCTCAATGTGAATGGATGTATAGACATCGTCTTTCACGAGCTTTTCATTCAGGAGGATGGCGTCCTCAAAGTTATACCCGCCCCAGGGCATGAAGGCGACGATAACGTTTTTCCCGAGCGCCAGCTCGCCGAGGTCGGTTGAAGGTCCGTCAGCCAGGATGCTGCCCCGCTTGACCTTGTCGCCCACATTGACGATCGGCTTCTGGTTCATGCAGGTACCCTGGTTGGAGCGGTGGAATTTGACAAGGTTGTAGATATCAACTCCGCCTTCTTCCGTAGCTCTTACGACGATCCTCGCTGAATCGACGCTCTCGACTATGCCGGCGCGCCGTGCGATAACCAGCCAGCCGGAATCCCTTGCAGCGGCATGCTCCATTCCGGTACCAACGGTAGGCGACTCAGGCTGCAGCAGCGGCACGGCCTGCCTCTGCATGTTCGAGCCCATGAGCGCCCTGTTTGCATCGTCATTCTCAAGAAAAGGGATCAGGGACGCCGACACGCTCACGATCTGCTTGGGCGATACGTCCATGTATTGCACTTCTTCAGGGGCGACTATCTTGAAGTCTCCTCCGACCCGCGCGGAGATCGCCTCGCCTATAAGATTCCCCTTCTTATCCATGGGGGATGTCGCTTCCGCGATGATATGGTTTTCGCCCTCTATTGCGGACAGGTACATGATCTCGCTCTGAACAGTGCCGTTTTCAACCCTTCTGTACGGCGCCTCTATGAAGCCGAAATCATTGATCTTCGCATAGGTGGCAAGAGAGGTGATAAGTCCGATGTTCGGACCTTCAGGGGTCTCGATCGGACATATTCTGCCATAGTGGGTGGGATGAACGTCGCGCACCTCAAACCCGGCCCTCTCCCTCGTAAGACCGCCTGGCCCGAGGGCCGACAGCCTCCTTTTATGGGTTATCTCCGAGAGCGGGTTTGTCTGATCCATAAACTGGCTCAACTGGCTGGAGCCGAAAAACTCCTTGACCGCGGCCATGACCGGTTTTGCGTTTATGAGGTCATGGGGCATTGCCGCATCGAGCTCGGTGAGCGTCATCTTTTCCTTTATCGCCCTCTCCATACGGACAAGGCCTATTCTAAAATGGTTTTCGAGGAGTTCGCCGATACCCCTCACCCTTCTGTTGCCGAGATGGTCTATGTCATCCACCTCTCCCTTGCCTGTCCTGAGGTTCAGGAGATAGCGGACGATTTCGACGATATCCTTATCGGTTAAGACCCTGACATCCAGCGAGATACCCAGCCCGAGCTTTTCATTGACCTTCAGCCTGCCTACCGGGGAGAGGTCGTATCTCTTGGGATCGAAAAACAACCCGTTGAAGAGTTCCCTGGCAGCATCCTCGGTTGCCGGTTCGCCGGGCCTGAGCTTCCGGTAAATCTCTTTCAGCGCATCTTCCTGCCGGGTGACTTTGTCCGTCAGAAGCGTCTCCCTGAAAGACGGCAGGTAATTGACATTATCGATAAAGAGCAGCCGCAGGGTATCTATCTTAAGCGAGAGTATTTTGTAGAAGATATCCTCTGATATCTCTTTGTTACCATCGAGAATAATTTCACCGGTCGACGGGTCGACTATATCCGTCAGCGTCACCCTGCCGATGATCTCGCCCCTTGTTATGGGGATTTCCTTTATGCCCGTCGTCTCCATCTTCTTAAGGGCGACCTTCGTTATCTTGCTGCCCTCCTTGACGATGACCTCGTTCGACTTTGAAGCGATTATGCTTTGCTTTACCCTCACTCCGGCCAGCACTTCGCTTACCACCCTGGTGAAATTGTCCTTACCCTTTATTTTTATTTCCTCAACAGGATAAAACGTCTTGAGAAGGTCCTCGTTGGAATATCCAAGCGCCTTCAGGACTATGGTTGCAGGCAATTTCCTGCGCCTGTCGATCCTTACATAAAGAATATCCTTTGAATCAAACTCGAAATCCAGCCACGAACCCCTCGCCGGAATCGCCCTCGCTGTATATAAAAGCCTTCCACTTGCATGGGTCTTCCCCTTGTCAGGAGCGAAATAAACTCCGGGGGAACGATGCAACTGGCTCACTATTACCCTCTCGGTTCCATTTATGATAAAACTGCCCGTTTCGGTCATGATGGGCATGTCGCCTATGTATACTTCCTGCTCCCTCGATTCTTTCAGTATCTTTTTGCCCCGCTCATCCTTGTCCCAGACATTGAGCTTTACCTTGATCTTAAGCGGCGCGGCGTAGGTCAACCCCTTCATGATACTTTCTCTCGGGGCTATTTTCGGATCGCCCAGCGAATAAGAAATAAACTCTATAGATGCAGTATCATTATAATCCGTTATCGGGAACACACTGTTAAAGGCCGAGTGCAATCCCTCGTCCACTCTTTTCTCGAAAGCGATATCTTTTTGCAGAAATCTATCAAAAGACCTTCTTTGAAATTCCACAAGGTATGGAACATCCAAAACCAGAGGAACCTTTCCAAAATTCAATCTTTCTCTCAAAACCTTTGCCATGGCTCTCCTTTTAATCAGTAACGAGTCTAAAGTAACAAGTAACGAGTTTGGGGGTTACTCCTCACTCGTTACTCGTCACTCGTTACTATTACTTTACTTCTACTTTTGCCCCTTCTGCCTCAAGTTTTGCCTTAATGGAGTCAGCCTCCTCTTTTGAGACGCCGGTCTTGACGGGCTTAGGCGCTCCGTCTACCAGGTCTTTTGCCTCTTTAAGTCCGAGGCCGGTCAACTCTCTGACGACCTTGATGACCTGGATCTTCTTATCTCCGACAGCCGTAAGGACTACGTCGAAGCTTGTTTTTTCCTCTACAGCCGCTGCCGGCGCGCCTGCAGCCGGCGCCGCTGCAACAGCTACAGGAGCAGCCGCTGTAACACCGTATCTCTCCTCGAACTCCTTGATAAACTGGGACATCTCAAGGATAGTCATATTATCGATAAAACTGAAAACATCATCTTTTGTAACAGCCATTTCTCAATATCCTCCTTATAATATTATTTAGTGTTTAGTATCGGTGTTTAGTGCCAGTTGGCGGCATTTAATTCCTTCGTTAACTGACACCGTCACTATCAACTGACACTTTTTTTGTTCTTCAACGCTTCCAGTGCATACCCAAATTGCGACAAGGTAGCATTCAATGCTCCAGCCAGTTTTGACGCCGGCGCCTGGAATGCACCTGCCATCATGCCCAGAAGAACCTTCCTCGGCGGCAGCTTGGACATGGCCTTAAGCTCATCGAAAGAACAGAATCTCCCTTCGACAACACCACTCTTCACCTTGAGCTTGTCGTTCTTGCCGGAATAATCGAGAATCCTCTTGGCTGCGGCAACAGGATCATCAAAACCAAAGGCCAGTCCGGTAGGACCGGTGAGGGAGTCTTTTGCAGCCTCTATAGAGGTACCCTTCGCCGCGATAGTGACAAGGGTGTTCTTGGCGACCTTATATTCAGCGCCGACTTCTTTCAGAAGCTTTCTCAGCTCCGAAATCTCGGCAACGGTCAGCCCCTTGTACTCGGTAAAGATAACAGCCTTTGATTTTGAGAACTTATCCGTCAGTTCGGATATTTGTTGGGTTTTTTTCTCTTTGGTAATCAGAACCTTCCTCCTTTCCCAGAGACCAGAGGACAGAAATTGCAAAGTGCAAATTTAAAGATGCAAAATCAAGAATTTTAATTTTGCATTTTACATTTTTCATTTTGCATTGCTGCATGTCTCGGTAGGTCAATTAAAGGACAGCTCTCGTGCCGCCCTGCCTACTGTCTCTGACTTTTCTGTATACAGGCAACGCCTGGTTTACTTCAGTAACGAGCCTTAAAAAATTTACTTGTCACTCGTTACTTGTTACTCATCACTGTCTTTATGCTGTCTTAACTTTTGTAATATCAATCTTTACGCCGGGTCCCATCGTGGACGACATGGTAATTCTTTTTATGTATTTGCCTTTCGATGTCGAGGGCTTCGCCTTTACTACGGATTTCAGGATCGCCATGGTGTTTTCGAGCAGTTTCTCTTTATCGAAGGAGACTTTTCCGACAGGGACTTGTACGATTCCGGCCTTTTCGACTTTATATTCTACCTTTCCGGCCTTTATCTCCTTAACGGCCTTTGCAATATCAAAGGTAACCGTTCCGAGTTTTGGGTTGGGCATAAGACCTCTCGGACCAAGCACTTTACCGAGCTTTCCGACCAGTCCCATCAAGTCAGGCGTGGCTACGGTTTTGTCAAAATCCAGCCATCCCTTCTGTATCTTCTCCACGAGATCCTCTGCGCCGATATAATCAGCGCCTGCGTCCCTGGCTTCTTTTTCCTTTTCACCCTTCGCAAAAACCAGCACCCTTACTTTCTTGCCCGTTCCGTGAGGGAGAACTACCGTGCCCCTTACCATCTGGTCCGACTTTTTGGGGTCGACCCCGAGATTTATCGACATATCGACTGTTTCGTCGAATTTGGCATAAGAACTCTCTTTAACAAGAGAAATCGCTTCCTCTACCGAATATTCCTTACTCTTATCTACCTTTGCTTCCGCATTCTCAAGCTTCTTACCCATCCTTAGTCCCTCCTTAATCCCTTATTTCCACGCCCATGCTTCGTGCAGTGCCCTCGATTATCCTCTTTGCGGATTCGAGCGATGTGGTGTTCAGGTCCGGCATCTTTGTTTTTGATATTTCCTCAACCTGTGCCCTGGTCAAAGCCCCGACTTTATCTTTATTGGGAACGCTGGACCCCTTCACAATTCCTGCGGCTTTCTTTATCAGTTCAGACGCCGGGGGTGTTTTGAGAATGAACGTAAATGACCTGTCATTGTAAACGCTGAGGACAACAGGCACAAGGGTCTCTCCCATGCTCTGTGTCTGGGCATTGAACTGTTTGCAGAACTCCATGATATTGATCCCATGCGGTCCGAGTGCCGGTCCGACAGGCGGCGCCGGATTTGCCTTCCCCGCAGATATCAGAAGCTTAACCTGTGCTATAACCTCTTTCTTAGCCATCTATCTCCTCCAAATGAAATCGTAAAGCGTAATACGTGATGCGTAACGGGCAACGAACCTAAAAAATATTTCCGAAGCTTTCTCTTTACGCATTACTCACCGCTCATTACGGACTTTTATGCTTTTTCAACCTGTGTGAAAGCAAGCTCCACAGGTGTCTGTCTGCCGAAAATGCTGACCATAACACGTAACCTGCCGTGGTCCATATCGACCTCGTCGACGTAGCCTACGAAATTGCTGAACGGACCGTCGGTTATCCTCACGTTTTCGCCCTTTTCGTACTGGCTCTTCACCACCGGCGCAGGTCCTTTTTCCATCTGCTGGATTATGACATCCACCTCTTCCTCCGGAAGCGGAACCGGTTTGGCCCCGCCGACGAACCCGGTAACGCGCAGCGTGTTCTTGATAAGGTGCCACGTATCGTCATCAAGCTCCATCTCAACCAGTATGTAGCCGGGATAAAACTTCCTGTCGGATTCCTTCTTTTTCTTCCCTTTCAGTTCTACAACTTTTTCCGTAGGAATAAGTATTCTCGTGATTTTGTCCTCAAGACCCTTCAGTTTGACCTTTTCCTCTATAGAGATCTTGACCTTCTCTTCATATCCGGAATATGTATGGACAACGTACCAGTTTTTCATTTCATTACCTTATAAGCAATTTGATTATTTTCGCGAGGCTCAAATCAATAATACCCAGAAAGGCTGAGGCAATCACTACCGCTGTAATGACGACCCATGTGGAGCCGATAAGCTCATCCTTTGAGGGATAGTTAACTTTTTTAGCCTCAACTTTCACATCATTGAAAAAAACTTTTACTTTCTCAACCATCCCCTGCCTCCTCTCATGCAAATAAGAAATGGGAAATGAGAAATAAATCTCCCGTTTCCTGCCCTCATTTCATAGTTCTTATTTCTCATTTACCATTTTGTATGGCAGGCCAGGAGGGATTTGAACCCCCAACCCTCGGATTTGGAGTCCGATGCTCTAGCCGTTAGAGCTACTGGCCTATCCTTATAAATCCGTCAAGCGTGAAGCGTAATGCGTAATGGGTAAAAGACAAAAACAGATTTTTACGTCTTCTGCCGTTACTCATCACTCATCACGCGTTACTCATTACGGTCTTACGCTTTCGTTTCCTTGTGCAGGTTGTGTTTTCTACAATGCCTGCAATACTTTTTAATCTGGATCTTGTCGGTAGTATTCTTCTTGTTCTTCATAGTGGAATAGTTCTTGTTTTTACATTCCGTGCACTGGAAAATTATTATCTCTCTCATTTCTTACTCCAGGATCTCTGTAACAACACCGGCGCCCACTGTACGGCCGCCCTCTCGTATGGCGAACCTCAGTTCCTTCTCCATCGCTATGGGTGCTATCAGTTCTACGGTTATGGTTATGTTGTCTCC
>JAMCVZ010000019.1 GCA_023476565.1 Nitrospirota bacterium
GGATTGCTAATCGTGACAAGTTAATGGAAGTTGCCAGAGGGCTTGAAATTCGGACTGATGGGAGACCTGATACAGAGATAGCCTATGAAGTAGTAAATAAGGCATTGGAAGACACCAGCCGTCAGAATGACGAACCCATGAACTGGATTAAACTGAGGGCGGCTAAGAAAGAGATTGAGATGTGGCGTGAACTGGGGATTCTTGTATCCAACGCACATAACGAAATAGAAGAAGCAATGCACAGGACATCTATGGGTAATGACGCAGACCCTGTTAACCTCCTTTTAGCCTGCCTCAGGATAGGCCTTGTGGACGGTTATGCCGGACTGCATATGGCTACCGATTTACAGGACATTTTGTTCGGCACTCCTCGGGTCAGGACGATAGAGGCAAACATGGGTGTTCTTGAGAAGGATAAGGTAAATATAGCTATACATGGACATAATCCTGTTCTTTCAGAGAAGATATTGGAATGGGCAGGTAAAATGGAAAAAGATGCGGTTCAGTCCGGAGCACAAGGAATAAATGTGGTGGGTGTCTGCTGCACCGGCAATGAGCTGACCATGAGACATAATGTTCCCATGGCAGCCCATAATCTCCAATCGGAGTTGATACTTCTGACAGGTGCCGTTGATGCAATGATTGTTGATATTCAGTGCATCTGGCCATCCATAACCAAAATTTCAGAATGCTATAACACGAAGATTATTACCACAGAAGCCTTTGTTAAAATCCCTGGCGCTGTGCATGTATCTTTTGAGCCTGAACATGCGGATGATGAGGCAAAAAAGATCGTGGCAATGGCAATCAGGGCGTTTGAAGAGCGGAAGGGTAAAGAGGTAACCATACCAAAGGAAAAGTCAGTGGGACTCGTCGGCTTTTCTGTAGAGGCAATCCGTGAGGTTCTTAAGAAAGTAAATGCCGAAGATCCTTTAAAGCCTGTCATTGATAACATAGTGAGTGGAAATATTTATGGCGTGGTCGGATTTGCCGGATGTCCAAGCATAAAGTTGAGAGATACCTCCATGACCGAAAGAATGACGAAGGAACTTTTGAAAAACAATGTACTGATTGTTACTACAGGCTGCACTGCTCATATCTGTGCACAGGCGGGCTTTATGGACTCAAGCGCTACCGGGAAATACTCCGGGGACGGATTAAAAACAGTGTTAACAGCCCTTGGCGAGGCTGCAGGTCTTCATGCGCCTCTCCCGCCTGTGTGGCATATGGGGTCATGTGTTGACAACTCGCGTATCGCCACCCTTCTCAGTGCCCTTGCAAACAGGCTTGATGTAAAAATCAGTCAACTGCCTGTTGCAGGGTCTGCTCCCGAACTGGTTCAGGAAAAGGCAATCTCCATCGGCACATGGCTTCTTGCCCTGGGACTGCTGGTTCATATAGCTCCTGTGCCGAGGATACTTGGAAGTCCTGTTGCCACAAAGGTTTTAACGCAGGATATGGAAAAGCTGACAGGGGGCAGGGTATATGTAGAACTTGACGCTGAGAAAGCAGCTCATGGGCTGTTATTCCATATTGCGCAAAAGAGAGCGGCGCTGGGGATTTGATATGGAATTTGTTATTGTCGGCAATGGGCCGGCTGCTATAAGTGCTGCGGAGGCAATTCGCGAAACAGAGAAAAGCTGCGGAATTACTGTTATATCGAAAGAAAAAGAGCCTGCGTACACTCCATGTTTTCTCTCCAGGTATGTCTCTGGAGAGATAGGAAAGGAGAGGCTCTATATAAAGGAAAGAGATTTTTACGAGAGGAACAGAATAAATACAATATTGGGCAACGCAGTTACAGAAATCATGCCGAACGATAAAAAAGTCAGGCTCTCAGATGGCACGGAATTATTATATGAACGCCTCCTTATGGCGGCTGGCTCAAATCCTGTTGTTCCCAAACTGCCCGGGATTGAAGGAGAGGGCGTATTTTCTTTTAAGACCATGACCGATGCAGACGGGATCCTGTCACTCGTCAAAAAATTCAGTGAAGTGGTTGTGATCGGGGCAGGGTTTATAGGCCTTGAGATTGCAGAGGCACTCAGCAGGCGCGGCGTGATGGTTGCGGTGGTAGAAAGGGAGGATAGGATACTGCCAAGGATGCTGGACAAAGAGATTGCAGAGATTGTAAAGAAACATATTCAGGGAAAAGGCGTAAAAATACATACAGGCAGAGATGTTGTATACATAGAGAGGGATAGGAAAAATAAGCTAAAGGGGGTAGTGCTTGATAAAGCCGGGACTATTCCCTGTGATTTTCTAATCGCCGCAATTGGTGTAAAGCCTAACCTCGAAATGTTAAAGGACAGCCTTATTATGACAGGTCATGGAATTATTGTGGACAGGCATATGGAAACGAACATCCCGGATATATATGCTGCAGGTGATATAGCAGAGATGGAGATCGGGGGTATCAGGAAAGTGAATCCCGTACAGATGAATGCAGCCAGGGGCGGATGGATTGCAGGTTGTAACATGGTTGGTATTGAGAGGGGCTTTGATGCACATCTTGAGGACATGAATGTTGTAACCCTTTTTGGACTGTCCATACTCTCTCTCGGCGTGCAAAAAGGAAGCAGGGCGATAAAAAGGCAAAGTTCCAGTGGAATGATAAAGACTTACTTAAAGGAGGATGACAGTTTAAACGGTGTGCAGATTACAGGTGATGTAAGGAGGGGCGGTCTGTATCTATCCCTTATGAGAAAGGGGGTGCCTGTAAGCGAGAAACATAGATATTCTTTAGAGCTGTTCATCTGAGGGTAAATGTCATGTAAAAGACTATTTGTTTGCAATTTTAGAACGTTCTCTATCCCCCCTTCCGCGGTATGACGGAAGATTGCCGGAAGAGGCCAAGGCGGCAGGCCGTTATGCTATAATGATTAACTATGAGAACCCTTAAGAGCGCCAATGAGATAGCGGCCTTCCTGAAGCTGCTCAGGAAGAGGGCTTCGGGCGGCGGGCCCGATATAGAAAGGGCTGTAAAGAATATTCTTGCCGATGTGAAGAAGAGCGGTGATAGGGCAGTAGAAAAGTATACCCGCCGGTTCGACAAACACTCTTTTCCCTTGAGGATTAAACTGTCCGAGATAAAAGCGCATGCGAAAAAGGCGGACAAGAAGATAGTGCGGGCCCTGAAGGTTTCCGCTGCACGGATACGGTATTTTCATGAGAAGCAGAAAGAAAGCTCCTGGTCATTCAGGAAAGACGGTGCTGTGCTCGGTCAGTTGATCAGGCCCATAGAGCGGGCGGGAGTCTATGTGCCCGGGGGCAAGGCATCGTATCCCTCAACCGTATTGATGAATGTCATTCCCGCGCAGGTGGCCGGCGTTGACGAAATAGCCCTTTGCGTTCCCACTCCCAGGGGAGAGATAAATCCATACGTCATGGCTGCAATAGACCTCCTGGGTGTGAAAGAGGTTTACAGGATAGGGGGAGCGCAGGCAGTAGGCGCTATGGCATACGGTACGGGGAGCGTAAAGAAGGTCGATAAAATAGTCGGCCCGGGCAATATATTTGTCGCAATGGCAAAGAAGATGGTTTTCGGAGAGGTCGACATAGATATGATTGCGGGTCCCAGCGAAATATTGATAATCGCCGACGAGACCGCAGATCCGGCATTTGTGGCTGCAGATATGCTGAGCCAGGCAGAGCACGATGAACTGGCATCCAGTATCCTCGTATCCGATTCCGGAAATCTCATAAGCCTGGTGGTCCGGGAACTGGGCAAACAACTGAGCCTGTTGAAAAGGAAGGCCATTGCGCAGAAGTCATTAAAGAGGTTCGGCGCTGTTATAAAGACCGGAAACATTGCTGATGCAATAAAAATAGCGAATGAGGTAGCCCCCGAGCACCTGGAGATAATGACACGGAATCCTGGAAAAGATGTCGAATATATTAAAAACGCCGGCGCTGTTTTCCTTGGCCGGTGGACCCCCGAACCCCTCGGGGATTATGCGGCAGGCCCCAACCATACTCTTCCGACAGGAGGTACGGCGAGGTTCTCCTCCCCTCTCGGCGTTTATGATTTCATAAAGAGGACGAGTCTCTTGCAATTCAGCAGGAAGGGGTATATGCTGCTTTCCGATACGGTAGAGGCCATTGCAGATATAGAGGGCCTCGATGCCCATGCCAATACGGTGAGGATCAGGAAAATGTAAAATTCAAAAAGCATACTGCAAAGCTGTGGAAATCATTAATTTTGATTTTCCCTTGCGCGGCGCGCAATCCAGGCATACCAGAGTGCAAGCAGGTTGGCCGCAGCCGACACTACGAAACCAGGAAACACAAGAAGAGGAATTGATTATATCGTCGGAAGGTAATGCATGAACGGCACGCTTTCAGACTAAAAGGTTAAGTAACCGCTCTACCAGAATATAGCCGCCGCAGGGAGGATGTGATCCATTATCCCTGAAGTCACATCCGTCTATCAGGAAATCACATGCGCTGCAAACAAGCTTCTTTATTTCAGCATCTCTGGAGAAATCGGGAGAAATATTCAGCCCTCTGATTTTCAGCATATCCAGTAAGGAATGCAGCTCGCGGGACGTAAGATTATTCATGAGAAATCTGTAAGTGCCGCAGAAGAGATCTTCTTTACCTTCTTTATAGAATATGCAAAAACTTTTACAGATCGTATCCGTGTAATCATCTTTTTTCATGGGGCGCTTCTCATTGTTCGGTGAATAAACCTATTTTAAAATAACACTTGAGGGCATGTCCACAAAGGCTGCTTATCAGGTAAAGGGAACCAGCATACCGGGCGTCATATGCTGCACGCCCGATATGCTGTGGGGGGACAGGTCGTTGTTTACAATGGATGCTTATGTATACTGCTGAAACGATGATCAAACAGAGCTTGCAGATTGTTCATTTTCTCTATGGGCCAGCAGCCATATGCGATAACCTCCTGCTCAATCCACGAGCATGCTTTCTCGACGTCAGTGTGGCAACTATTTTTTAAGTCGTTTATGGCCCGACTGAATATCTCCAGACGGGTGCCGAACAATGTAATCCGTTTGTTGAGTTTTAGGGATGTCTGATATGCCGTACAAATGATATGGAGACAGGAGGAATCGATAGCGGTTACTTTTTCGAGATGGAATATCACATGCTCTCCATTGTTGAACGCCTTAATCAAGGCATTTTTCAGTTTCGGCGCATGCTCGTCGGTGAGCCTTCCTGTTATTGTTAGGACGCAGACGTTACCCGCTTGTTCAAGGTTAAGGTCGGTCATATATGCCCTCCCCTTTCACAGAGGATGGCTGTGGCCATACTCTTTTTAAATGTAAATCCCGCTCTATTTTCCAAAAGCACGTACATTCTCAAAAGCCCTTCCTGATACTGGATTCGGTTAGTGCGCCCTTGCCAAAACATCGGATAATGATTGCTCCCTGGGAGACAGATTTTATAATTGCAAAATAAATGCCATCTGAAAACTGCTTGATTTAATGCAGATTCCAGAGTGGGATCGTAGAGAAAGCTCTGGAAATTAATCCATAACTATGGACTGATTTCCAGAATATTGAAGACGTTATTGCCAAGCGCTTAGGAGTTTATTCCCCGCGGCACTCATGATCTATGTGAATAGTGCTACTGTACCTTTGTGAATGCCCGCCCTTTATCCTGTAACCTCTTTAAGCCAGTTAAGATAATCGACTGAGCCTTCGATTACCGGCATGGCGATAATTTCAGGGACAGTATAGCTGTGCAGCTCCTTCACGCGTCTGCTTAAAAGCTCAAACAGATGCCTTTGTGTCTTCATTATCATTAATACTTCCGCATCATCTTCTATTTTCCCCTGCCAGTTGTAGATGGAGCGGACCCCCTTGACAATGTTCGCACACCCGGCCAGCCTCTCTCCGACGAGGGCTTCAGCAAGCTTTGAAGCTTCCTCCTCATTCGGGGCAGTGACATAAACTATAATCGTCTCCATGGTCCCTCCTCTTAAAAGAATAACGCGATCCATATAAGGCCACCGCCTGACATGGCGACGGCAATCGTCCACAGGACCCGTCTCGTCTCGTATTCATCTACGGAGAAATTATCTATCTTAAAAACGTTCTGCTTGGAGATTTCTGAAATAGCTCCGTTACTCGCTATGACTATGGAGTCATTTTTTATTCCTACAGCCTTCCCCGACACATAGCCTTTAGCTGTTACTGCGGTGATGTGCTTATCGATATAAGTTCTTTCAAGGTCGACTGCAAAGAGCTGATAATAGCTCCAGAGGAGGAGTATTACCCCGACTGCACTGCAGACAGCTCGTCCGGAGATAAGCATAATCTTTACTATAAGCTTTTATCAGTGCGACTACAAGGCCGGACTTCCATCTTTGAGCCGCTCCCTTCTGCAGCGCTCATATTCTGTTAAGGTTTCCGCAGGAGAGGGACGGTTGGTAAAGACCAGAACGGATTCGTTCCGTTTTATGCCGGGATTGGTTTTGTAGATGGCCCGAAAAGCGTCCGTTATCACGGCCTGCCTGTAGGGTAGACGGTAAAGTGGTCTTTACGGTTCATGTAAACAGCAACTCCATCTGCTCCAGACTCTCTTTTGGAAACATGATTGGATAATTATTATCAAAGCATGCCGTACAGTAATCCCCGGGATCAGGCACCATTCCCTTCAGCCCCTCCAGGCTCAGATATGAAAGGCTGTCGGCTGTTATATATTTCTTTATTTCCTCAGCCAGATGGCTTGACGCGATGAGCTCCTGTCGCGTGGGGGTATCGATGCCGTAGAAGCAGGGACCTACTGTCGGCGGAGAGCAGATCCTCATATGCACTTCCTTTGCTCCCCCGACCTCCCTGAGCATCTTTACGATCTTCTTGCTTGTCGTGCCCCTGACTATCGAATCGTCCACAACAACAATCCTCTTGTCCTGCAGGAGGTCCCTTACCGGGTTGAGCTTTATCTTCACCCCGAAATGCCGTATGCTCTGCTTCGGCTCTATAAAGGTCCTGCCTATGTAATGGTTCCTTATCAATCCGAAATCAAACGGTATCTTGCCTTCCTCGGCAAAGCCGATTGCCGCTGGAACGCCTGAATCGGGCACCGGGATTACGATATCGGCATCCACCAGGGACTCCCGCGCAAGCTGCCTTCCGAGCTCTTTCCTTATGGTGTTTACGCAGGTATTATTGAATATGTAACTGTCGGGGCGGGCAAAGTATATGAATTCGAAAATGCAGAACGCCTTTTTGGCGCTCTGCAGGGCCTTTATGGAACGCAGCCCATTGTGGTTTATCACCACCATTTCACCGGGCTCGATATCTCTAATGTATTCTGCGCCGATAAGATCAAAGGCGCAGGTCTCGGACGCGACGACATAGGTGCCGTCTATCCTTCCGATTGAAAGCGGCCTTACCCCATGGGGATCTCTGACCGCTATAAGCTCGGACTCCCTTAAAAAAAGCAGGCTGAATGCGCCGCTTACTTTCCTCAACGCCTCTGTTATGCGCTCATACGGATCATCGCTTTTCGCCCGAGCTATAAGGTGAAGGACGACTTCGCTGTCCGATGTCGATTGGAAGATCGCTCCCTCTGTTTCCAATTGCTCTTTCATCTGTTCCGCATTCACGAGGTTCCCGTTGTGCGCTATCGCTATGGACCCCAGCGAATAATTTGCCAGGAGGGGTTGTACATTTTTGAGGCCGCCGCCCCCTGCCGTCGAGTACCTGTTGTGTCCGACTGCACAGTTCCCGGGGAGGCGTTTCAGACGCTTTTCGCTGAAGATATCGGCAACGAGCCCTATCGCCTTTTCAATAAAGAGGGTCTTCCCGTCGGACGAGCATATGCCCGCCCCTTCCTGCCCGCGGTGCTGGAGGGCATAAAGGCCCAGGTAGGTGAGATTGGCGGCCTCGGGGTGATTGAAAATGCCGAATATGCCGCATTCTTCATGAATATCATGAAACGGCAACCGTGAATGCCGACAGGCTTTTACTTTCATATGATCCGGCTCTCTTTTATCCTGCTCATAAAACAGCGTGCCCTGTCATATGCGATGGCGGGCGTCCCGGGGAACTCCACCGTGGACAGAGTATTCAACCCCTTTTGTGAGGGGCTGCACTCAAGCATTAGAGAAAAAAACATAAGCTCATTTATAATAAATAATAGTACGGTGGGGGTTGAGTAGTTTGCAGCCACCGCTCAATCAATATGGAGTTATTTTAACATAAAGCTATGAATGAATTTAAATTGCGTACAGCATTTACCCCGAAAGGCGACCAGCCGAAGGCCATAGAGCAGTTGACGGAGGGGCTGAGGGAGGGGCAGAAGCACCAGGTCCTGCTGGGCGTTACGGGTTCGGGCAAGACTTTTACTATCGCGAATGCCGTTGCCAACCTGAACAGGCCGGCCATCGTCATTGCCCATAACAAAGCGCTTGCAGCCCAGCTTTACGGAGAATTCAAGGAGCTTTTCCCCGACAACGCCGTGGAATTCTTTGTCAGCTACTATGATTATTACCAGCCCGAGGCGTACCTTCCATCCACGGATACCTACATAGAAAAGGATTCCATGGTCAATGATGATATAGACAGGCTCAGGCATTCGGCCACCATGTCCATTCTCGAAAGGAAGGACGTCATTGTGGTTGCATCGGTCTCCTGCATCTACGGCATAGGCTCGCCGGAAGACTACCTCGGCATGCATCTGTTTATAGAGGAAGGAATGAGGACAAAGAGGGACGCTTTCCTGAGGGAGCTTATCGAGATACTCTATGTGCGCTCCGATGCCGAGTTCAAAAGGGGAAACTTCAGGGTGAGAGGCGACACGGTCGAAATCCATCCCGCATTCTCCCGGGACAGGGCGGTGAGGATAGAGTTCTTCGGCGATGATATCGATGCGCTTTACGAGTTTGATCCTTTGACAGGCGAACGGACAAAGAGACTGCATAAACTCGCCCTATACCCGAACAGCCACTGGATCACACCGAAAGCGAAAATGGAAAAAGCCTTCGGGAGCATCGAGAAAGAACTGGAGGAGCAGACACGGTATTTCAGGAACAAAGGGGAGATCGCCCATGCCCAGAGGATCGAGCAGCGGACGCGGTTCGACCTGGAGATGCTCAAGGAATTCGGCTACTGCCACGGGATCGAGAATTATTCGAGGCATTTGAGCGGCAGGCTGCCCGGCGAACCGCCCTATACGCTGATCGATTATATGATAAGCGGGCCGTCAAAGGGCGATTACCTCATGATAATCGATGAATCCCACGCAACAGTCCCGCAGATCGGCGGGATGTACGAGGGCGACCGCTCACGGAAGCGGACCCTTGTGGAGTATGGCTTCAGATTGCCCTCCGCCCTCGACAACAGGCCCTTGAGGTTCGAAGAATTCGAACGCAGGCTGAACCAGACGATATTTGTGTCCGCCACCCCGGGCGAATATGAATTCAGCAAATCCATAGGCAGGATTGTTGAGCAGGTCATAAGGCCGACCGGTCTCATGGACCCGAAAATGGCGGTCAGGCCCATAAGCGGGCAGGTGGACGATCTGTTCGGCGAGATAAAGACGAGGTCGGAAAGGGGCGAGAGGATCCTCGTGACTACCCTGACAAAGAAGATGGCTGAAGACCTTACGGATTACTATCTGGAGCTCGGCGTCAAGGCGCGCTACCTGCATTCGGATATAGATACCCTTGAGCGGGTGGAGATCTTGAGGGACTTAAGGCTCGGGACCTTCGATGTGCTGATAGGAGTCAACCTGCTCAGGGAGGGACTCGACCTTCCGGAGGTTTCCCTTGTCGCTATTTTTGATGCGGACAAGGAGGGGTTCCTCCGCTCCGAGCGCTCCCTGATCCAGACCGCAGGGCGCGCCGCGAGAAACCTCAACGGCGAGGTTATCCTTTACGCCGATAACATTACGCGCTCAATGAAGAAGGCAATGGATGAGACCGAGCGGAGGAGGAAGATCCAGGCGGCATACAACATTGAGATGAATATCACCCCTGAAACGGTAAAGAGCCAGATAAAGGACATACTGAGTTCCATATACGAAGCCGATTACTACACGGTACCCATAGCTGCAGAGGACAAGGCTGAATACGATCTCAGCGAGGAGACTATCAAAAAGCTCGAGACCGAAATGAGGGACGCCGCCAAAAAACTCGACTTTGAAAAGGCGGCTGAGATACGGGATAAGATCAAAACCCTTCGGGACAAAATGCTCTCAATGGGCAGCCTGGAGATGGCCGGGGGCGGCCAGGGGCGTGACGGGAAGCGGGGGAAACAGGGAAAGAAGCCGAAGGGCAACAAGATTGGTAAACGATGAGGGGACGCGCTCTATTCAGGCGCCGAATTCCTGTTGAAGGCAGACGACCATACCTATAAAGCGTGCGGGGCCCTTTTCAAGGGAGATAATAAAGATATCGTCATGGAGCGCAGAGCTGAAAAAGGCTGAGGGGCAAAACAGGGAATCATAAAGGCGTGCTGAGGTCTTCGACCAGGTTCAGCAGCACATCAAAATCGCAGGGCTTTGCAATTACCGCATCTATCATGTTGCGCTCAAAGAGCGATTTCATGCTTTTCCTCATCGCGGCAATATCAGCGGACATCATGACTATACGGGTACGTGACGCCCTCTCCCGTATAAGTTCGACAAGCGTCTCCGATGAAGTGCCGTTCAAAAGGAAGTCTGCCAGGATAATATCAAAATGCGTCGTACCTTCCCTGCCGATACAGGCTTTTGCTTTCGGAACATTTTCCGCGCACGTTACTTCGTATCCCTTGTGCGCAAAAAGAACGTGCAGAAGTTCCGCGAGATTTTTGTCGTCCTCGATTACAAGGAGATTAACCATCCTTGCCCTTGCTGGCTGCATAAATATCGTTAAGCATACTTTCTATCGCAGCTATCGACCTCTGGCACGGCGGAATCAGCCGCTTGGCAAGAAAAAGCACTTCCCGTGGATCCTCCTCGCTGTCTATTGCGGAAAAAAAGCCCCTCAGCACAGCAAGAGAGCCCTTCATTTTGTGCACCATCTCGTCCATACTTCTTGGGGAATCATTCTCCGGCATGGCTCTTCTCCTGTATAACGCCCTGTTTTAAGTGAATATTCACAGTTGCCTGTAATTTCTTGCAGGATCCCTGAGTAAAAAACAATCATTATTATAAGTATATTGATTTAAATTGCAAGTTCGCTGTGGGGCTTGGCCCGTAATTGAAGGCAAACTGAGGAATGTCCTTATCACGTGAATCAAATAATTGCGTGAGTATTACTCTTCAAAAAAAGAGCCGGGCCTTGCGCCCGGCTCAGGCAGACTTCCCTTCTCCGGCTGACAACAAACTTTTCCCGGTTAAGCTAAACCCATGCCTCCTGCAAAATCTCACCCTGCAGGCCCACTATAATATACTTGATGGGAACCTTCCTGTTTGCAGACTGCGCGGCAACCTCGGCGAGCCTCAACAGCCCCGAACAGCACGGCACCTGCATGATCAGGATCGTAAGAGTGTTTATCTTCGCATCTTCGATCAAGCTCTTTATCTTTTCAACGTAAATCTCCTGCTCCGCATCGAGCTTGGGGCAGGCAATAGCCAACGACTTCCCTTTCAGGTAATCCGTATGGAAATCCCCCAGCGCATACGCTACGCAATCGGCTGACAGGAGCACATCCGCGCCCTGATAGTAAGGCGCGAGCGGCGAAACCAGGTGCAACTGGACAGGCCACTGCCTGAGCTGTGATTTTACCTTTGCGGCAGGAGTATCATCCTGCGCTTCCTTATCCTGAAAATGAGCCATTCTCGACCCGGGACATCCTTCAAATGCCATTTTATTTTACCTCCTCATACTTATATTTCTTTTCCAATGTTTTTACGAACGCCCCCTGCTTTGCCCGCACCTCCCTGAATTGCTCGTCAACGTTTATGAATCCGGCAAACAGGCGGCCTATCTGAGAGGTTGAAAGATTTCTATCCATCCAGGGATAAAGCACTTCATCCTCTCTCTTGATGTGCCCTTTGAGAAGCTCCCTGTACCCGGCGAGGTGTTCCTTTATCGACCGGTTATCCCCTGTCTCCAGCGCCTCTATGACTGCCTTTACATGGCCCCTTCCTATCTTGTGGTCCTCGTTGAAGACTTTAATGATATCGAGATTCTCGTCGAATTCCTTGAAGAGTATATCCTCTTCCTTTGCATGGTGATATCTGTCGGCATAAGAGCGGATGAAATCAACCGTGCCCAGGACCAGCGCCCTGTCCTCACCGCGGGATACTTCCATGTCCTCGATGATGAAGGGTATCATAGCGAGTAATCTCTTTATCACGGTATGCTCATCCACAAGCCCCTGCATCGGAGGGGAATATTTTACTTCCCCGGCTCCGGCGCCACCGTTCTTCCTCTGTGTGACGGGTATTTCGACAACCCTGTCAGGATAAATGACCTTGCTGATCCTGCCCATCAATTCCCGTTCCTCTTCAGGGGATAGGTTATGGACCTCAACGATGTCCTTTAAGAGACAGGCGCCGACACCGCACAAGGTACAGCCGATATTGTACTCATCGAGAATAGAGCCTACTGCCGGGAATTCGATAATAACTTGTTTAATTCCTTTGTTTAGATATCTCTCCATGTCATCTCTCCGTTATTAAAGTTTTTTCTTCTCAAGCTTGCCGTACATGCAGCAGGCCCGGTTTATCAAAAAATGCCTTTCAATATATGTTTTTCTCTCTTGCATGATTTAAGTTTATAACAAGAGGATGCAGGGGTGTTATGACGCATATCATAAAGCCGGCCCCTGCAGCTTGAGGAGCGCTTGTTACTGCAGGCATCAACAAAGGAAAAACCGTCAGCACTGCAATGAAACGTTTCATCCGCACCCTCCTCAGTGAGTTTTTATTCATAATTTAAATGATAGATGCAACAAAGCAGGCAGTCAAGAATAACTCTGCTGATGCTCCAGTGGCATAAAGGCCACGGGTACAGGTAAAATATTTCGTTGTGTTTACAATCGGTGATAAAATGTTTTCCTCCCCGTGCCTGCTTGCGCCTATGGCCGGAATAAGCGATCTGCCTTTTCGTATGATCAACCGCTCTTTCGGCTGCGCGTTCGCGTTTGTGGAGATGATCAGCGCCCGCGCCCTCACGTACCGGAACAGGAATACCCTGGAAATGCTTGCGACAACACCTGCCGACAGGCCACTGGGGGTTCAACTTCTGGGAGACGATCCCGAAATCCTACGTGAAGCGCTGGACATTCTCCGGCCCTATGAATTCGATATCATAGATTTCAATGCCGCCTGTCCTGTGGGCAAGGTAACCGGCAGGGGCGAAGGCGCAAGCCTGCTTAAGGAGCCGTGCAAACTGGGCGAATTGCTCAAAGTGGTAGTCGCACATTCTACGGTCCCGGTCACGGTAAAGATACGCGCAGGCTGGGATGAAACATCCGTCAATGCCAGGGATGCAGCGCTTTACGCCCGGGATGCGGGAGTAGACGGCCTGTTTATCCACGGAAGGACACGAATGCAGGGATACAGGGGAAGAGTGGATTATACGGTCATCAGGGAGGTCAAGGAAGCCCTCGATATTCCCGTTATAGCCAGCGGGGACGCGTTCTCACCGCATTTGATAAAGAAGCTGTTTGACGAGACAGGCTGTGACGGCGTCGCCATAGCGCGGGGGGCACTGGGAAATCCGTGGCTGTTCCGGGAGACCCTGGGATTCCTTGAAAGCGGTACGACACCACTCAGGCCCGGCCTGGATGAGATTGCCGATACCATGATAAAACATTTGAATCTCTGCACCGGTTTCTACGGAGAGACGGCCGGCGCCCTGATTTTCCGCAAGTTCTTCTCCTGGTATAACAGGGGATTCCCCGACGTAAAACACCTGAGGATTCAGGCCTTCCGCGAGAAAACACAAGAACGGATGCTGCAGGTGATCGGGCGGATGCGCACGGCGGGGGACCGCATCCCCAGCCATGGCGCATTTGCCGGGAATCCCGATTACTATCTCTCTATGTATGAATCTTTTTGAGCAGCCATGCCATGTTCTGCCCGAGGTCTTTCATGGTCTTTACGCCTTCTGCATCGTTCATAACCTCTCCGGCTTCTCTTCCGATCCCCACATTCCAATAGCTGGACCCCGGAATGACCATCTGTCCGATGAGGAAGAAATAGTTGAGGGAATCGAATACATGGATTGCCCCTGCGCGGCGCACCGCGACGACCCCTGCCCCTGCCTTGCGCTTGAGCATATCGCCATTGGCGCGTGATACCATGCCGCACCGTTCGATAAGGGCTTTCATGCCGGCCGATATGTTCGAAAAGTATGTCGGCGATCCGAGCAGAATGCCGTCAGCTTCGAGCATCTTTGCGACATAGTCATTTACGGCATCTTTTCCCACCGCGCATTTTTGGTCTTTGTTCTTGAAACATTTGAAACAGGCGATGCACCCCTGGATCTGGGTCCCTGCCAGTTGCACCATTTCCGTTTCGATCCCCTCGCTCCTGATCTCATCCAGGACCAGATTCAAGAGCATTGCCGTATTGCCGTCCTTGCGGGCACTGCCGTTAAATGCCACTACTTTCATAAAGCGCCTCCTGTCGAAAAAATAAATCTATTTTAGGTTGTCCGGGGGATCCAATGCAATTATTAAAAGCCGGGTTAATTATCTTGTCAGTATGGACGGAAAAGGGGCTTGTGCTCTTTTTTCTTTTTGTCCTTTTTTCCCCTTGACGCAGGGCGGCACATGGCGCAGCGCGTTTCGCTGCAGAACTGGCAGAAAGTGCAGTCAGGGCAGGGGTTCTTTTTCGGTATTTCCTTCTTCTCCTCCATAACCGGAGCGCCTCATATGTTGGAGGTCACAAGCACTCTCTCTTTATCTCTGAAAAGCACCGTGCATTTTTTGAAATCCGCCTTCTGCACAATGCCCTTGCCGAACGCGGTATGCACCATAATATCCCCGGCACGGTAAGCCTTACCCATATCGTAAGGCATCTCAGCGCTCTTAGCCTCCGCAATGCCTGCCTGCCACAACGCTTCTATATTTTTTACCGCAGCCGGTCTCTTCCCGGAAGGTCCGCTCCCTCTCTCGCGGCTGCCTTTTATCATTTTATCAATATTCCTGTAACTGTGCACACTGCCGCATGTTTTGCACTTTACCTTTACAATCTTCTCCGCGATCATCGCTATGATGATATGGTTGAGATTGAGTTTGCATCGTGTGCAGTATGAATCCACATCTTCTCCCGCTGAAGGCTTTTTATACATAAATCTCCTTTTTGAATTCTCTCACTTATAAGGGAAAGTTTGCTATTTTTCATCCACTGCCGTTACCGCCTTATATTTCAGCCCTTAATAATCTCCCTGACCCTTCCAATCCTCCCGTCAGCCAACCGCACCTTGATCCCGTGCGGATGAGACTGGCTGTTTGTCAAAATATCCTTTACCTCTCCTTCGGTCAGTTGCCCTGACTTCTGGTGCTGCTTTTGCACAATCCTCACCCTGAGACCGGGCCTGATATTCCGCCGCTCTGTCCCGCTCATAACACATGAACCCCGAACTTCTTCAGGTTCTCGACCAGGGTACTGAGCGGGAGGCCCATAACATTGAAGTAGTCGCCTTCTATTTTCCTCACGATGATCGCCCCCAGTCCCTGTATCGCATATGCCCCGGCCTTATCCAGCGGCTCTTTTGAATTCACGTATGCTTCTATCTCCCCCGCAGTAAGCCTTTTGAAGTATACCTTTGTTTCTACCGATCTGGATACCTTTTTCTTGCTGCCGGTATCCAGAATCGTGAATCCCGTTATTACCGAATGCGCTTTGCCGCTCAGCGTTTTGAGCATCCTCCCCGCTTCCTTTTTGGTGCGGGGTTTGCCGAGCAGTTTGTCCCTGAAGACAATAAAGGTGTCTGCCGCGATAACAAGCGCGTCCTTATATTTGCCGGAAATCGCCCTCACCTTTTCGTGCGACAGGAATCGGGCAAGCTCATGGGGCTCCAGGCCGAGGCCCATGTCCTCTTCGTAATCGCCTGTGTCAACCCTGAATTTCAAGCCCGTTTTCTCGAGGATATCCTTTCTCCTCGGAGACGCCGATGCGAGTATGATTCTTTTCATGCTCATTCAGTATACATCAATTGACTGCAGGCAGGGCAGATGTGCCGAAAGAAAATGTTAGTGCCAGATAGAGACTTTTCGATGCTGCTCACTGACACTAAGCACCGGCGCCCATCAATCCTCACGCATACTGCCCTGCGGCATGTGTAGAATAAAGGGGACGGGTACATTTATTGCGGATCAGAGGTCGGCATGGAGCAGTATATCGCAGCTCGGCCCCGGCAACGACCTTGCAAGGCTCATCGAGAAAGAGCATCCTCGCATCGCCGCGCGTTCCATCGGAGAATTCCGCAATGTGCGCTCGGTTGCCGATTGGCTCGCAACGTGCGGCGAATAGATCGCGTGCGCAAAGACTTTTCATAACAGCAATAGTTAATTCATACAGTTCAGCTCCCTTGCCCTGTTTCTTTTTGTAACGGGTGGCCTCTCCGCAAGGCATAAAAAGGCGTTTATTGCCTTTCTTGCGTTAAGGCGTTTATAATGAAATGTTTTTACGTGATACCGCAGCGGTCCCGGAACGCTGCAATTGGAGGAAGGAAATGAAAATCATAGAAGGCGAGCTTCAGGCTGAAGGATTTAAATTCGGTATCGTGGTCAGCAGATTTAACGATTTTATAACATCGCGGCTTCTTGATGGGGCGGTGGATGCCCTTGTAAGGCACGGCGCGCGCGAAGACGATATAGAGGTGGTGAAAGTGCCCGGGGCATTCGAGATTCCCGTCATCGCGAAAAAGATGGCGGCGAAGGGCACGTACAATGCGCTTATATGCCTCGGTACGGTAATAAGGGGAGCGACTCCGCACTTTGAATATGTTGCTTCTGAAGTCTCAAAAGGTGTTGCTGCAGCCTCCTTAGATACAGGGGTTCCGATAGCCTTCGGAGTGATAACGTCGGATACCATCGAGCAGGCCGTTGAGCGTGCGGGCACCAAGGCCGGCAACAAAGGATGGGACGCCGCGGTCACAGCCATAGAAATGGCCCAGGTAATGAAGAGGCTGTAATTATTTCACACTGCGGGCAACTCGCACGCGTCTGATTGATTTCTGAACAAATCCAGGACCTAAAAAGGATTTCAGGTGAAACGCAGGAAAGCCAGGGAATATATTTTGCAATTCCTCTATAAAATCGATTTTATGGAAACCCTCGACGTATCCCCTCCCAATGAGGCAGCCCTTGCCGGTGCCCTCGACAATTTCTGGTCTGAAGCCGGAGAAAGCGATCCTAAAATCAGGGCATTTACAGAGGAAATAGTGAAAGGGACTATTCTGAATTCAAAAAAAATAGATTCCATAATCCAGAAGGTAGCGGAAAAATGGACGCTCTCAAGAATGGCGGCGATCGACCGTAATATCCTGAGGGCCGCTACGTATGAGTTGCTGTTCAGAAGGGATATCCCGAGCGCGGTAACCATAAACGAGGCGCTTGAGATTGCCAAAAAGTATTCTACTGCTGATTCGGCTTCCTTTATCAATGGTATTCTCGACAAAGTAGCCAAGAAATACTCCGCAAAGGATGAAGGGTGAGGGGTGAAGGCTGGAAAAAAGCCTTAATCCATCCTTTGGTATATCATTCATACGAGGATATTCTGTCCGGATACAGCATTAAATAATTCCGCTGCCAGTCCATAAACACTTTTCTGAAGTAATCGATGCTTTCAAAAGACCTGCTTTTCTGCCCTATCGACTGCTGCGCTACTCCGAGATTGAGAAGGGCCTTTGCATAATCAGGCTTGATGCTTATCGCCTGCTCGAATGAGTCTATTGCAGCCCTGTATCCCCCTGATTTCAGATAGGTAACGCCGAGGTTGTTATGCGCTTCGGCATAGTCGGGCTTTATACTTATCGCGTATTTGAACGCCTCGATCGCCTCCGGGTACCTGCGGAGCTTCCCGTACGCGACCCCGAGGCTGTAATACGCCTTCGCGTAATCGGACTTGATCATTATCGCCTCCCTGAACGCCTCGATCGCCTCCGGGTACCTGCGGAGCTTCCCGTACGCGACCCCGAGGCTGTAATACGCCTTAGCATAATCGGACTTGATCATTATCGCCTCCCTGAACGCCTCGATCGCCTCCGGGTATCTGCGGAGCTTCCCGTACGCGACCCCGAGGCTGTAATACGCCTTAGCATAATCGGACTTGATCATTATCGCGTACCTGAACGCCTCCACCGCCTCCGGATTTTGGCCAAGCCCGCTATAGGCAATGCCGAGGTTATAATATGCTTTTGCATAGTCCGGTTTTATGCCTATCGCCTGTTCAAATGAATCGATTGCATCTTTATATCGTCCGTTATTGCAATAGACACAGCCGAGATTATAGTAGGCTTCGTAGTAACCCGGATATATCCGTATCGCCTGCTCGTATGCTTCAATCGCTTTCGGGTGCTTCCCGAGTTCTTCGTATATATTGCCGAGATTAAAATATGCATTTGCATGGCCGGGCTTGATTTCTATAACACGGTTGTAAGCTTTCACTGCTTCGGTATACTTGCCGAACTTGTCGAAAATAATTCCGAGGCAATAGTAAGCTTCAGCATATTCTCCATCTATTTCCGCGGCTTGCTTTAAGGCCTCCGCAGCCTCCGCATATTTCCCGATCTTCAAATAGCTGTTCCCCAGGCAGTAGTAGGCTTTTGCGTATTCCGTATTGATATTCACAGCCTGCCTGAACACTTCAAGGGCCTCGCTGTGCCGGCCGGGGTTCCCTAAATTGATGCCGAGGCCGTGGTAAACATATGAAGAATTCGGATTTGCCGTTATTATCTTGTGGAATACGTTTATGGCCCTCTCGTATTCCCTCAGATCGTGGTAAGCAAAGCCCAGATTAAAAAGGGGCTCTATTTCCCCGGCTTGAATTTTCAAATTGGCCCCTGCGGTGCTGCAACTGCCCGCCAGATACCGCTCAACAGCCTTGAACAATCCGGAAAGATCGGCTGTCTTCGTTATATATGCATCGGCCTCAATGCAATCCTCCGCGAATTTGTCCATGGTCGAGTTAACGATGAATTTCAGGGACGGGTATAAGGTTTTGCATGCCCTCAGAAAATATATGCCGTCTGCGCCCCCGGGGAACAGGACACATGAGATGACCAGATGCACCCGGCTCGATTGCAGAAAATCGAATGCGCTTTGAGGGGAGAAAAAATGCACCAGTTTTATTTTCCGGCCGAATATGCCGCTGAATTCGGCATCGTAGAGTTTATGGATATATTCATCATCATCAACCAGAAGGACGGTCTTTACCGCCTCTGTTCCCTTCAGCCCTCCGGGGGCCGTCCTGTTTTCTTCCTGTAATGCGTGGGCTGAAAGAGGGCCCGACTTTTTGGTAAGCATATCCTTGTTTTCCTTTTCCATAGACATTTCCTTTCAAAAACGTTTAATTCTGCCAGCCCCTTAGGGCAATTCTCTTTTGTGGGATGTTTTGGCCTTTGACCTGTCGCCGCCCATACGCCCGCATACGGCCTTCAAACAATCCAGGACGCAATCTTTGTGCCTGAGCCGGGCATCCTCGAAGAGCCGCTTAAAAGATTTCTGGCGAAAACCGATGACAGTCAGGCGCTTGTTCAGGCGCCTTGAAATCCGTTGGGCCATGCAGAGCAGTTGGAAGCACGCTATGTCCATAGCGGTCACTTTTTCAAGATTGAAAATCAGATGATCCACTCTGTCCAGTGCCCTCATCAGGGCCGATTTCAACTCACGGGTATGTTGTACGGTAAGCTCACCGTCATAAGTCAGTAATCCTATAGCTCCAGATTGCTCAAATCCAAAATTTCTCATTCTTAAACTGTTTCCTCTCTTCAAAGTCATTATTCCTCACACGCGCTGCAGGTTTATACATTCAGGCCGACGCCTCCACGAGTTGTTCCTCCGCACACTGTTCATGTACGAAGAATTGAGCAATATAAACCCTGCATTTGTCCCATCCGTTGCCGTAGCAGCAGCATTCGTCGATGCACTCTATTTTTTCCGGCTCAATGCCGGCGATCCCGCACGACCACTCCTTTAATTCAGGACACATCCTTGTTCCTCCCTATTCTTGAAAATTCTTGAAAGGCCGGCAACCCGCTCTTTGCCCTATGAATATAGTCCGCGCTGTTCCGGCCTGTTTCACTGCTCATGGGATTCAAACGGTCAATACAATCGAAAAAAACTTTATGCAGATGTTGTACAGGCAACGTCTTATCAATAAAACCGGCGGATAAGAAAAGCATGCGCTGTTTCCACTGCCGGGCTTTCTGCTGCAGGTCGAATCTCGCGTGCCTTTATAGCTCTGCAGTATAGTTCATCAGGATTACGACCATCTTTTGTAAATTTCACACTTTTTGAAATTTCCACCGCAATAATATATCGCCGCCTCTATATTCCGGCTGAGCATGTTGGCACACAAACAATCGTCATAAGGCTCCTGGATGAAAGGACATGCCCTTTTGACAAGGGCCGCTTTCACATTCCTCCCGCCTTCTCTTCTCCTCCTCACCTCTCTCTTGTAAGTCGGATACATGACCACAGTTCTCATCATCTTCCCATACCCCGTATATAGTTTATTGGTTGTTGAGTTATGTAGTTATAATCAAAGTGTGTGCCAATGAGCAGGAGAAGCTTTTTATTTCTTTTTTTCTGCTGAAAAATAGAAAGTTATAGCAGGAAAATAGAACAGGAAGTCCGTTGCGTGAATTGTTAAGGTTGTTGAATGGCACATGAGTGTGCCGTTACACATATGTGCCATGTCACACCGGCTTTCATGGCGCTTTAAGCTGCAGTCTGCGCTGGGGCGCCGATGATGCCGGTTTTTCAGAATAGCTTCAGATCTTTGGCGATCTTGTATTCCTCAATCTTCCGGTAGATCGTCCTCCGGCTTATGCCCAGCAGCCGGGCTGCCTTGGCCTTGTTCCATGCGGCCTTCTCCAACGCCTGTAATAGCGCCTGCGGCTCATCGATTTTCATTGCCCTGGAGAAAAGCTCCTGGTTCCCCACAAGGTCCTTGAAATCAATCGGCAGGTCATCAATGGTGATCGTATTTCTGCGGCACAGGATAAAGGCGTGCTCAAGCGTGTGTTCCAGCTCCCTTATGTTTCCCGGCCAATTATATTCCAGGAGAATTCTCTGGACATCCGCCGATACCGCCGTAATCTTCTTATTCAGTTTTTTATTGAATTTATTCAGGAAATACTCGATCAACAGCGGTATGTCCTCGCGCCTGTCCCTGAGCGGCGGCAGCGTCAATTCCACAACCTTGAGGCGATAATAGAGGTCCTCCCTGAATTCCCCGAGCCTGACTTTTTCGCGGAGGTTTTTGTTTGTAGCGGTCACAACGCGGACATCTACTTTGATCGGGGTGGAATCTCCTACCCTCTCGAATTCCATTTCCTGGAGCACTCTCAGCAGGCGCAGTTGTATTCTCTGCGATATGTCGCCGATTTCATCCAGGAAGATCGTGCCTCCGTCGGCCCTCTGGAAACGGCCTATCTTGTCCTTGACAGCCCCGGTAAAAGCCCCCTTGACGTGCCCGAAGAGTTCGCTTTCGAGAAGGCTCTCGGTCAGGGCAGAGCAGTTTACCTTGACGAACGGTTTATGGCTGCGTCCGCCCCTGTAATGGAGCGCCTCAGCGACCAGTTCCTTGCCTGTCCCGCTTTCGCCCGTAATCAACACGGTGGTCTGAACATCGGCAAGGTCCTCGATAAGCGAATAGACTTCCTGCATCTTCCCGCTCCTCCCCACGATGTTGTAAAAATGCCGGCGGTCCTCCATATCCCGTTCCAGATCCGCAAGACGTGTTTCATCCCTGACGACCAGAACTGCCCCCGAGAATACACCCTGGCGGTCCAGAAGAGGGAATGTGGAAAGGTCCACAATCTGCGCGGGCCGCTGCTTGTGCCGGCATTCGAGACGGGATATCTCAACAGGTTTCTTTTTTTTGATGGTCGCATAAAGGGCGTCGATGCACTGCATAGTGCATTCCCCCGCAAGAGGGCCGAAAGCCTTCCCTATCGCATCACGGGATATTCCGCAGATATTACCGGCCGCCTCATTAACCTCCACCACCAGCATCTCCTTGTCGACGGTGATAAGGGCATCCTTGACGCTGCTGAATATTGCTTCGAGATTATAGCGGTACTTTTCCTTCTCGTCTGCGAGCGCCTTATGCTGAAGGGCCTTTTTGGTAATACTGAGCAGGCTCTCCTGCTTCACCGGTTTGGGGAGATAATCAAAAGCCCCGATGCGCACGGCATCCGCTGCGGTCTCGACGCTGGGATACCCGGTTATCATAATTACGGGGCAGGTCAGCTTTCTCTCCTTGACCTCGCGCAGGATATCGATCCCGCTCCGTCCGCCGAGAATGATATCGGTAAAGATCACTCCAAAATCGGACCCGGCCATTCTGGTCAGGGCCTCGCTGTAATCTCCGGCCGTACATACGTCATACCCTTCATCGGAAAGAAAGCTCTCGAAGGTAAACCTTATGCTTTCCTCGTCATCTATTACAAGAATCCTATTCATCATCTCTTGCCCTCTCCCTTGCAGGCAGATCGATTGCAATCCTGGCGCCTTCGCCCTCGATACTCTCCATGCTAAGCCTGCCCCCGTGATCGCTGATAATGCCGTGACTGATGCTCAAGCCTAATCCCGTCCCGCTGGGCTTGGTGGAAAAAAACGGGTTTACGGCCTTACCCAGTATATCGGCAGGCATACCGGTACCCTTGTCGTAAAATGTAATCCGCACGTGCGGGCAGTCGTTGATTGTTATCTCTTCACCCGAAATCTCGAATACTTTGTCTCTATGTTTCCCCTCGAACTTCCGGTTCAGCGCATACCGTGCGTTGTCCATTATATTCAAAAACACCTGCTGGATCTGCTGCGGGTTCGCAATTATCTCCGGCAGCCCGGGAGGAACATTCACTATGATGCTGATATTGTCCTTTCTCATCTGGGCCCCTATCAGGGCAAGCGAATCGGACAGAATCTCATGGACATGCGCAGGGCTCTTTTCCTCCTTCCTGTCACGGGCAAAGGAAAGGAGGCTCCTGACTATACCCGCAATGCGGTCGCCCTCCTTTATGATCCTCCGTGCGATATCATAGTCCTTGCTTTCTGTGCTGCTCTTGTTGGCCAGTATCTGGGCATAATTTATGATGCCGTTTACGGGATTGTTGATCTCATGTGCAACGCCGGCAGCCAACTTGCCGAGCAAGGCCAGGTGGTCGGCCCTCATGACCTCCCCCTGGAGCATGGTCTTCTCGGTGATATCACTGGCCAGTACAATGACGGCGCTTATCTTGCCGTCCTCGTCTTTTATAGGGAACGCCCTCGAATCAAAGAGTTTGCCGCCTATCGAGACCTGGGCGCCCTCCTCTTTCCCGCTCGCAAAACACCGCAGTGAATAGCAGTCGTCGCACGGAGCGGAGCGGTTATGCCACAGCGCATAACAGTACCGGCCCCTTATATCGGAAGCCTCTCTGTTCAGTCCCGCGGCAGCGCCTTTATTTGCCCAGAGGATCTTTAATTCGGGGGACATGAGCAGCAAGGTATCCGGGATAGCGTCGAGGAGAGTATTGAATTCCTGCGAGAGCTTCCGGAATTTACCCTCGCTTTCGCGGAGGGCCTTTACTGCACGGTTGCGGTTGGTTACATTTATCAGGCTCAGGACCAGTCCGGAAACCTTGCCGTCCTCTTCTTTCACGGGATTAAGGCTGAAGTCCCAGTACTCGACTTCACGCCTGAAGCGCCTGAAATACCTGAAAGGCCTTCCGTAAGCAAAGCAGGGCTCACCGGTCTCAACAACTCTTCTGAAAATCTCCTCGTTCTCTTTATCGGGGAAAAGATCGAAATGACCCTTGCCGGTGAAGAATTCCGGCTCGCACCCTTCGGCCCCGGCATACGCGCGGTTCACACGGATAAAATTGAAACCGGTATCCATGTATGCAATCTGTACGTGAATGTTCGAAAATACCTTCTCCAGCAGCTCATTGGCTTCCCTGAGCCCTCTTTCCGCCCGCAAGCGCTCCATTATTTCCTGTCCGAGGTGTTTATTGGCTATTTTCAGATCAGCGGTGCGCTCTTCGACCAATTCCTCAAGACTTGTACGGTGTCTCATCAGTTCCTGCATCAAGCGCTCCAGTTCCATCTTCTGTTTCCGGAGCTGCTCGGTCGCCTCTTGAAGCTCATCTTTCTGCCTATGCGCTTCGGTGATATCGGTAGCAATACTGAAAATGTACTTGATGCCGCCTACGGTGATCGCTGTTACGGCAAAGGATATCCAGGCGGTCCTTCCATCCTTGCGCACTACCTGGAATTCAGCATAGGGTATCTTGCCGTTGAGCGCCCTGGCCGCTATTTTGACGGCCTCTTTTCTCATACCGGGATCGGGAATGACAAGGTGGAACCAGCCGCGTTCATTCACTTCGTTCATGGTATATCCGCAGATATCCTCATATGCCTTGTTATAGAAAATGACTTTCCCTTCAAGCGTGCCTATGGCAACCCCATGTTTGGACTGCTCAAAAATGGCCCTGAACCTTCCATCGCTCTCCCTGAGGGCCCTCTCGGTCTGTTTGCGCTTCGCGATCTCCTGCTGGAGCAGCTTATTGGTCTTTTCGAATTTTTCAGTGCGGTAAGCGACCAGTGACTCGAGGTCATCACGGTACTTCAGCAGCTCATTCTCCACCTGTCTGCGTTCAATAATTTCAGCGTGCAGCTCTTCATTCTGTATTTTCAGTTCGATCTGGTGCATACCGAACTCTTGAATAAGGCGTTGCACGTCCCCGACAGGGAGCTCTTGCACCCTCCCGACCTGCTCCCTCAGCTTGTTTTCCGCTTCCCTGCGAAGCTCCGCAAGACTTTCAGCGGGCAGTTTTGATTTGTGGTTGTTCATAAATAGATCGATCTCTCATACCGCAAGACGACCGGAATTTCTTTTGCGCATATTTTTTTCTGAACCTGGTGACAGATACCTTTTCAGGCCCGGTAGACAGCAATGGAATGGACGTGCTACAGAGTAGCCGGACACTCTGAATTACTCCCTGTGAAGGTTGGAACTATCCATTTTTAATTATAGCATATCGTCGCCGTTTATATTTTTTACTTTATCTGCTCATTAAATATTAACGCGGAGAGATCGGGAGATAAAAGGGAATATAAGTGAGGATTTAGTGATAAAACGTGCAGGTTAAAAAGTATCAGCTAAGAGATCAAGGCCTTGCCGGTGAGCTCATCCATAAGGGTACTGACGGGGACTATCCTGTCAATTCTTGAAGCATTGGTGCCGACGGTATAGAGGGGTTCCTCTTTATCAGGATTGTATCCGGCTGAACTCAAAAGCCCGTTACAGATACAGAAGTGGTGCTCATTGCTTGCCTTTGCAGGGCATACGCTGAACTTGCCCTCTTTATCTTTAAGGAGAACATATCCCTTATCGCATTTAGGAGGCCTCAGCCGTTTAAGGGCGGAAACGAACATGGGGGACTGCTTTATGACCCTGAACGGCAGGCCGCACGGGGAACCGGGGTCATGCGCTACAAGGATATCCTCATCCTTTGCGCCTACTACAGCATTTTTATAGTCCTCCGAAGCGCTGCTTTCCTCTGTTGCAAGGAACCGTGTCCCCATCTGGACTCCGTCAGCGCCCATTTCCATAAATCTTACGATATCTCCATGTGTGTAGATGCCGCCTGCTACTATGACCGGGAAATCGCCGTATTTAACCGCCATGTCTTTGACAGGGGGCAGGAGATTTTCGAGCCTGTTTGATTCGACGTCTATCTGGTCCATCTTAAAGCCCAGATGCCCGCCTGCGAGCGGCCCCTCAAGCACAACGGCATCAGGCCTGTAGCCTATTTTTCCCCATTTCTTGCATATGATATCAAGTGCCCGTGCGGATGACACTATCGGTATCAGGGCCGTGTCTTTGGGCGGCTGTATAGCGGGCAGGGTCAGCGGCAAGCCGGCGCCTGAGATGATTGCGTCGGCCCCTGCGTCAAGGGCGCCTTTAACGGAGTCTTCATAATCCCTGACGAGCGCGGCCATTATATTTATACCCGCGAAGCCCCCGGCAGCCTTTGCGCGCGAGACTTCCTCGTATGCAGCCTCATAGGTATTGAACTTCTTGCCTGTCCTTTTTGAAACGAGCCTGTCGAGACAGGCGCTCGATACGATGCCGAGGCCGCCTTCACGTGCGACAGCGCTTGCGAGAGGGGACAACGATACACCGACACCCATCCCCCCCTGTATGATAGGAACTCTTATCCTCTTGCCTTTAATAGTAATCGGTTTTAATGCTGATTCTGAACCCAAAATACTCCCTGAAAATCTGAGCCACAAACCGGAAATGAGAATATGCTATATCAAATGTCTGCGCTCTTTATCCCTAAAATGTTTTAACAAATGTGG
>JAMCVZ010000043.1 GCA_023476565.1 Nitrospirota bacterium
GGAGTCTGCCGGACCTCCGAGATATTTTGAAGGTCTCTCCGGTCCGGCAGACAAATGGTATTAATATATCGGAGTTGGACGCGTTGAGAGAGGGACTTGACAGGTTAAATACATATCAGAATAGGGATTGTCCCCGCCGCGTGCAGAAATAGCTCTACAATATGTTATAATCTTTTTAAGATATTTCAGGAGCTTACCATGACACTTACATCAATAAGGGAGACTTTGCATGAGCTTGTTGCTCCGGCGCGTGATCTGGCAGGTGTCTTAATCGCCATTTACGTGTATGGTTCCTTTGCAAAAGGCACGGCAAGGAACAGTTCGGATATCGACCTCGCTTTTGTATTCAATGAAAAATTCTATAAAGATGACCCTTTTAGAGCGCTTCAGAGGGCTGAGCTTTTGAGCGCCGAGGTAAGCAAAAGGATGCGTAGAGCGATCGATACGGTTGTTCTGAACGGATGCTCTCTGAGCTTTACCTATCATGCCGTCAGGGAGGGTGCGTGCGTTTATGAGAAAAACAGCGCCGGCAGAATACTCTATGAAGTTGTTTTGGACAATAAATATCAGGATTTCATGCCTTTTATCGAGGAACTGAGAGATAAAAAGAGGAGAGCCCTTATTGGAAGAGATTAAGGCAAAGATCGCTGTTGTGCAAGAAAGGGTAAGGAGACTGTCCAAATTTAAAGAACTCTCTTTTGAGTCATATCTCAAAGATTCGACGGTCAAGGATGCTGTAGAGAGGAATATTGAAGTCGCTGTTCAGGCATGTATCGATATTGCAAGAATTATCATCAAACGGGAGAGGTTGAGAGAGCCTGAAGATAATAAGGGAGTGTTTGTTGTCCTGGCTGAAAACGGCCTTATAGGCGAGGATTCTTTAAGGTTCCTCGTCCCTATGGCAGGCACCCGGAATATCCTTGTACACGGCTACGACAAGATAGACGATGCAATTATCCTTGGTGTGCTGAAAAAGCATTTGTCAGATTTCAATCTCTTTTTAAAGGATATCGAAAAAAACTATCTGAAGAAGAAATAGCGCACCAAAGGTGGTCAATTTTTCTGCGTATGGCAGGTGAAACAGCCGCCGGATTTGGAGGCGCCTCCGGCTACCATATTGTTGTAATCCCACCTGAGCATGTCAGGAGAAGGGCTGCCATGTTCCCGATGGCACGAAAGGCACATTACCACGGCTCCTGTTCTTGATGGATTTGCCGTATCGAGCCATGCTACCGGGGCTTCGACACTGTAGTTGTTTACCGGATCATATCCGCTGTATTCACCAGTGTTCGGCAATGCTATATCGGTCGGATGCCTGATCCAGGGGCTGGCAGTGCCCATATTCGAGTGGAATACCCCGCCGGGGGATCCAGTTCCTGTCTTTCCGGATTCCCCGATCAAGTCGGGGAATGACAGGCTCTCTTTGTATCTTCCTACTGAAGTAGGTTCTTAGTATATTAAGAATGGACGGATACGGTCAATTCTGTCTGCTGTTGCTCACTGTTTTCTGGTCTTATTTATAAAATGAATCTTTCAAGCCTGCTTGCTTGAGGATCGAGAGCAAGGTTCCTTTGGGGATATCTCTTTTATGGTAAGGTACTACTACACGTTTTTTCGTTGAGAGATTGTAATATACTCTATGACTCCCGGTCTGATGATCAAGTTCAAAACCATTCTGCAGCAGTATTTTAATGACTTCATCCGGTGTCAGCGCAGGTAGTTTAGGCATATTCCAGATTTAATACACTTTCAAGTGTTCCGGAATCATCTGCAATTTCCTCTCCGTGCTTCCTCATGCTTGCTATATAAGCACGAATCGCATCTTCGGCCATTTTAAGGGCATCTTCTACTGTATTTCCATAGGTGATACAGCCCGGTAAAGACGGGACAAAGACAGTATAGCCACCTCCCGATTCCGGTCTTAAAATAATCCTGAAGGAAAGCTTTGAGTCCATAAGTCACCCCCCCTGAATCTCTGTAAATCTACATTTATTATACCACTTCTCTTTACTTCTTATTCGTATGGCAGGTGAAACAGCCGCCGCTCCCGCCGCCTCCGGCTACCATATTGTTGTAATCCCACCTGAGCATGTCAGGATAAGGGCTGCCATGCGCCCGATGGCACGAAAGGCACATTACCACGGCTCCTGTTCTTGATGGATTTGCCGTATCGAGCCATGCTACCGGGGCTTCGACACTGTAGTTGTTTACCGGATCATATCCGCTGTATTCACCAGTGTTCGGCAATGCTATATCGGTCGGATGCCTGATCCAGGGGCTTGCGCTTCCCATGCCACTGCTGCCGCTCTGAGGGCCATGGAATCCGCCATGGCAGCCGCTACAGAAAGTAGTAGTGCTTTTGGTATTATTAAGATTTCCAATAAAGGGAGATGAGAAGCCCTCATGTACTCCCGTTTTCGAACTATAAAAAGATAAAATCTCGTGCTGCATATTTTAGGTGCTCATCCGCTTGTTTATTCACCATTTCCATGCCATTAAAATCAGGAAATTTCATGCCCTGTAGTGTATAATTTAACAATGATATTTTTAAGAGGCATAATTCTATCGTTGCTTATGTTGCTGCCCTGTATCGCACAGGCGGAGCAGGGGTCATCCCAGTCTCCCCCGGAATATAATCTGGACGTTTCTTTCGATATCCCCAATTCGAAAATCACCGGCGCCGCCAGGATGGCTATCCAGGCCGGCAAGGAGCTGACCTTCACGGTGGGAGACCTCAGGATTACCGGAGTGCATATGAATCAACAGCAGATCCATTTCAATGTCATGAACGGGACCCTTAAGGTTTTACCATCCCGGAGCGGCAGCATCGAGATCAAGTATGAGGGTGTTTTCAAGGATGCCGGAAATGCAGGGGATACAAACTACGGAGTAGTGAAGAGCGTTATTGATGAAAGGGGAATATCCCTGACCGATATCTGGTATCCGCAGCCTGACTGCTTATGCATCTATGATTTGCGGGCTACCCTTCCCGAAGGCTATACCGCTCTCTCCGAAGCCGAGAGTATCGGGAAAAGCAGGAAAGGGCCGATGACCGAATTTTCCTTTGATTTCCCCCATCCGGCGCCCGGGATCAATTTTATGGCCGCAAAAGGTTATGAGGAGATGCGGGACACTCTTGGTTCCGTCGAGATATATGCATACTTTTTCCGTGAGGACCGGGAGCTCGCAAAAAATTATATCGAATATGCCAAAAAGTATCTCAGGCTCTATGGAGATATGCTCGGCAGGTATGCGTACAAGAGATTCTCGATCGTAGAAAACTTCCTGCCTTCAGGCTATTCAATGCCTACCTATACGCTGCTGGGGAGGGATGTAGTAAAACTGCCTTTTATCGTGGAGACATCGCTTGGCCACGAGATTCTCCACCAGTGGTTTGGAAATTTTGTTTACATCGACTACAGAAAAGGCAATTGGGCGGAGGGCCTGACCACCTATCTTGCCGACCATCTCTATGAGGAGCAGAAGGGCAGGGGATGGGAATACAGGAAACAAATCCTGGTGGACTACGCCGGTTATGTAGGCAGCAAGAACGATTTTCCTCTTAAGGATTTCAAGGGCAGGGCTGATTACGCATCGAAGGCGATAGGCTACGGTAAGGCGGCGATGGTGTTTCACATGCTGAGAAGCACCGTTGGAGAGGATGCGTTTAATAAATCCTTAAGGGGATTTGTGCGTGAAAAACAATTTCAGCAGGCGTCCTGGGATGATATAAGAAAGGCCTTTGAGCAAAACTACGGAAAAGATCTGGGCTGGTTTTTCAAACAGTGGATAGACGAAGCGGGGATCCCTGAATTTTCGTTCGAATCTCCGGATGTAAAGCAGATCGACGATAATTTCGAGGTCAGTTTCGCTATGGGACAGAAGACAAAGACCTATGTCCTGGATGTGCCGGTAACCGTCTCCTACGCGGACGGCCGCAAGAAAAAAGTATCGATCAGGATAGATAAGGACAAAAACAGTATCAAGATACCTGCGGAGGGGATGCCGGAAAAGGTGGTTATCGATGAGGATTATGATATAGCACGGGGGTTGTCCGGCGAGGAGTTTCCCCCTGTCATCTCAAGAATTCTGGGTGATGAGAAAGCCGTAATCGTATTGCCCGCAGCGCAAAAAGACATCTACAGGAGCATAATCGATACTTTTAAGGAAAAGGGAGCTGTTGAAAAGGAGCCCGCGGGAATCAAGGAAGCCGGGATCAATGCCTCCTCGCTCATAATCATCGGAAACGATAATCCGCTGGCCTCACGGCTATACGGGAAGGTGGAGAGTAACGCCGGCTTCAGCATAATCGTGAAGGAAAACCCGCTGAACACCCAAAAGGTCGCCGTGATCGTCAACGGGAAATCGAAGGGCGAGGTTGATGCCGCTTTCGGAAAAATATTCCATTACGGAAAATACAGTATACTCTTCTTCGACAACGGGCGGAATGTTTATAAAAAGATTGAAGAGACCCAAAGGGGAATCAAGATGGTTCAGAGAGAGCAGCCGGCCGCAATCGAAGTATCGGCAGTGAAAGCGCTGCCCGATGTTATAGAGGGCGCTGCAAAAAAGAGAATAATTTATGTCGGCGAATATCACGATAAGCCGGCCCATCACGAGGTTCAGCTTCAGGTCATAAAAGGCATTTATAAGAAGAACAAGCTCACAGCAATCGGCATGGAGATGTTCGAGAGGCCGTTTCAAAAGGCGCTTGACGATTATATTGCGGGCAGGACCGACGAAAGGGAGTTTTTGAAAAGGTCGGAGTATTTCAAAAGATGGAGCTTTGACTACAATCTCTACAAGCCGATCCTCGATTTTGCAAAAGCGGAGAAAATTCCGGTAATCGCCCTGAACATGCGGCGCGAAATAATCGAGAAGGTATCGAAAGGGGGGATAGACGCCCTTTCCGGGGATGAGAAAAAGGAGGTCCCTCAGCACATGGATCTTTCCAATGCCGCATATAGAGAGAGGCTCGGAGATATTTTCCAGAAGCATGGCGGCTTGCGCGAACGGAACTTCGACTTCTTCTACCAGTCCCAGATCCTCTGGGATGAGACCATGTCGCAATCAATAGATGCCTTTTTCAAGGGGAACCCCGATTACCGGAAAGCCGGACAGATGGTCGTGCTTGCCGGCAGCGGTCATCTTATTTACGGCGACGGGATCCCCGGGAGGACATTCAGGAGAAACGGATATGATTATGCAATAATCCTGAACGATGTGGATTTTGAGAAAGATATCGCACAGTATATCGTCTTCCCGAAGCCGATCGAAGGTGTCAAACCGGCAAAGCTCATGGCGCTCCTGAAAGATGAGGGCGGCAAGGTCGCTGTGAGCGAGCTTCCCGAAGGCAGCATCTCGGGGAAAGCGGGCCTCAAGGCGGGTGATGTGATACTGTCACTCGACAACGTCCCGGTGCACACGGTAGACGATGTAAGAATACACATGTTCTACAAGAAAAAGGGAGATACGATAAGGGTTAAGGTCATAAGGAAGAGGTTTCTTCTGGGGGATACCGAAAAAGAGCTCAATATAACGCTCTAGTTCAGCCAAGAGGCTGATAATACCTTTATAGCACGTCATATAAATTCAGTTGTGCCTGAAGGTCGATCTTGAATATTGATCGGCCTGCTGTGTTTTTATAACCGCTTCGCACAATCTTTCCTCTAAGTTGTCCTTAAGACCATTTCAGTTCCCGAACTTTTTAACTATCGAAACGCTATGCATTTTTGTGATAAGCATCACATTTCTTAAAATTATTTAAAAAAGTAATGAAACCAATTTTAAGAATATCTTGACAATAATTTTCTGTTATGGTTTAATCCGACCAACTTTTT
>JAMCVZ010000066.1 GCA_023476565.1 Nitrospirota bacterium
GAAGCGTTCATAATAAGGCAACATAGAGAGAATCATGTCCGCAACTCTCCGAAGTTGCTCTTGTATCTTTCCATAAAATCGCTGTAGGTGTAATGATGCTCCTGGGTTCCGTATTTCTCTACAGCATACGCAGCCGTAACAGCTCCCATTTTTGCGGCTGTTGCAATGTCCTTACCGTTCACAAGCCCTTTAAGCAGCCCTGCCCTGTAGGCGTCCCCCGCGCCCGTCGGATCGACAATACCGCTTATCCCGGCTGCGGGTATGCTGATATCCGATCCTGAAGCGCTGACGAGAGAGCCCTTTTCACCCAGGGTCGTGATAATGGTCTTTGTTAAACCCAGCAGCCCTTTCTTGTCCTTTCCCGTTATCTTCATAAGCAGCTCCAGTTCGTAGTCATTGGATATCAATATCGCAGAGCCTTCGATCCACTCTATAAGGGGACCCTTATCCCATGCGGTCAAGGACTGCCCCGGGTCGCAGATATACCGGATCCCCTTGCTTTTATATGCCTTCGCGTATGCAACCATGTCCGTAAGGTTGCCAGGTCCGATAAGGGCCATGGAATTCCCGGAATCAGCATTCTTAAAGTTGTATTCGGACGGGTGCTTCATCGCACCCGGATTGAATCCGGTTATCTGGTTATCGGCCTTGTCCGTCGTTATATAGGCGCCAGCGGTGAACTCCTCGTTTATGACCTTTATTCCCTCTACGGAAAGCCTGTTCTTATTGAGCCAGTCGAAATAGCTCCTGTAGTCCTTTCCTATGGTTGCCAGAATAACCGGCCTCTCATTAAGAAGGCTCAATGAGTACGCGATATTGCCGGCGGTCCCCCCGAATTTTTCGACCATCCCGTTTACGGTAAAGCAGACATTCAGGATATGAATTTTATCAGGCAGAATGTGGTCGGAGAACTTACCCGGGAAATCCATGATCCTGTCATACGCCAAAGAGCCCGAAATGTAGATGTTCATAATGTCTCCTCTTATACAGTGTCAGTGATTAGTGTCAGTGGATGGTGTTGAAGAAAAATCCTTAACTGACACTGACACTATTCTATATCCTCCATCCCCTCAACAATCCTCTCCGCTGTCTTCCTGTCAAATCCCTTTATCTTCAATATTTCGTCCACGGACGCCTTCCTTATGCCCTCAAGGCCGCCGAAGCGCCTCAGAAGCTCAAGCCTGCGTTTTTTGCCGACACCGGGTATCCTCTCGAGGGGCGATTGCACCATTTTCTTGTCCCGCAACTTACGGTGAAAGCTGATGGCGAATCTGTGTACCTCGTCCCTTATTCTTTTAAGAAGTAATGATGCCTTATCTTTGTCCTCAAGGTCAACAAAATCATTGCTCAGCAGGAACGCCCTGTCAGGTTTTTTGGCAATACCGATGATGTCCGTTTTTATACCGAGCTCCTCCATTATACCCCGGGCCGCTTCAAGCTGTCCCTTGCCGCCGTCGATGACAATGAGGTCAGGCATCCTGTCTTCCAGCTTCATCAAAATTCTCCTGACAATCTCTCTCATCATCGAGTAATCGTCAACGCCCTGCACTTCTTTTATCTTGAGGCGCCGGTACAGCTCTTTTTTAAACCTGCCGTTCGCCCAATAGATGAATGCCCCGACTGACTCGCTGCCCTGAATGGTAGAGACATCGAAGGCGCCGATGGTTGTCGGGGGTTTTGCCAGGTGCAGTTTATTCTTCAGGATATTCGGAACCTCATCGCCGGAGGGCTTCTTTCTGGTGATGAGATGAAGCCGTGCGTTTTCATTCGACATTCTCAGGAGATCGAGCCTCTTGCCCCTCCTCGGCGCTTCCATTTCCACCTTGCCGCCCTTCTTGTCCTCAAGCCATTTTATTATAGATTCCCTATCGCCCGGCACGGCATTGACCAGAATGCGCGGCGGCGGCATTATCTCCTTTGCATAGAATAGCTCGATTACGCTGTGCATTATTTCAGGTACATTCGATGTAATGACCTTCTCCAGGAAGAAATCCCGAGCGCCTATCAGAATGCCTTTCCGCAGGAAGAGGATATTTATCGCCACCGTATCGCCTTCCTGATAAAGGCCGATGATGTCTATATCCCCGAGTTCGGGAGCAATGACCTTCTGCGACTCAAACGCCCGCTGCAGGTTGACAATACTGTCCCTTATCCGCGCGGCGGCCTCGTATTTCATCTCTTCGGAAAACTCCAGCATCTTCCTTTCCAGGTTCTTCAAAAGCTCCTTCTTTTCACCTGAAAGGAAGTGCCTTACGTCCTCTACAATGTCCCTGTATTCCTCCCTGCTTATGAGCCCCGCACACGGCGCGGGACATTTCTTCATCTGGTGCTCGATACAGGGTCTCATCGGCTTGTCCAGCAGATACCCGCATGTCCTTATGGAGAAGTTCTTTCTTATAAAGGCAATGGCCTCCCACATGGCCTGGGCAGGGATGTACGGGCCGAAATAGATATTGCCGTCCCTTTTAATGCCCCGCACCGTTTCAAGCCTCGGCCATTCCTCTTTGATGGTCAGCTTAATGTATGGATAATTTTTGTCGTCCCTCAGGATGATATTGAAGTTCGGCTTGTGCTGCTTGATAAGGCTCGCTTCCAGGATCAGGGCCTCCAGCTCGCTGTCGGTTACAATATATTCAAAGCCCCTGATCATCCGCACCATTCCTATCTTGCGGGGCTCAAGGTTTGCCGACTCCTGAAAGTAGCTCTTCAGGCGGTTTCTCAGATTTTTCGCCTTTCCGACGTACAGGATCCTGTCCTTCGATCCTTTGAAAATATACACTCCCGGTCTCTTAGGCGTCCTGCGGACTTTCTCACTGAGAGTTTCTTTGGGGGGCCTGCTGCCGGATTGATTAGATGTCTCTGAAATCATACAGATAATATAGCACAACACTTTCCAATCTCTCTTCAAACAGTGTTATAACTACAGTGTCGGTGGATAGTGTCGGTGTCAGTAAGAGGAGTGAAAAGTATTCTTTAACTGACACCGACACTAAACACTGACACTTTTTCGCTGACACTATCCACCGACACTGTAGTTTGATGCTTGACGAGCGGTCAATGGGTTGATACTCTTTTATAGGGGCTGTTTCCAGAAGGAGGCTGCGTCCCATGTATGTTGCAAAGAAAATGTTCCTGACCAAAGGCGTCGGGCTGCATAAGGAAAAGTTGGTCAGCTTCGAGATGGCCCTCAGGAATGCGCATATCGCTTCATATAACATCGTCCGCGTTTCGAGCATTATCCCGCCCCACTGCGAGCTCGTGCCCGTCAGAAAAGGAATCAAGGAATTAGCCCCGGGGCAGATTATATTTACGGTATTGGCCGACACTGCGACCAATGAGCGCCACAGGCTGATAGGGTCATCGATAGGCGTAGCCATCCCCAGGGACCGGGGCAATATCGGCTATCTTTCAGAACATCACAGCTACGGAGATGATGAAAAGACCACCGGCGATTATGCCGAAGATATTGCTGCCCTTATGCTCGCAACGATACTCGGCGCCGAATTCGATGTAGAGCAGAGCTATAACAAACGTCTGGACCAGTGGAAGCTGAGCGACCAGATTGTGAAAACGCTCAATATCACCCAGACGGCAATCGGGAAGACCGGATTCTGGACAACCGTCGTTGCAGCGGCTGTCTTGATCCCGTGAGGGGCCATGGACAAGAGCGGATATCTCAGGGGTAAGCCGGTGCACCCGCACGCGATTGACGGTATGACAACAATCGTCGAACTGGTCGATAATGCATTCCTTGCGTATAATGCCGCGCGCCTCCGTGAGGCCTGCCGTCTGCTCACGCGCAAAATGCTTGAGCCCGATGTAACCGTCGGCGTAAGCATAACAGGGGCTTTGACGCCCGCGGGGCTGGGCATGTCGGCGCTCATACCTTTAATCGGGCATGGTTTTATCGATTGGATAGTAAGCACCGGCGCAAACCTGTACCACGATTCGCATTTCGCAATGGGGCTGAACATGCATACGGGCTCACCCTTTCTCGACGACCGGGAGCTTCGCAAGGAAGGTGTTATCCGCATCTACGATGTTCTCTTCGATTACGATGTCCTGCTGTCGACTGATGATTTTTACCGGCAGATCATACAGGCCGACGAATTCCAGAAAGAAATGTCCACATCCGAGTTCCACCATAAAATCGGCAGATATATGCGTGAAAGGGAAAGGCTGCTCGGACTTGGCCGCGTGAGCCTGCTGGCAGCCGCCTATGAAGCGGGAGTGCCGATCTACACCTCCTCGCCTGGTGACAGCTCCATAGGCATGAACATCGCCAGGTCGGTACTGGACGGAAACGGATTGCGCATAGACATAGCGCGTGATGTGAATGAGACAGCGGCAATTGTGCTGAACGCGAAAAGAAAGGGAAAGAGCGCTGTCCTGATCCTCGGCGGCGGGTCGCCCAAGAATTTCGTTCTGCAGACCGAGCCGCATATCCAGGAAGTGCTGGGTATCAGGGATGTAGGGCACGATTACTTCCTCCAGATCACGGATGCGCGACCCGACACAGGAGGGCTTTCGGGCGCAACGCCGTCCGAGGCGGTAAGCTGGGGAAAGATCGATCCCGAACTGCTGCCTGATGCCGTTGTATGCTATACCGATGTTACGATCGCTCTGCCGGTCATGACAGCTTATGCGATTGCGTCACACCCACCGCGCACGCTCTCACGGCTGTACGATCAGCTCGAAAGCCTCTACAGCCAATTGTCAGCCGAATACTCCGGGCATGTACCGGGCAAACACACATGAGTGTACAAAATCCGGCAGATATCTTTCTCCGGCTCGATAAGAAATGGTCCCGCTTTGAGCAGGCCAGGGTAGTAATCCTCCCGGTCCCTTACGAATATACGACAAGTTACGGCAGGGGGACCGCATACGCGCCTGAATCGATCATAAATGCCTCATATTATCTAGAATTGTACGATGAGGAGCTGGATACGGAGATATTCCGGCTGACAAACGGTATTGCTACCCTGCCGGCCGTTCACTTCGACGGCGCCTATGATAGTGCCGCAGTCGAACTGGTGCGGGAGCAGGTAGTGCGGTTGATGGAGCAGGGCAAACTGGTTGTAAGTATCGGAGGTGAACACACCATAGCAATCGGCGCGGCACAGGCGCACACGCATTTCTACCCCGGACTTTCAATCCTGCACCTTGACGCGCACTCCGATCTGCGCGAGGAATATGAGGGCAACAGGTACAGCCATGCGTCGGCCATGGCGCGTATCTACGAGTTCAATAAGAATATTGTGCAGGTCGGCATACGGAGCCAGTGTGCGGAAGAGGCGGAATTCATAAAAAAGAACCGGATCAATACATTCTATGCCTATGCTGTAAAGCAGGGGCGCTACAACGACAAATACGGGTCCTGGCACAATGCGGTCATCGACAGCTTAAAAGAGAATGTGTATGTGACCTTCGATTGCGATTTCTTAGACCCGTCACTCATCCCGGCTCTCGGGACCCCTGAGCCCGGCGGATTCGGCTGGGATGAGACTATCGCATTCCTGCGCAAGCTCGCGGCACGCCGCACCATAGTAGGATTCGATGTCAACGAACTTCTGCCTGCCCATCCCTTCATCCACCCCCAGTTTACCGTAGCAAAACTGATCTACAAGATGATTGGGTATATCTTTTCAAAGACATAGCTATTGTGGTGTTT
>JAMCVZ010000040.1 GCA_023476565.1 Nitrospirota bacterium
CCAGTCCTACATGTTTGCTATAATTTCCCATAACCTGTCCTCCTTAATTGTGGCTCTGAGCTGAGCTTTATTAGCTTAACCCACGTCGCTTAAGGTTGGACAGGTTAAATACATTATGTCTACGACTCCGTCCGTGGTAAACCACCTACTGTTGGTAAATAGGGACAGTCCCCTCAAGTTGGAGGGCTTTCAAAAAAGAGAGTGAAGATTTTTTCGGATTCGTTGATTCGATTAAAGACATTGAATGAGCTTATTCATGCTAACTATGAAAAACTCCAACTCCATTTGATATCTCACCCGGCCTTCCGATTATGTTATCATTAGCAGCAGGTCATTATCGCAGGATTCCATTCTTTACCCCCCCGGAGGTCTCATGAAACTCAACCCTCTCGCATTGGGCATAGCCCTCGGCTCGGTATGGGGCGGTTCGCTATTTATTACGACCTGGATATCATTTTATACGGGATACGGAAAACTGTTCCTCGAGGTACTTGCCCGGTCCATCTACCCCGGATATAAAATATCCCCGTTGGGGAGCCTGCTCGGTTTGTTTTACGGGTTCCTCGACGGGTTTGTAAGCGCCGGGCTGATCGCGATAATATATAACAAAACAAGTGGGAAGTGAGAGGTGAAGGTTAAAAAATAATTCCTGATCTTCCTGCTTCCCACTTATTACTTGACTTGTTTTTTTTAGGAGGTAGTCCATGTCAAAGGTCTATTTTGCAGCAGCGAGGGTGAGGAAATGGAAATACGATGAGAGCATGCCGGGCAAACTCGAGAGATTGCTCAAAGAGGTGGAACTTTCAAAGTATTTCGAAAAGGAAGAATGGGTCGCCGTTAAAACGCACTTCGGCTCCGAAGGCGCCCACAGGATAGTCAGACCCGTCTTCCTGAGAAAGGTGGTTAACGCGCTGAAAATAATCGGCTCAAAGCCTTTTGTCACGGATACCGTCAGGATAAGGGGCCTCGATTACCTTGAAGTGGCAAATCAGAACGGCATAAACCATCTCTCTGTGGGCGCGCCTGTCGTAATAGCCGATGGACTTTACGGAAACGACAATATCATGGTGAGGACAGGAGAAATCCTCGGCGAGATTGCCGTGGCATCCCTCATATACGATGTCCCCGCAATGATCGTCTGCTCTCATATAAAAGGGCATATAAATGCCGGATATGCCGGCGCGATTAAAAACCTTGCAATGGGCGGCGTCAGCGCAAGCCACAGGCACTGCGGCTGGAAGTGCGGCAGAGGGTCGATGCATACGATAGGAGAAGGGAAGTTCGTATGGGATAACGAGAAGTGCGCCTTCTGCTATCAATGTGAAGAGATATGCCCTCTTGATTGCATAGATTTTGAAGACGATAAGTTCAATTACAAGGATGAGCGGTGCTGGAGGTGCGGGAGATGCACGCGGGTCTGTCCCGAAGGCGCACTCACTCTTCCGGGAGACGATGAGCTCTTCATGAAGTCTCTTTCCGAGGCGACAAAGGCAGTGCTCGGTACGTTCAAGCCGAACAAGGTCATTTACATAAACTTCCTTACCGAGATACAGCCCGAATGCGACTGCATGCCCGCGGCAGAGGTGCCGGTCATACAGGATCTCGGGATACTCGTTTCTGACGATATTGTGGCAATTGAGCAGGCTTCAATCGATATGCTCCTCAAGGCAAAACCCCTGCCCGAGTCCCTTGCAGAAGATAGTGGGGTTAAAGAAGGGCAGGATATACTGCAAACTTTGCATAAGAAACCTTATATGCTCCAGATAAAAGAGGCTGAAAGGCTCGGTCTCGGCAGTCCGGATTACCAACTCATTGAATTAAAATAAAAGTGCTGCTGCCCGTGGGATCTGGACAGCAGCTTAGGGAGGTAACGAGGCGCTTCTCGACTTTGAGTTTATCAAAATTGATATATTATGTCAAGAGAAAATATACATATTATCTATTAATTATATTTTTAGACAACATAATAGTTGTTTATAATTCGAGAAAGGCGCATTTAAGGTATTCTGTCTCGGGGACAGAGAGCAGGATGGGATGGTCCTTTCCCTGGGAGCGGTATTCCAGAAGCCTGGGGTCTCTTCCGGCGTCCATAGCTGCGCTGCGGAGCATATCGAGAAAGGCATCCCTGTCGACATGGTAAGAGCACGATGATGTCGCAAGAATGCCGCCACTCCTGAGGAGTCTCATGGCCAGCGTGTTTATCTCCCTGTACCCCCTCAGCGCCTCTTTTATTTTTGCTTTGCTCTTAACAAAAGCAGGCGGATCGAGGACAACACACTCATAGGCATTGCCGTTGCCGGATTGGGCCTCTCTTTTGAGGAATTTAAAAACATCCTCCTTCACAAAGCCGCACGCGCTTTCAAGCCTGTTCAAGCCGGCATTCCTTCCGGCCTTCGCTATGGCCGCCTCCGAATCGTCAACGAAGGTTATATGCATTCCCTTCCCGGCCAGTTGAAGCCCCCACGCACCGGAATAGCAAAAGAGATCAAGGCATCTGCCCCCGTCAACAAGCCCGCTCAGTGCAATCCTGTTCTCTCTCTGGTCGAGAAAAAACCCCGTTTTCTGGCCTGAAAGGGGGTCTACTTCCATAAAGACCTCTCCCTCTTTTATCACAGGGGGACTGTCGAGGGTCCCTTTTATAACTTTCTTTTCGAGCGGCAGGCCCTCGAGAACCCTGCTCTGGCTGTCGTTCCGCAGCACCATCACCGACGGGGACAGCATTTCATCGAGCACGTTCATTATGGTGTCTCTCAGTCTCTCCATTCCGAGCGTCAGAATCTGAATGACGAGACAATCCGAGTATTTGTCTACAATCAACCCCGGCAGGAAATCCCCCTCGCTGTAGACCAGCCTGCATGAGCCGGTATCGGGAAGGAACCTCTCCCTGTAGCTTAAGGCCGCGGCAATCCTCCTGCGGAAGAAACCGGAATCTATCTCTTCCCTCTCCCGCGTAAGGAGCCTGACGGATATCAGGGAATTGGGATTTACATAGCCGATGCCGAGGAATCCCCCTTTGGTGTCGTATACCCCGGCAAGGGCGCCCGGCTCAAAGTGCTTCGGGCCCGCCGCCAGTTCGTTCGAGAATATCCAGAGGTGGCCTGCCCGTATCCTGCCCGTTCGCTTTAAGATAACTTTATCCATAATCTCGTGCAGGGGACAGTCCCCTGGGGTTACAATCTCCCGTCCTTTCTGAGCCTGCCGATTATGTCCTTGATCTTCGGCAGGGCCTCAAGGGCAGCTTTCTCGCCCTCGAGGATGGCCTCATGTCTTTTCAGAAAGTCTGCCGAACCTATGTAGCCTACCTTCGGCCGTATTACTACATCCGCCCTGGAGATCTGCATATCGGCAACTTTCGAATACATGATATTTATGGATTGCAGTATGGTCTCCACCGTTCCTTCGGGCTGCGCAGTGTCGACGTCTGAGGAAATGTCCACGGCGATAACCACGTCTGCGCCCTGGCGCTTCGCTGCATCTACTGCCACGGGGCTCACAACTCCGCCGTCCACGTACATCTGATTGCCGACCTTGACGGGCCTGAATATGCCCGGGATAGAACAGCTCGCCCTCACCGCTGTCCCTGTATTCCCCTTCCCGAAAACAACCTCCTGGCCGCTCTGTATATTTGTTGCAACCGCATAGAAAGGTATCCTCAGTTTCTCCATAGGCGTGTTTTTCACCATCCTGTTCACATATCCCTCGAGCAACTCCCCCTTTATAAAGCCGTTGTCCGGCAGCCCCAGATCGGCAATATCGCCTTTCTCTATGGCGATAGCCATTTTCTGGAGCTGATAGGCGTTGAAGCCGTACGCATAGAGACTTCCGACGAAGCTGCCGGCGCTCGTTCCGACGATCATATGTATCGGGATATTATTTGCCTCGAGGACCTTCAGCACGCCGATATGGGCGAATCCTTTCGATGCCCCTGCGCCGAGCACCAGGGCCACTCTTGCCGGTTTCGCCTGCGGGGGCTGGACCACAACCTCTTTCGCAGGCGCGCATGAGACCGCAAACAGGGCCAGAGCGATGAATATATGAGATATTTTCATAGAACGCATATTTCCTCCTGCTAAACAAGAAATAAAAAAGTAAAAATAATGGAATCCCTTTATTTTAAATGGATAGCGAGCGTATTCCCCGCAGCTTGCTGCGGGGTTGAGCGAGCGCATATCAAAATAATAATTCCTTGCATTAAGCTTCCCTGCAGCCCGCTGCAGGGAAGCTTCAATTTTTTACTGTTGTATATACGGGCAGAATGCGTACTCATGGCAATTCCAGCAGGCATAATCATTGAGCGGCTTTGCCCCGAAATCTCCCTTTCTCAAACAGGTGACTGCCTCCTCAAGGAATTTCAATGAAACAGTTATGTAATCGTCGATAGTCTGCCCGCTGTCCTCCTTGTCCTTGGCCCTGGGCCTTCTTTTCGGCGGACACCATTTGACATGCATATCTTTAAGAGAGTAGATACCTGCACGCTTTACCTTATACCCGTGGTTTTTCAATATCGCCGCATAGAGGAGCAACTGCAAGTTCTCGCTGCCGCTTGCTATCCGGGTGCAGTTCAGCCCCGCGGTCCCTGTCTTGTAATCTATGATCTGCACTTCGTCCCCTATCCTGTCAATCCTGTCTATCTTGCCCTTCAGCTTTATCCCCTTCAGCGGTTCCCCTGAAATGCTCTTTTCCACTTCGCTGGAAACGTACCCCGGCTCCCTTATCTCGAGCTCTTTTTCATAAATCCCGGGCAACATAGCGATAAAGGTATCCTTGATGAGCCGCTTCCAGTAGGCGTCCATTTTTTTATCGCGCATAATCTCATCAAGAATGGCTTCCGCCTTTTCTTCGAGTCCTTCTCTATCTCCGAGCGGTTCCTTTACAAGGCGTTCCATCACCTTGTGTATTATGGTCCCGATAGTGGCCGCCTCGACCTCGTATTCTTTCACGCTCATTGGGGCAAGCCCCAGTTCCTTTTCTATGAAAAATCTTCTCGGGCATTCCCTGTATGCATCGATGTCCGTGACACGGAGGTAAAGCGGGGACTTTAAAAGCGAGGAATGCACTCTGATCTCAGGGATATAGTCCAGGAGAGACTCCCTGCCGTTCCTGACGAAATATTCTTCTTTTGAAAAAATACCGGGAATCTCCTCTCTCCTTTCCTCTCCTGAATAGAGGAAAGAGGAAGGGAGGAACACGGCATCGCCGTCCATCAGGGGATAAGACAAATGGAGATGCTTGCAGGCTGTTGTAATGCCCTCAAAGACAAACTTCTGCAGCTCGTTATATTTCTCGAGATGCAGGAGACCTATCTTCATCTTTATATTGTCCGGGAGTATATAGTCCATAGCCTGCCTTTTCGGTATATTCCCGTCGGACAGGCCCCCGAAATACAGGTAGTGCGGGGATAGGCCCTGTACATCAGGGAAGCCCATAATTTTCACGCCCGAGCCCCCGGTTTCCAGATAGGCGGCATGGAGGAGGTAGTGCAGCGCTTCCTCAAATTCAGATATGGTAACCGGAGCAGGATTCACGGTACCCAGGAAGCTGATCTGCTCGAAGATATCCTCGACCGCCTCGACTATTTTCTTTGCAGGTGAAGCGCTGGGCTGGTCCTCAAGGGATTCGGGCAGGGGTCCCGGGAATCCGAGGTCGTCCAGAATTTTCCTGAACGCTTCCACAAAGACCCTGAACGGCGCTCCGCTCTTTATATCATCGAGCGGCTGCAGCTTTTTGAAAACCCACCTGAGATCCTTTTCTATCGCTGATTTCTCCTGCAGAAGATTCATGTCGAACATTTCGGAGCCCTCAGCCATAAACCCGAGCCAGGCCGGTTTCCCGGAAACGATCCCCGAGCAGAGGGAAAGAGAGGGTATCCATTTTCTCAGGCTTTCGGGCATCTTGCTGAAATGCCTCGACGAGAGAAACTGGGAAAACTTCAATCTCGGATAGTCCCCTGATACGGAACCCAGAAGACAGAGCACATCGAGGAGCGGCCTCATCTTCCCGAGACTCTTTTTAACCGAAATTTCATACGGGATGCCGTAACGGCTGAATATCCTTTCGACTATGGCAGCGTAACTGTCCAGATCAGGGAATACTACCGTTACTTCCTCCAGCCTTTTCAGCTTGCCCGACACGAATAACGATTTGATATTCCTGGCTATTCCCTCGACCTCCCCCTCTATGTCAGGGTAGGAGTAATAAACAAAAGACGGTGACGAATCTGAAGACAGTGACGAGTAACGAGTAACAAGTAAAGGATTCTTTTCTTTTAACTCGCTACTTGTCACTTGTAACTTGTTGCTGTCTTTAGCGTTACTGTCTTTAAGATATATCTCCTCCATCCTGAAATGCTCTTTCAGGAAACATAGGTAATCGCTTGTCAATCCGGAAAACCGGGGATCGTACGGAATTGAGATATATGCGCTCTCCGAACTCTGAATCAGGGCCTTTAAGACATTTCTTTCGGTAGCGGTAATATCATAAATGCCGTCTAAAATCAGTAACGAGTAACGAGTAACAAGTAAAGGATTCTTTTCTTTTAACTCGTTACTTGTCACTTGTAACTTGTTGCTGTCTTTAAGAGTATTTGCAACATCGTTAATGATATCATCGCCGTCTATAAGCCCGTTTTCCCGGACAAACGACTGGTACCTGTCGAATATATCCAGGACGCCCATCACCCCCCCTGCAACGGATTCAGGGATAGCGGACTCCCGGAAGATATCGCTGAAAGCACGTTTTATCGAATCCGTATCCATGCCGGGGTAAAGCTGCTTCAGATCGCTTATAAAACCGGCTGCCATTGAAGAGAAGCCGAGCCCCTTGCCGGTAAGCCCCGAAAGGATAAGCGGGATAAGCGGCGTGCGCACTACCCGCCTGTTTCCGTAGGAGGAGTACAGCTTAGTGCAGTACCTCCTCACCGTCGTCATTTCAGGGGGGATATAGCACTTGCTGCCCTGCATCCGGTGGAATATTTTTTGTGCCTCGTCCGCCTTGACCGAAGCAGGGGCCAGGTAGAGTAATTTCGAATAATCAGGAGGCCGGCTTTTTTCAGCAGCGTGCTGCAGCAGGAATGTGGTGGTATCGCTATAACCTAAAGGAGTGTAAAAGACCTTAATCATCAAAAGATATATTACTGCTTTGCCTTGAAATAACGGTCGGCTTCGTACCTCATAGCAGGAATTATATTGATTTCAGGGCAGTTAATGCAAACTGAAAAACAGTGCCAGTGTCAGTTTCTGACTGTCGGTTATTCATTATCTTCCCTTACCGGCGCCGGCACTGTTTCTCAAGAGGTTGAGATAAAGGGAAAATAAAAAGTATTATATAGTACACTTGTTATAGAGGGGGGAGATGATGATCACTGGAAAGCCTTTCCTGACGACCGAACAACTCCGCGATAAGGTAGTAGAACTGGCGGAGACCATATCCCGTGACTACGCAGGCAGAGAGGTCCTCGCGATAGGCATCCTGAAAGGCGCTTTTGTGTTTTTCGCTGATATCATCAGGGCGCTCAAAATCACTGTGACCGTAGATTTTATTGTCGCGTCGAGCTATATCAAAACATCATCTACGGGCGAAACAAAAATATATTACGATGCACGGGAAAATATAGCCGGCAGGGACGTGCTCCTTATAGACGATATAATTGATACAGGCATCTCGCTTAACCATATACGGGAGAAAATCCTGTCGATGGGACCCGCGAGTCTCAAGGTTTGCGTTCTCCTCGACAAAAAAGAGCGGCGGATCGTAGATGTGCCGGTAGATTACATAGGATTTCAGATCCCGAATAATTTTGTGGTCGGTTACGGCCTGGATTACGAGAATAAGTACAGGAATCTGCCTTACATAGCCACATTTAAAAAAGAAACATAAAGACAGTAACGAGTAACAAGGGGACAGTCCCTATTTACGGACGAAGCGAAGCGAAGTCGTAGAATAGGGACTGTCCCCGGCGCCTGCATGGAGGTAATAATGTACGAATTGATGATAGAGACCGGTTTTGCAGCAGCCCACCAGTTAAGGGGATACAAGGGCAAATGCGAGAACCTTCACGGCCACAACTGGAGGGTTCAGGTTTATGTCACGGCAGACAAGCTTAATGAGATCGATCTGGCCATCGACTTTCACGATTTGAAAAAGATAGTCAATGAAGTTATAGCTCCGCTTGACCATGCTTATCTTAACGATGTTTTTCCTTTCACTGAAAGGAACCCGTCATCAGAAAACATTGCCAGATGGATATTCGATTCCATGAGAAAAAAACTGGCGGAATGCACAGCGGAGATATCTGCCGTTACCGTCTGGGAATCTGAAACAGCCTCTGCAACGTACTACGAAGAGCAGTGATTGGCCGGCATTTCATTAACCCGATAAGGTGACGGTTTATTGACCAAGGAGACCCTATGGATAGAGCATTCGCGGCACGACTTGTTGAAATCGCCCTGAACAAGGGCGCTGATGAAGCGGAAGTCTACGTAAAAACATCGAAAAGCCTTGGCGTAGAGGTCAGAGAACAGAAAGTCGAGACTCTTGAATCATCCTATACAGCCGGCTACTGCATCAGGATTATCAGGGACAAGCGATTGGGGTTCTCATATTCCACGGACCCGGCTGAAATGAGCGCCGTAGCTGAAAGGGCCCTCGAAGCATCCCGGTATACAGAGCCCGATGATTATGCCGGCCTGCCACTGCAGGCAGGCGGTTCTGCTGAAACATCCGCTTCCGGAATTTACGACAGCGCCATAGTTTCATTACCCGAAGATGCTGCCATACAAAATGCCCTGCTCATTGAAAAATCAGCATATGACGAGGACAGCCGTATAAGACGCATCAGAAAGGCCTCGGCGAATTTCGGCATAAGCAACACATACATCCTGAGCTCAAAGGGCATTAATGCCCATTACTCATCGACCGGCTGTTCGGCAAGCATAACGGTCATAGCAGAGGAAGACAACGAGAGCCAGATGGGGTGGGATTACGAGGGGAGCAGGTTTTTACGCGATGTATCTTTTGAGCAGGTAGGGCGGAACGCCGCGAAAAGGGCTTTACAGTTGCTCGGCGCCCGGAAGACAGCCCCTGTGAAAGGCTTTGTTCTCCTGGACAGTTCTGTCACTTCTGAATTCCTCGGCATTCTTTCAGCAGCGCTTTCTTCGGAATCGGTCCAGAAGCAGAAATCGATGCTTGCAGGGAAAAAGGGAGAGCTTGTGGTAAGCCCCGGGCTTAACATAATCGACAACGGCCTGCTTGAAGGCAGGCTCGGCAGCAAGCCGGTTGATGACGAGGGGACCCCTGTCACACATAAACCCCTCATCGAAAAGGGTGTACTGACCGGCTTTCTGTACAACACCTACACCGCCCGCAAAGAGGGCGTGCTGTCTACGGGAAACGCCGTGCGGGACGGGTTTGCAGGTCTCCCGCTGGTCGGACCGACAAATCTCTACCTGGAACCCTCATCAGGAGAATATGCACGCAGTGTCGAGGGGCTTGTAAAAACTGTCGACAGGGGGCTTTATGTTGTCGAAACCATGGGCATGCATACCGCAAATCCCATTTCAGGGGAGTTCTCGATCGGGGTGTCAGGACTGCTGATAGAGAGGGGCGAAATAAAGCACCCGGTGAAAGAGGCGGCCATTTCTGGCACTATACTTGCGCTGTTCAGGAACACCTCAATGATTGGCGATGACCTGAGATTTTATGGTAACATAGGAGCTCCGAGTATTCTGATAGAGGGAATTGATATCAGCGGTTAAAGGGAGGGCTTTAATGGATTATTTATTAACGGAAGAACAGCAAATGATTCGCGACCTTGCGCGCCGGATTGCAGATGAAAAAGTGGTGCCAGTAAGGGCTGAACTGGATGAAAAAGAGGAGTTTCCGTGGGATATAATGAAGGTCCTCGCCCAGTCTGACCTTTTCGGGCTCTTCATCCCTGAGGAATACGGCGGGCTCGGCAAGGGATCTTTTGAACTCTGCATAGCCGTCGAGGAGCTTTCGAGAGCGTGTGTGGGCGTATCTACGACCTATGCCGCAAACGCCCTCGGCACCTATCCGATTCTCCTTCACGGTTCTGATGAACAAAAAAAGAAGTATCTGCCCGATATCGCGGCAGGCAAAAAACTGGTGGCTTTCGGCCTGACCGAGGCGAATGCCGGAAGCGATGCCGGAGGGATCCAGACTACCGCGAGACTCGAGGGAAACGAATATATCCTGAACGGCACCAAGCAATGGATAACAAACGGCGGAGAGGCCGATATATACACCATCATTGCTTTGACCGATAAATCCAAAGGCCCGAGGGGAGCCTCCGCCTTTGTCGTTGAAAAAGGGACCCCGGGCTTCACCTTCGGCAAGAAAGAGAACAAGTTGGGCATAAGGTCCTCCGTTACACGGGAACTGGTATTCGACAATTGCAGGATACCGAAAGACAATATCATCGGCAGAGACGGCATCGGATTCCTGGTCACCATGAAAACGCTCGATAAATCGAGAACCGGCGTCGGCGCCCAGGGCGTCGGTGTTGCACAGGGCGCCTTTGAGGAAGCGGTCAAATTCGCGCGTCAGAGGCACCAGTTCGGGCATCCTGTCATAAGCTTCCAGGCGGTCCAGCACATGCTTGCCGATATGGCGATGCAGATTGAAGCCGCGCGCTCTTTGGTATATTCGGTTGCACGGTTCATAGACAGCGGGGCCAAGGAAATGTCGAAGGAATCAGCCATGGCCAAGGCCTTCGCCACCGACGTGGGAATGAAGGTAGCGGTCGACGCAGTGCAGATAATGGGCGGGGCAGGATACATGAGGGAATACCCTGTCGAGAAGATGATGAGGGACGCGAAGATCCTCCAGATATATGAAGGCACAAACCAGATTCAGAGAAATGTCATAGGCCAGGAAATCATAAGAGAAGCAGCGAAGAAGAAATAGTTAATTTATCGCAGTAAAAGGCAGGATACCGGGATCAATGGATATCCTGCCTTTTTTATTGGGACCTCAGCCGGGCAAAATCATGCTTCCCCAGGAGCTTTCTGAAATCCTTCCTGATCTCGGCCCAGACAGGGTGAATCCGGCAGGTGCTGCTCCGGTCGCATGCCTGCCTGTCGAGCACGCAGATATTCATGGCGATAGAGCCCTCTACAGCCTCGACGACATCGAGCAGGCTGAGGTCTTTCGGACGCCGCGCAAGCTGGTAACCACCCTTGACGCCCCTGAATGATTTGACGATATCCGCCTTTGCGAGCTTCTGCACGATCTTCGCGAGGAAACTCTTCGGGATTTCCATCTCCCTGGCGATCTCATCAACCATGGTCACCTCATCAGGCTTCCCCGACAGGTAATAGACGCATCTTATTGCATAATCGGTTTCACGGGTGATTTCCATTAATCGCATACCTTTCCGGCAGATTTTTGTGCAGGCCGCTTATCACGAGCTCTATATTCATCAATAAGCTCCCTTTTCCTTTGCTATCTCCTCCGCAGTCGGACCATGCCTGAAAATCCTGTATATCCATATCTGATATGCCATCACTATAGGCACAAACAGTAAAGCCACAACCGTCATTATCTTTAGTGTATACAAACTCGAAGAGGAATTGAAAATGGTCAGGCTGTATTTCGGGTCGAGATTTGAAGGTATGAGATTGGGATAAAGCCCTATCACCCCGGTAAACGTGACCGTGAGGATTGTCAGGCATGAGGAATAAAATGCCTTTAAGTAATCTTTCCGCACTGCAAACACCTTTATTCCGGCAAGCGCGAGAACGGCAAACAGGGGAACAGCGAACAAGGCTGCATTACCCAGGTAATTTGCATACAGATTCGTCGCGAATTTCGTGGAGACCAGAAAAACCGCCGCTACTGCCAGGAGCGCAAACCAGACAACGTTCGCGAACCGCCCCGCCTTTTCATTAAGCCCGCCGGTGGTCTTGAGTGCAAGCCACAAAGAGCCGTGCTCGATAAACAGCAGGACAAAGAACACCCCTGTAAGCAGGCCATAGGGATTGAGCAGGGTAAAGAGTGTTCCGTGGTAGCCCCCGGCATCCATCGGCAAGCCCCGAAAGATATTGCCGAAAGCCACACCGAATAAGAGCGCAGGGATAAGGCTGCCGAGGAAGACGGCAACATTCCATCCCTTTTCCCATGCCTCGCTTTCGACTTTGCTCCTGAACTCTACAGCCACACCCCTGAATATCAGCGCGAAAAGGATTATCAGCAGTGCGGAGTAGAGATAACTGAACATCATTGCATAGGTTCCGGGGAATGCCGCAAAAGTAGCCCCGCCAGCAGTAATAAGCCAAACCTCGTTTCCGTCCCACACCGGGCCGATGGTATTGATGATCGCCCTTTCTTCTTCCCTGTTTCTGCCGAGGAACTTCTGCAAAATACCGACCCCGAAATCAAAGCCGTCGAGCATGAAGTAAACAGCCCAGAGCACACTCCAGAGGATGAACCATATTACCTGGAATTCCATGTCGCACCTCCTGCCGCCCTAACGGTATGACTGTCCCCGACCAGTACCGAGAGGTCGTCGTCAGGCCCTTTCTTAGCAAATTTTGTCAGCAGATAAATATCTACCACAGCCAGTAATCCATAGACCAGAGTAAAACCGATAAGCGATGCCCAGACCTGTGATGGAGTAATAGCCTTGGATACTGCATCCGAGGTCTTAAGCACCCCGTAAACAATCCACGGCTGCCTGCCGACCTCCGCTACGATCCAGCCGAGCTGTGCAGCCAGATACGGAAACGGCAGGGCATACAGCATAATCCGGAGAAACAGGGGACTGGTGTCAAGCCTGTCTTTTTTCGCCATTATGTATCCTGCCAGGGTAAGGAGCATGAAGAGTATCCCCAAACCGGCCATGGCCCTGAAGCTTGCATAGGTGGGGAGAACAGGAGGCCTGTTTTCCTTTGCGAATTCCTTGAGGCCTTTTATCTCTGCACTGCTGTCGTGAAATGCCAGGAAGCTGAGGAGCCCGGGTACTCCCAGAGTCTCAACAGTATTTCTCTCATTATCGGGATCGGGAATAACAAGGAGGTTGAAAGCCGCTGCCTTCCGGGTATCCCATACCGACTCCATTGCCGCGAATTTGGCCGGCTGCGTTCTGGCGACCATGGCAGCGTGAAAATCCCCCACGATAAAAACAAGGAGAGAGCTTATAAGCCCAAAAGCCGCCGCCATTCTGAATGATGTTTTGAAAATTTTAAGATTGCTCTTTTTGAGAATATGATAGGCTGATATTCCCATGATGAAGAACGCTGCAACCACATAGCCCGAAAATACCGTATGAAAGAACTTCAATATGCCGTAACCGTTTGTCAGCAGAGCTGTAAAATCGACCATCTCGGCCCTGCCGTTCCTCAGGACATAACCGACCGGGTGCTGCATCCAGCCATTGGCGAGGAGTATCCAGAGCGCCGAGAGGTTGGTGGCAATCGCGACCAGCCAGATCGACAATGCATGGAGCTTTCTGGAAACCCTGTTCCACCCGAAAATCCATAGACCTATAAACGAGGATTCCAGAAAGAACGCAACCGTTGCCTCAATCGCCAGAGGGGCGCCGAAGATATCCCCCACGTACTTCGAGTATTCCGCCCAGTTCATGCCGAACTGGAACTCCATGGTAATTCCCGTCACAATACCGAGGGCAAAATTAATGAGAAACAGCTTGCCCCAGAACTTCGTCATTTTCAGATACATTTCATCACCTGTCTGCACATAACGTGTCTCCATGTAAGCAACCAGTATGGAAAGACCGAGCGTAAGCGGCACGAATATAAAGTGAAAGGCAGCGGTGACGGCGAATTGCAACCTGCTCAATGCTAACACATCCATTGCGTTATACCTCCTTTTCCGGTCAGGTACCGGCATTCATCTAATATGGACTAATTTTATCCTGTTTAAAAAGGTTTGTCAAGAAATGTTATTTCACAATGGTAGTGGGATGAGGATCCCTGGATACAAAGGCTGCGAAGAGTTCTCTTACAATCTTCCGGAGCGGATTATCGAGATGATGAGCCAGATGCCGAGGAGGAAGGCAAACAGGAAGGCGCTGAGCCCGAGGAGGGAAAAGCCCAGCACGGTCGGGCCTGCGCCGGTCGCGTGCATGATCGCGGAGCTTATGATAATGGAGCTCACGATCAGGGCAAAGGCGATCCTGTTGCTTGCCTTGTCCATATCCTTGATGAATTCCGGGAGGTTTGTGTGGTACATCTTTACATGAATATCGTCCTTCAGGGCCTTCTTCATCAACTGCTTTACCTGCCTCGGGAAGAGAAAGGTGAAATCGCTGATCTCCATGATATTATTCTTTGCCTTTTCATAGAGCCTTGACGGGCTTATCCTGCTTTTTATCAGCTTGGATGCGTAGGGCTCCGCGGCGGAGATGAAATCGAAATTCGGATCGAGCTGTCTCCCGATATTTTCGAGTATCAGTATGGCTTTGTTGACCAGCAGGAGGTCTGAAGGTATCTTCAGGTTATGCCTTATCGCAAGGTGCGTAATTGCATCAAGGTAGTAGGCGAAATTTATCTCCTGCAGGGTGAGCCCGTAGAGGGGCTCCAGAAAATCCGCGAGGTCGGCCTTGAAATCCCTCCTGAATGCATGGAGGTCTATGTGTTCAGGGACTATCCCGAGCTCTATATACTGATCCACGAGCCTGTCGAAATCCCTCTGTATGAGGGCAAGGAAGGTGTTTGCCATGATTTCCTTAAGCTCTTCGGAAACCCTGCCGATAATGCCGAAATCCAGAAAGGCTATCATGCCGTTCGGCATGATGAGAAGATTGCCCGGGTGCGGGTCCGCATGGAAAAAACCGTCTTCCAGTATCTGCTTGAAAAACGCGTTCACGCCCGTCTTTGCCAGTTCTTTTCCGTCAAACCCGGCTGCTGTCAGCGCCTCCACGCTATCGATACGAATACCGTCTATCCGCTCCATGACGAGCACTTTTCCGGTAACGAATTTCGCGTATATTTTCGGGATGTACACATCCTGATTATTTTCAAAGTTTCTCTTGAATTTGGAGCAGTTCCGCGCCTCCTCCTCAAAATCCATTTCTTTCCTGATCGTTCTGGAAAACTCTTCGACAATGCCGACAGGATTGAAAAACCTGCTTTCAGGCAAATATTTATTAAGCAGCCGGGCGATGTAAGACAGGATATTTATATCGGTCTCTATCTGCTCCCTTATGTCCGGCCTCTGCACCTTGGCAACCACTTCGGAGCCGTCGAGGAGCGTTGCCCTGTGGACCTGGGCTATTGACGCGGCAGCAATGGGTTTTTCGTCAAAATAACTGAAAATCCTGTCCATGGGCAGCATTATCTCTTCCTCTATTATCAACCGGGCATCCTCTGCGGGAAAGGGGGGGACTTCATCCTGAAGTTTTTTCAGTTCATCGGCATACTGTACCGTTATCAGATCAGGCCTTGAGGAAAGGAGCTGGGCAAGCTTGATAAAGCTGGGGCCGAGTTCGGCAAAGGCCATCCTGAGCCTCTCGGGGACGGACGGTCCTTTGACATCGGGCCATATGCCGAAGGACTTCACTCTCTTTTTAAAAGGTATGAATCTCCCGAGATGTATCTGGTCGACGAGCTTTCCGAACCCGTACTTAAGAAAGACATTGATTATCTGCTGCAGTCTTCTGGCTGACTTATATGTACGGGTAAGCCTTAAAATATTCACTTTTTAATTTCAGACTGCAGTCCGCCCGGGGCGGACGCCAATCATCAATTATCTTACTCCTCTTTCTCCTCTTCTTCCACGGCCCCTTCGAGCTTTTTAACCCGTGCAGAAAGATGATTTATTTTCTTGTTCAGTTTCTCTATATCATCCCTGGTGGGGATGTTCATCTTTTCCAGGGTCTTTGTCATGATATCGGAAAGGCTCTTGTTCCACTCCGATGAGCTTTTGTCCGCCTTTTCCGACCACTCCCTTACAAGCTTTGCACCCTGCGATTCGCTGAGCTCGCCCTTTTTGACCAGATCATCGATGAGCTCTTTGACTTTTTCCTGAACTCCATACCCTGCCAGAAGGGCATTTCTTACAACGTCGAATATTGTCATAAAACACCTCCGCAGATTAAATGGTAAATAAGAGATGAGAAATGAGAACAAGGGAATAACAAGGGATTATCTTAAATTTCTTATCTCCTATCTCTCATTTCCCATTTGTTTTTTAACTATATCATATACAGACTCAAGCGCTTTGTCCAGTTTCCCGACATCGTCCAGATTTGTCACCCCGCCTTGCGCCATTTCGGCTTTTCCGCCCCCCCTGCCGCCTACCGATGAAGCAATGCGCTTCAGTATCTCGCCCGCATTGAAACTCTTTGTGAGGTCTTTGGTAACCATCGCAAGCAAAGCGGCCTGGCCGGCTTTTTCGGATGCCAGGACAATTACCCCGGAACCGAGCCTGTCCCTTACATTATCGGCAAAGACCCTCAGGTCCTTTTGCTCGAGCCCGTCCACGCGGCTTGAAAGGACTTTGACGCCATCGATAGCCCTTGCCTTGTCCATAATGGCCGACGAGTTCTGTGAAGCGGCCCTGGCCTTTAAGGTTTCGATCTCTTTCTCGCGCTCTTTAAGTTCGCCAAGCACTTTCTCCACTCTCTCATACGGCCTGTCGGTCTTGAGCGCTTCGGATATTTTCCTGAGCTCAGTGCTCCTTTGCTTCAGATAATCGAGCGCGGCTTTCCCGGTAAACGCCTCTATTCTCCTTATGCCCGAAGCAACGCTCCCTTCGGACACGATCGCAAAGAGCCCGATATCCCCGGTTGATCTGCAGTGAGTCCCTCCGCAGAGCTCGGCGCTGAATCCGGGCACCCTTACCGTCCTCACACGATCACCGTACTTCTCGCCGAAAAGGGCCGTCACCCCGGCTTTCAGGGCATCCTGTATATCGGTGACCCCGGTTTCGACCGGGATATTCTCAAGTATCTTTTCATTGACTATGTCCTCAATCGACTCTACCTCGTTTCTGTCCACCGGGTAGAAGTGGGTGAAGTCGAAACGCAGCCTTTCGGGAGAGACATAGGAGCCGGCCTGCTTGATATGCTCACCGAGCACCATCCTCAAAGCGGTATGGAGCAAATGTGTCGCGGTGTGGTTCCTCGCGGTGGCCGCTCTCTTTTCTTTGTCTACAGCGCATCTTACCTTGTCCCATACCTTGAGCTTGCCTTTTGTTATTTTGACGATATGGGAATGCAGGCCCAATTCTTTTTTGGTATCGACAACCTCAACCTCTGCAGTGTCGCTGTATATGATTCCCGTGTCCCCGACCTGGCCGCCCGATTCCCCGTAAAAGGGTGTTTTATCAAGGAACAGCTCGACCTCATCGCCTTCGAACGCCTCGTTGACCACCTTGCCCTCTTTCAGGACTGCCTTGATAACGGACCCGGATTCCAGTTGCTCATAGCCGGCGAATACGGTATCGCCGATTTCAGATGAAAGCTCCCTGTAAATCGATGCAATGGCCGCATCCTCGCCAACCCATGATGCCCGTGCGCGCTCCCGCTGCACCTCCATCTCCTTCTGGAAACCGTCCTCATCGATGAGCAGGTGGTTGTCCATTGCGATATCGCGAGCGAGGTCCAGAGGGAACCCGAATGTGTCGTAGAGCTTGAACAGCTCATCACCGGGGATGACCTTTTCACCCGCGGTCTTCAACTTGTCGATCACCTCATCGAGTATCCGCATGCCCTGTTCGAGCGTTTTAGTAAAGCGTTCTTCCTCGAACATCATGACCTTCGCGGCCCTGTCATGCTCCTGGACCAGTTCAGGATATACGCCGCCCATCACCGCAACCACGGAATCCGTCAGTTTGTACAGGACAGCCCCGTGAAGGCCGAGCAGTTTTGCATGCCGCGAGGCCCTTCTTATGATGCGCCTCAGCACGTACCCCCTCCCCTCGTTCGAGGGCATCAGCCCGTCCGAAAGCAAAAAGGTTGAGGACCGCAAGTGGTCTGCGATTACCCTGATCGAAATATCGCTTTCGGGACTGAGGCCGTATGGAACTCCGGAAGCCGCCTCTATTGCCGAGATTATCGGGGTAAACAGGTCGGTATCAAAATTATTTCTCTTTCCCTGCAAAAACGCCGTAATCCTCTCCAGTCCCATGCCGGTATCTATGCTCGGTTTCGGGAGGGGCGTCAGGTTGCCCGACTCATCCCGGTTGAATTGCATAAACACAAGATTCCAGAGCTCCAGGTACCGGTCGCAGTCGCACCCTGCCGTGCAGTCCGGCTTGCCGCATCCGACCTCTTCTCCCTGGTCGATAATTATCTCGGAGCACGGCCCGCACGGTCCGGTGTCTCCCATCTGCCAGAAATTATCCTTTGCTCCGAGTCTGACCACCCTCCCGGCCGGCATCCCGGTAAGCTCTTGCCAGAGACTTTCGGCCTCGACGTCGTCTTCATAAACAGTGGCCCAGAGTTTGTCCTTCGGCAGCTTGTACCATTCGGTGAGAAGCTCCCACGCAAAGAGTATCGCGTCCCTCTTAAAATAATCACCGAAAGAGAAGTTGCCGAGCATCTCAAAAAACGTGTGGTGCCGTGCAGTATGGCCCACGTTTTCAATATCGCTGTGTTTTCCGCCCGCCCTCATGCATTTCTGGCAGGACACGGCCCTCGCATAGGGCCTCTTTTCCTCGCCGAGAAAAACGGATTTGAATTGGACCATGCCGGCGTTGGTGAACAGCAATGTCGGATCATGCTTGGGGATGAGCGACGAGCTGCCGACTTTCTCATGCCCTTTTGCCCTGAAATACTCCAGAAATAAATTTCTTGCTTCGGAACTTTTCATTGCCTACTTCACCCTTCCCGGCTCTGAACTGATGATGTAAACGAGCTTTCCGTCAATAAAGGTAAGCCTGGTTTTAAATACTCCGGCCACTGTGGAATAAATCCACTCCTCACGCTGTTTTCCGCCTTCAGGCTCGAGGGGACGCACCGAACCGGGAGGGCCCCAGGCATATCTTACCTGTTGGGGGGTCATGCCCGGCATGATCTCGCCTTTGATGATCTTTTCCTGCACATCCAAAGGATAATCTTTTATCTCGTCATGGGTATATCTCGCATAAGAGGCACAACCGCTTAAAGCCAATGCTGCCACCAATAAAAAAGTACGGACGACTTTGCCGAAGCTCATTTATAGTTCCTCCTTCAAATTTATGGATCTCATCACCGTCTTTATAGTATCAGGAGAAAAACCTCTCCTTGCAAGCAATCCCCACAATCTCCTTTTAACGGTCTCCTCACCGCAGCCCTTCAGGAGCCTCAATCTCTTTTCGACCAGCCTTTGTGCCGTACCGGTGTATTCTTCCTCGGCGCCGGCAACCGCATCAGCCGTATCCCCGGAGATTCCCCTCTTTACCAGACAGGCTTTTACGCCCCTTTTCCCGAAATGCCTTCTTTCAACGGCATCCCTCTTTAAGCCCTCGGCAAGCTTCGCATCGTCCACAAAACCCCTGTCTTCGAGATAAGAGACGGTCTCTTCGGCTACGCCCTGCGAAAACCCCTTCCGGACCAGCCTGTCATAAAGCTCCTTCCGGCTCCTCTCCCTGTAGCCGAGCAGCTTGAAAGCATATTTTAATGCACTTTTTAGATTATCCTCAAGAACTTTCACCATGCAACCCTTTCACATTACATAAAAATGGGAGGGCACTTCTGTCCTGAAGTGTCCTCCCATCCATCCGCCGGAATGAGGGGCTACTTGCCGTTGCTCCTGGGCACGCTCGCCGCCTCTGTTTTCTGCCCGTACACTTCCAGTATCCTCTTCTCTATCTCCGCTGCGATTTCCGGGTTGCCCTTCAGGTACTCCCTTACGTTCTCCCGGCCCTGTCCGATCCTGGCGCCGCTAAAGCTGTACCACGCTCCCGCCTTTTCAATAATACCCTTGTCAACACCGAGGTCCACAATTTCCCCGGCCTTCGAAATGCCTTCATTGAAGTATATATCGAATTCAGCCTGCCTGAACGGCGGCGCAACCTTGTTTTTGACTATCTTGACCCTTACCCTTCCGCCGATCATTTCCTGTCCATCCTTGAGATTATCTATCTTCCTGATGTCGAGCCGCATCGAGGCATAGAACTTGAGCGCATTGCCGCCGGTGGTGGTCTCGGGATTGCCGAACATGACCCCGATCTTCATCCTTATCTGGTTGATAAAAATCAGAGTAGCCATGGACTTCGATATGGCTGCGGTAAGCTTCCGCATCGCCTGGCTCATGAGCCTTGCCTGGAGTCCAGGCAGTGAATCACCCATATCGCCCTCTATTTCCGCCTTCGGCACTAAAGCAGCAACGGAATCTATAACGATTATATCAACCGCGCCGCTCCTGACGAGCGTTTCCGCGACCTCAAGGGCCTGCTCCCCCGTATCGGGCTGGGATACCAGCAAATCCTCTACGTTTACGCCGATCTTTGACGCGTAATTGACATCAAGCGCATGTTCGGCATCTATAAACGCGGCCACTCCTCCTGTCTTCTGCGCCTGCGCAATAGCGTTCAGGGCAAGGGTCGTTTTACCCGATGATTCCGGCCCGTATATTTCAACGACCCTGCCTCTCGGGAACCCGCCGATTCCTGTTGCAATATCGAGTGACAATGAGCCGGTCGGTATTGCCTGCACCCCCTCGGCAATCTCACCGCTGCCGAGGCGCATTATCGCACCCTTCCCGAAGTTCTTTTCAATTTGAGAAATCGCCATTTCCAGGGCCTTAACCTTATCTTTGTTCATTGAGCTGCCTCCTTATGCAGACTTACCTTGTCTATCCGTTTGTAAACTATTTCAACCTCCAACTCAGGTAAAAGCTTCTGTATTGTTTCGGTAAGTTCTCTTATAAAATCATCGAACTCTGCAAACATGCCCTATATTTATACTCTTATATCCCTTAGAATATGCAGCCACTTTTTTCGCTCGGATTCAAAACCCTCCCACTCCATAAAATCCCTCTCAACAATATGAGAGTGTTTATCTTTTATATATCCTTCCTCCCACTGCTTCTTAAACATCTCGAAATCCATGCCGTATTTAGCCTCAAAATCAAACAGTTTTTCCTCGCACTCTTTAAGGCGCATTAACGCATTTGTCTCAAGCAGATTAGAAATTTTCTTATCGAACTCCGCTCCTTCGATAATTTTCAACTTATCAATAACCTTTTCCGAAAGACTTATAGTCTTCATATTCTCACCTGCCTTATTTTTGTCTATTATAGCATACAAAAATCCCCGCCGTGATAAAACTCACGGCGGGGATTAAGCGCTGCCTGAAATGACAGTTTAAAACGCCAATTGGGAAAGTGCACCTGATAGTTTGCTGTTAATAGTGTAACACCTGCCCTCAGAAAATTGATCTCCAATGACGCCAGTGAAAGCTCACTGCTGATGGCAGCCAAAAACGAAGGAATAACAACCATCGAGGAGGTAATGGCAAAAGTTCCTGTGGATTATTGACTGCTGTCATTGTGAAAAGCTATGGCTTCAAAGCAATCTTATTTTTTAAGTTCAAACTATTAAGCCTTTCATTAAATTAAATTTAGCTGCCACCGAATACTCCGCGCCAGTGGGCTTTAAAACACTCCGCATGAGCAAAACTTCCTTCACTTCTATACTGCCCCAAAAGGTGTCCTTAAATGTATAGATTTCCTTAATAACAGGTTCAATGCCCTTTCTGTCTTTAATCCTTCCTATGGTGAGATGTGGAGAAAACTTTCTGTTCTCTTTCTCGAATCCAAGTCCCGACATGGATTCTTCGATATCCATATAAAGCCTCTTCAAATCTTCTGATTCATCTATTCCCACCCATAGGACATTGGGATATTTAAGATTCGGGAATGCGCCTGCACCGCGTATATTAATATTGAACATGTTATGTTTCATGCATATTAAAGCAAGCCCCTTTTCTATCTCCGGAACCAAGTCGTCTTTTACATCGCCGAAGAATTTGAGTGTTAGATGAATATTCTCAACCGGAACCCATCTGGCGCCCTTTGGCTCTTCACCGCACCTTTCCATAACACCGGAGAGGGATCCCTTTATATCCCCGGGCATGTCTATGGCTATAAAGCATCTCACACAAATCTCCATAGCTGTAAAATCACATTCGTAAATATCCCTGCCACCACATCGTCAATCATCACGCCTATGCCACCGCTGAATATTTTTTCCAAATTCCTGATCGGCGGCGGTTTTAGTATATCGAAAAACCTGAACAAACAGAAGGCCGAAACAAGGTACCCGGCGGTCAACGGAAGCGCTATTACCGATACGAGATAGCCTACGAATTCATCGATGACGATATGCCTGCTGTCTTTTTCCCCGAAATCTCTCTCAGCAAAGTGCGCGCTCAAGATTCCTATAACAAACCCCGCCGCCGCCAGTGCGGTCTGCAAGGGAATCCCGGGCTTCAAAAACCAGACAAATGCCATGCCTGCAAGACTACCGAACGTTCCGGGTGCAAAGGGGATGCGGCCGATATAAAAGACAGTGGCGATAGCCTTCGGCAAGAGCCTGAAAAGAGCGTTCATTACCTGGTATTTTAACATAAACCGGTACCCGGCGATAAGGCGCCCCGGGCCTGAAACGGCAGGGCTGTCACGCTTAACGGACAGGGCGGGTTTTCCCTTTGCAATCAGGACAGAAATTGTGGCTGAATTCCGCTTCGGAATGCTCTTTAATATACGCTTCTATCTGCATCCAATACCCTTTATCGTTGCGCACCTTCCTGCACGACGGGCACATGGGCAGAAGACCCCTTAAAATCTTTACATCGGCGATCTCATTCAAAAGCTTTTCATTGGTCCTGGTCAATTCATCGGTACGCAGCCTCACCAGGACATCGAGATGATGGCGATGCGCATCTATCTCCTCCTCTCTCCTATTGCGCTCTGCAACCTCCTTCAACAGAAGCGCGTTGGCTATTGTAAGCTCCTCGGTGCGCTCTCCAACCCTCCTCTCCAGTTCTTCGTGCGCCAGCATTAATGCTTTTTCAGCGCACTCCCTGCTGCATACATTCTCAAGGAGGCGCTCAACCGTTAACGCGGCCTGACCGGTTTTCAGGAATTCATCGGGAGGGACATAGTAAAAGTTTTTGCATACTGCATCCCTGTAAATTATCAGGGGATGGGTAGCAATAATGTCGAGCATGGCCTCATCCGGGAACCGTTTTCGATTGTACTGGCACAGGGCAAGCGCATAGTTATTCTGGAAAAAATAGTTGAGCCTGGATTCGTACGCTGCCAAGTGCGCAATGCCCGGATTCCCGGGTGCCCAGGCCATTTCACCGGTAATCCTGAGCGCCGAGAACCCGGACCTTTCTGATGAGTCCATAGCATCCTCCAGGAAACCGATCATCCGGTCGGGGTCGAAATGCCCCTCTTTAAGGTATACGTCAGATGCAGCGGCTATTACCAGCGCGCCCTCTTTAGCGACGGCCTCGACCTCAACTCCCTCCGCGGACAGTGCCTCGGAAATCCGGGCGATGGGATTTTCATGGGCTATATACACGCATTGCTCACCGCGCTCAAGGCCGGCTTTAACGAATGGGATTACGACGGGTAATTGTTCCTCCAGGGTTTCATACACGAGGCAGATATGGTCATGCGCGGCGATATTATTGATCCGGTTGATGAGTTCGCTTCTCTTATCGCTTGGATCGGCCATAATGCCTCCAGAACCCGAATGGTATTAAGCCCATAAAGCGAAAACCGTCCCCGATATCGGGAAGGTTACCCCTGCGCACTGCATCATTATACCAAATTTCAATTTATAAAATACATGTAAATTACAGGCATCACTGTCTGCCGATATTTACTCTCCGGGTCTTTTTCTGGTATTGTTACCAATGTCTGAAGAAATGCTGGAGATCGTCAATAGTGAGGGCATAACAATAGGGGTTGCGCCGAGGTCGGAAATTCACGGGAATCCCTCATTGCTGCATAAGGTGGTCCATGTCCTTGTATTCAATGATAAAGGGGAGCTGCTCCTCCAGAAACGCTCAGGGAACAAAGATGTCGCGCCCGGCACATGGGACACTTCCGTGGGCGGGCATGTTTCTCCCGATGAAAATTTGGAAACCGCCGCACAGAGGGAAATGGAGGAAGAGCTGGGTGTCCGGCCGCAGGATATGAAATTTCTCTACTCCTATACGCATTCGAACCCCTATGAAAGTGAGCTTGTCTACACCCACTCATGTATCCACAACGGGCCCTTTGCTTTTAATAGGGAAGAAATAGATACCGTGCGTTTCTGGGAAATCGAAGATATCCAACGCGCTATAGGAAACGGCATGTTAAGTGATAATTTTGAGTCTGAAATATCTAAATATCTTGCCCGCCGGAGCACCGGCATTTAAACGCCGGTCAGCACAATTTTCGTTCTATCGTGCCTCAGAGCCTACGGCGAGAACTTCCAACAGTGCAATCAAATTCCGCAGAAATCTTGGCTATAAGCAAAGGCTCAATACCGGCAACCTTGCTTTTGGCATTGCCCTGCCGCCTGCAAAAAGAGGCCCGGTACACCGGGCCCCCCGGACATTGGCTATACCCCTCTTCTGTCGGGGGAATATATATACTTGTGTATCTGCAGGTTGAGCCTTACCGGCAGCCTGTCCTCTATTATCCACCGTGAAAGCGTTTCCGCGGAAAGCAGGCCGTAAGCAGGCGACAGCAGGACCGTACATTTCCCCGGTAAATGATAGTCCCTTATAAACCTGACCACCCAGTCATAATCCTCCCTGTCGGCAACAACAAATTTGAGCTCGTCCTTTTCCTTTAAAAAATCCAGGTTCCCTAAAGCCATCTGCCCGAACATACCGCTTTTAGGGGTCTTGATATCCATAATGACAACCGCTCTTTTGTCCAGAGCCCTTATATCCAGGCTCCCGTTTGTTTCTATGAGTACGGAGAAACCGCTGTCGAGCATCTTTGTGGCAAGGGGGAATGTATCTCTCTGCATCAACGGCTCACCTCCGGTTATTTCGACAAGCCTGATTCCATAAGCCTGTACAGCCTGCAGCACCTCGCCTTCGGACATCTCTCTGCCCTCTTCGTAAGCATACGTTGTATCACAATACGCACACCTGAGATTGCAGCCCGTCAGCCTGACAAAGACGCACGGCAGTCCCGCATACGTCGATTCACCCTGTATGCT
>JAMCVZ010000006.1 GCA_023476565.1 Nitrospirota bacterium
GGGGAGCCTCCCTTTTTCCGGCTTCTTGAGCAGCGCCTCAAGGCCCTGCTCGGTATCGGGATAGTAACCGTTATCCAGCTTGAACAGTTTTAATGCGGTCTCATAATTCCTTATCTGAACCTTTGCCTCTGTTATCCTTGCATCGTCGGTTTTACCTATTATCCTGGGTCCGACTATGGCTACCAGAAGACTGAGAATAAAGACAACGACTATTATCTCAAGAAGCGTAAACCCCGGGGCAAAGGTTGGACTGCTCATTATTTTTCTTTTATCCTTCATAATTCACCCTTTCTTTTACTTTACCAGTTGATTTAATTGGAACATCGGCAGCAGCACGGCAAAAACAATAAACCCGACCAGGATCCCCATCACTAAAATCATAGAGGGTTCCAGCAGCGAGAGCGCTTTTTGCACCCTTCTTCCGAATTCGTCCTCATATGAGTCCGCTGCTTTATTCAGAACCTCCGGCAGCGTTCCCCCTTTTTCGCCCGTTGCCATCAACTGCAGCAGAACCGGAGGGAAACCGCCAAGCGATGAGGAGAGCCGTGCTCCCTCTGCAACTTTCTTGACCGCCTTCCTGACGTTTTCTTCCAGAATAGTGTTGCCTATGGATTTTGCCGAGAGTTCAAGGGCCTTGAGCACCGGCAGCTTCCCATCAAGCAGAAAACCGAGAGTCCTCGTAAAGCGCATGAAATAGAGGCTCTGCACAATGCCTCCCGGGGCCTTGAGTTTGGCTCTATCGATCAGATCCTTTCGCTCTTCTTTTAATTTCCTGAACCCCGCGATACATACTGTCGCCAACCCGATGACTACCCACCAGTAATGAAGGAAAAAATTGCTTATGCCTATGAGTATAACCGTAATAAGAGGCAAGGCGCTTTTCGAGCTTTCGAATATCCGTACTATCTTCGGGATGACGAAGGTGAAAAGGAACGACAGGACGATGAATCCGACACACACCATAAGAGCCGGATAGATCATGGCTATTCGTATCTTTTCCTTTATCGCGACCTGTTTATCGAGGAAATCAGAAAGCCTTGCCAGGATCTTATCGAGCATGCTGCTCTGCTCCCCGGCTGAAACCATATTGATATAGAATTCGGGAAAGATTTGAGGATATCCTTCCAGTGCACGGGACAGACTCGATCCCCCGGACACTCTTTCCCTGATATCGACAAGGACACCTTTCCAGAACCCCTTGCTCTCGTCGGACAGGGATTTCAGCGCCTCCATCAAAGGTACCCCTGATGAAAGCAGCATTGAAAGTTGTCTTGTTATGTGGGGGAGAAGGGTATTGTTATTTTTCCGTGGAAGCCATCTGCTTTCCCTATGGGTATACTCACCAACCTCTCTGGGAAAGATATCCAGGTCCTTGACACTTGCTATCGCATCCCGGAGGCCGTCAGCCTCAAGAGTGCCCGATACATGAGAGCCGTCAGGCTTATATCCCTTATAGTGGAATACAGGCATGTCACTTACCCTTCTACATAGTCTTTCTGTGTTACTCTCAGGACTTCCTCTACGGTAGTAATACCCTTTACGGCCTTTTCAAAGCCGTCAGCTCTCAGGGTCACCATGCCTTTTGACAGTGCCAGGTTCTTTATGCTTTGCGAGTCTGTCTTATCAGTTATCATCTGCCTTACAGCATCATCAATTATGAGCATCTCGAAAATCCCGGACCTCCCGAGGTAGCCTTTGCCGATGCATTTGCCGCAGCCCTTTCCCCTGTACAGCACGTCGGCGGAAATGTATTTCCTTTCCTCTTCGGTCGGCTCATAGCGCTCTTTGCAATGCGGGCATATGGTCCTCACAAGTCTCTGGGCAAGAACGCCGACCAATGACGATGCTGTCAGGAAGGGCTCGATCCCCATATCGATGAGCCTTGTAATCGCTGATGCGGCGTCGTTGGTATGAAGCGTGCTCAGGACAAGGTGCCCGGTAAGAGATGCCTGAATGGCGATCTCCGCTGTCTCGAAATCCCTGATCTCGCCCACCATGATGACATCAGGGTCCTGCCTCAGGATCGACCTCAGCCCTGATGCAAAGGTAAGACCTATTTTCGGGTTCACGTGGATCTGCCCTATACCCTTAAGCTGGTATTCAACCGGGTCCTCGACAGTGATGATATTTTTCTCTTCGGTATGAATACTGTTCAGCGCCGCATAAAGCGTTGTGGTCTTGCCGCTTCCGGTCGGGCCGGTAACGAGCACTATGCCGTTCGTCCTGTGGAGGAGCCCTTCGAGGCGCACCTCGTCATCCTTGTTAAGCCCTACCTCCCAGAGCCCGATGAGCCCCTGTTTCCTGTCGAGCAGTCTCAGCACCGCCCTTTCGCCATATGTCGTGGGGATTATCGATACCCTTATATCTATATCCCTGCCGCCGATGAGGAGTCTTATACGTCCGTCCTGCGGCAGTCTTTTTTCCGAAATGTCGAGGTTCGCCATTATTTTTATCCTGCTTATGAGGGCATCCTGGATAATCTTGGGAGGGCTCAAGACCTTGTGGAGAATGCCGTCAACGCGCATTCTCACATCGAGCTCCCGTTCATAGGGTTCCACATGTATGTCGCTGGCCCTCTCCTTCACCGCCTGCTGGAGTATCGCATTTAAAAGCCGTATTATGGGGGCGTCTTCCGTGAGTTCGAGGATGTCCCTGGGCTTTTCAAATTCGGTTGCAACGGAAGACAGGTCTTCTCCCGTTATATTATCCATTACCTCTTCCGCAGAACCGGCCTGGCCGTAAAACCTGTTTATTGCGTCCATTATCACATTGGGCGCTCCATTCAAAGGCAGCGGTTTGAGGTTATACATTTTGGAGAGGTCCCAGAGCGCAAGAACACCTTTCCCGTTAGCGACGGCGCCGACAAGGTATCCCTCTTCCCTTCTGAGGGGCATGACCATATTGCACTTTGCAAAAGAGAGGGGGATCTCCTTTACGAAGGAAAGCTCTATGTCCTCATCTTTGATTGTATCGATAGTTTTCATGTTACTCGTTACTTTATCTTATAGCCAGGTTCGGCGCTCAGGACTTCGGGCAGCGCCGAAAATTCCTTCAACGCACTCTCAACAGTCTGCCCTGCCCTCGGCCTGATTTTGTAAACTTTCGTGCTCTCCGTAAATCCCGTTACCGATGCGTCTTTCTGTGAAATCAGCGCGAGCGCTTTATCGGCGGGAACATCCTCTTTGAACTTAACTGAAAGCTCTCCATCCGCATGCACGAGCCTGCCCTGGCCCTCTCTTGAAAACTCCGTTTGCTTGTCCCGGGTGATTTGGGCAAGACTTTCTCCCTCTTTGACCAGATGCGGGGTAATGAACACCATCAGGTTTGTTTTCTTCTTTGATGTGCTTTTCGATTTAAAGAGCCAGCCCAGGCCAGGGATATCTCCGAGCACAGGAACCTTTGTCGTCGTCTGCTCGTCCCGTTCCTGCATGAGCCCTCCGATAACCACCGTCTGCTTGTCCCTCACCACGACGGAGGTCTTTGTAGAGCGTTTTGTAATGGTTGGGCCGACATTTATCAAAATAGCATCCGACTGCTGCTGCAGGGATGAAATCTCCTGATATATGTCGAGCTTTACATAGTCTCCTTCGGTTATCTGCGGTGTTAATTTAAGTTTGATGCCCACATCCTGCCTTTCAATGGAGTTCAGGACAGTATTGGTCGTCGTAATATCCCGCTCCCTCTTTGAGATGAAAGGGACATTCTCTCCCACGAGTATTTCCGCTTCTTTGTTGTCCGAGGTAAGGATCTGGGGTGTTGAAAGTACATTTACAGCATCCTTGAATTCATCAAGATTAAAGATAGCCGCGAGGCCGGGGACGGTCATATCAGAGGTAGCGCCGGGAATAAAATCCTTGGGGATGGTGAAATATTTGCCGACTCCGCCAAGCGTGAGCCCTGCCAATCCTGTTACGATGTTCTTAATTGTTGATTGATCCACCTGTCCGACACCCCCGACAAATATGGGCTTCCCGTTTTTGGTCGCCGCTCCCCTGAACTTTGTCCCGAGTTCAAGAAGGTTGTCCACAGATATCTCGGCAATCATAGCTTCGACAAAAACCTGTTTTCTCCTTTTGTCGAGCTGCTTTATTATCTGTGCAAGGTTCTGATAATCGGCAGGCGATGCGACGACTACAAGAGAATTGGTCGCCTTGTCGGCCGTAATGGTTATGCCCCCTGCCGCTTCAAAAGGCGCAACAGGCGCACCCTGCCCCCCCAACTGTCTTGACGGCTGCATACCTCTGAGCATTCCTTCCATAACTTTTGCCAATTCAACGGCATCGGCGTTTTCAAGAAAATAAACATTCACCCTCCCCTGGGCCTCCGGAGAGGGGACATCAAGAAGTCTGATGAGCGACTTTATCGCTTCCCGGGCGCCTTTATCTCCGAAGAGGACCACGGCATTCAACCTGGTGTCAGCTACAGCCTTTGCCTCCTCGGTCGCATACGCCTGCTGGCCAATCCTGGGCTTGCGGCTCATTCCCTCATTGAGCATCTTAGCAACGGCGTCCGCACTCGAATGTTTAAGGAGGATTATCTCGGGCTCTTCCGATGAGTACGGCTGGTCAACTGTCTCAATGATAGAGAGGACCTTCTCAATATTAAGCCCCGAGTCAATCACCAGGAGCATATTGGCCGGCCCGAAAGCTGATATATAACCGTCTTTTGAAATAACGGGCTGTATAAGCCTGAGCGCATCATCTGATGAGATGCTTTTCAGCTTTATAAGCCTCGCGATATAACTGTCATTGACCGACCTGTCCTTCGTAACTTTTATACCCTTTTGTTTTGCCTCTGCCGTAGGGATAATTTTGAAGGCGTCGACGCCTGACGGCACAACCATATAGCCTTTCAATTCAAGCACCGAGACGAAGAGGTTATAGGCGTCGTCAATGCTCAATTTTGATGGGGTGATAATCGTTATTTTTCCTTTAACCCTCTCATCGAATATGAAATTCTTTTTGGTGATCTCGCTTATGAATTTCGTAATGGCGCCGAGGTCGACATCGACAAAATTGAACGATACCTTCTGGTCGCTAGGCTCTTTTTTCGTTGCAGCAAAAGTCTGTTCCGCGGGGAAAAAGCACAACGTTATGCATACCAGGAGGATGAGAGACAGAAACTTGTTTCTTTTCATTTCGCTTACCCTTCACTATCCTTACATCCGGAGTAGAGACATCTCAATTGTTTTTACAAGCAGGATTGAAATTCAGGCTGTTATTATATTTTAACCAAAGTAAAACTTCAACCCGTTTACTGTCGGATAATAACCGTTTCCGTTGGCTCTTTAAACACCGGTACTGCCAAAGAAGCCTCATACTTTTTATTTTATCTGATAAGTCATCGTCACCTTGGCGCCGTTCCTCATAATATCGAGCTGCGCCCTGTCCATACCCCTTAATGCCGTAAAAGCCTGGAGCGCTCTCTCAGGATTTGAAATGCTGAACTCGTTAATCCGTAAAAGCACATCTCCATTCTGAAGGCCGAGGCTCTGATAAATCCCGCCCGGCTTTACCTCGCTTAACATAAAACCCTGCTGTTTGCCGTCAACAATACGCGGCAGCAGCCGGGCATCGGTCATGATCTGGTTCGGCTTCTCTATTGCCTGCTGAACCTTTCTCTGGTCAACCACATATGATCCGTCTCCGACATTTTCTGCAAAAGTTGCCGGTTTATTGCCTGGGGAGGGCTTTGCATCCACTATGCTGAGGAAATCCGCTACCGGTATCTCTACCGGAGCGCCTCCGCCCTTTATATATACTTTATCCTTTTCGATCCGCTGGAGCACTCCATAACCGAGGACCGCATCACCGATCCTGTATACTTCCTGATTATTGCTTTTATCCATAAATATGGCATAACTATATTTACGCGGACCGGAAACGGTCCCGACAAGCGTCAGTCCGGACATGTCGGATTTGGGTGCGGATTGATTTGTTGCAGTCGCATAGAGCGGTTTCAGTTCACCGGGAGGGCCGAATGGATTATTTCTGACAACGGGCGCATATTCCTGAAAGCTCTTTTTTGATATCCGGGCCGTCGTTTGTGCAACGGCGGCAGGTTTTATTATCTTCTTGCCGGACAGGGAAATGATATCTCGTGCGAGGATAAGGATAGAAATGACAAGCAATGCACCCATTATCACATTAAGCATGCTTGCCAGTCCGGGGACGCCGGATTTCAATCTGTCAAATATTTGAACATTCATGAGAAACCGTGATTAATGTAGCGCCTTAGTGCCTTCTTTGTCAAGAAAAGAAGAATGCGGGGACCAGAGATAAAGTTTCTGATCTTTGGTAAAGGGGACGTTTGGTAAAGGGGACGGTTCTATTTATTTATTTTTTTCTCCCGGTGGGACACGGTAAATAGAACCGTCCCCTTTACCCGATGGAAATCTTTCTACAGCGCCTCTATGCCGACTACAGGGATACCATTTGCTATGGTAATTTTAAGGCTAAGGCCTTTGTATGCAAGAAAATAGTTGGAAGGCAGAGGCACAGCATGCCAACTGATCTTCTCAAGTGTATTCTTCAATTCCTCCGATTCAGAGGAGACATTGACTATTTTTAATTTCCCGTTCTCGTCATACTCGAGTTTTACGATAGCGGAGGAGCCGTTTAATGCATTACGCTTTCCTTCATTTGCTTCGGAAAAGATAAATGACAGTATCGACAGGCGGGCGTTTTTGAAGAAAGCCTTGATATGAAATATCAGGAACTGGAGATTAACCCTGGCTGCCATGGCATCCTGCATCTGCTTTGCCTGCATTTGCACCTGCTCATTCAGCGCTTTTAAAGCGTCCTCCGATTTTTTCGTATCAGCGCTCTCTGCTATTTCATTTTTAATTTCTTTTGGTTCAGCAGGAATACTCTCTTCTTTCCTCTGTTCAGGAACGGCGCTTGGGGCAGTCCACTCTCTTGCGGCATCTTGCACGCCGGCAGACGGGAGCTGCAATTCCTTCTCCTCCAGGACTATATCTACATCCATCTTCCATTGTTTGGGAACGGATGGATTATGTAATCCGGCCCTCTGGAGATTCAAACCGATAAGGGTGATGAGCAGCAGATGAATAACGATTGAAAATGGAAGGGATCTGAATAGTAGCCTGGCAGTAAATGGGACGGTTCTATTTAATTCTTTCTCCATCCCTTCTGCCTGCCTCTCGGCCTTGTAACATCCTGTACCTTATACTTCGATACTACTTCTTTCGTAAATTGCTCATTTCCATATACTACCCTTCTGCTCATCTCTCCCCTCATCGCATCCTTTTCCCTCAGCATTCCTTTCACAAATTCCCTGTATCTCTTTCTCCGCTCTGCTTCATCATTTGATAACTGCTCATATATCGGATGTTCATCAACTGCGCTATCCCGTCTTCCATATGCATATACTCCATAGCTGCTCCATCTGTAATCCCCTGAATTCCCCCCTATCCCCGCCCTTACAGGATTCAACTCTACATAACTGCCGCAGGCAAGCAGATAGTCATCCTTTGATATAAGGATGCTTTTGTATCTATCTTGCCAGAAGTGTCCTATATGTTTATACCTGCTTTTGTAATATTGAGCATACGAGAGGTTTATCCCTTTCATTATCTCCGATAGATCGCCCCCATCTTCTGTTGTCTCAAGTACCAGATGAACATGGTTGGTCATTAATACATAATGATAAAGTTTATATCGATACTTCTCTTTATACTTAAGGAGTATATCTCTATATTGCCTGTAGTCAGAGTCATCTTTGAAAATGTGCTGACGGTTATTCCCCCTTGTCAGCACATGATAGATATGCTCTTTCGGTGCTATCCTTGCTGTCCTTGGCATGACTGGAGATTACTACCTTCCCTCTCATTTTGTCAATTAAATAGAACCGTCCCATTTATTTTTTATTTGTGTTTCTTTTCTTTCCGTTTTGCTTCTATTAATGAAATTGCCTTAAGGGTCTCATAGGCTCCGACATTGCCTGATATTTCCATATCCCAAAATAGTTCAAGGGCCTCTCTTGCAGGAACACTCAAAACATCGGCAGCCTCGCGCAGGCTGATCTCCCCCCGCGCATAAAGCGCTCCTACATATCTTTCAGCTCCAAGCCTCAAAAATTTCCTCAGCGTGGTCGGCTCATCAAGTCTCTCTTTTTTTTCTGCAAATCTCACCGCATCCAACAGGCTGTCAGGCAGCCTCAATGCCTTTGCTTTCATCGAATCTCCTCCATATAGAACTTCGATATTACATATTCATCTTTACTGATAAACGGCCTCAGACGCTCTATCATTGCAAGGGCTTCGGATTTCTTTATATCCATCACCTTATAAAGATAAACTACACAGACCGCAGGGGTCAGATACGGGATACCCGCAGTATCAAGTTTCTTTAAAAACTTTCTGTCATCACTGGCAACTGCGTCGAAATCACCTCTCAAATAAAGAGACACGACCTCTTCTTCTCCTTTTGCGGCAGGCACGATTATGGAACCCTTTTTCACATGCCTGGCGACATGCAAAACATTCCTGCCTATATTTTCTTTAATGATACCGGCATCCTGGTAATTTTTATTTACAACATCATCAACTGTTTCTTTCTTGACAAGATATGGGATATATACCTCCATCGCTGAAACAACCGCTTCTTTAATGCCGGCTTTTGTAAGTTTAACAAGGCAATCCGAATCCATTACGATCCTCATGTCTTATATTGTAAGCTTTCTGATACGATTGTCAATACTTTGCCAGGAGGCATAGAGCGGGAATGGCAATGAAAGGGAAAATAGAACCGTCCCATTTATTTGAAAAAAGGGGCATGCCCTGCGGCATGCCCCTTTTGAACACAGGAGTTGTTTTGATTCTCTTAGTCCATATTAGGCTGCGTGAGCAGCTTGATCATGGCCTTTTTCTCTGCAGCGGTCGGGCTTCCGGTAATCTTGCCTGCAAGAGCATTCATCCTCGTCTGGAAAAGCAGTTTGGCGTCCTTTTCCGCTTGACGCGTCGGCTGCTTGCCATTATTGTAGATATCGAACTTGCTGAACTCGATGATGTGCATATCGTCCATGATGCCTTGATATGCATTGAACGCGGCGCTCGGAGTATTATATGTCCGCCTTTGCACAGTCCAGGTATTGCCACTGCCTTGGCAGCTCGACATATTGAAGTATTGATTTGAAACGCATGCCGTCCCGTTCCACGTCATCCCCATCCCGGTGCAGTTACCTTGATTTTTGCCGGGTATAGTGCATACTCCCATCCACTCTTGCATCATGGTTGGAATTGCAAGGGTATCCCTCGTGTAGTCCATTGTGCCGCCGCCGCTGATAAGCTTCGCCAGCCATGTGACCATAACGGTCTGCGGAATAGGCCAGTTCACCTTTGTCTGCCCCGATGAGCTGAATTTCATGTATGTGCCGAAATCATCCGGCAAGTAGTTTGCATTGAAGTTGGGCATTTGTTTCTGCATGGCCGCGACAACGGCAGCTTTCATAGGAGTAATATCTGTAGTAGTATCTGAGGCCATATTGGTCTGAAAGGTCTCGAAGTTGGTCCTGAACTCGGAGTCAATAGCTGTCCTGATCTGATCGGCGGTTGTCCCGGGATGCTTGCTGAGGTAGTCGGTCGGGTTCATGAAGAATTCGCCGTATGTTGATTCAGTAGCCGCAAAACTGTTCAGCATGGTTGTCACCGCGCTCGTGAACTTGTCCACCTGGGGTCCTGTTGCTTTCAGCGCATTAAGAGCATTGGTATACTCGGACTGTACTTTCACTCCGGCGATGCGCTGGAAGAAAGAGTCCATGGATTGGCCCAGCGAGGTCCTGACGCTGGAGCTGATCTGCGCCATGCGCGCGGCATTCGTCGGGTTTTCCGCAACGTCTCCTGCGGCATCGTGCGCGGCGAGTATCAGGTTGGGGTCGATGCCCGCTGCCTCGGCCGCATCCATGAAGACATCGGCCATCTGGCCGCCGGCCTTCGACATTTCCTGTGTTGCCTTTGTTGCATCACCGCTGTCGACGGCATCCTTGAAACCCTTAGTCAGATCGGTTATGGTCTTTTTGCCCGGGGTTGCGTTATAAATAAGCGCTTTCTTGAAGGCAAGGAGTTGTGCTGCGGTTACGCCGTTCGATGTAAGGAAGCCTTCAAAGCCGCTATTGCCCGTAATGGCATCGGCGCCCAATGCAGCAAGCAGTTGCGCATCAGTCGATGTTGCGCCCGGCGAGCGGAGCAGGGTTATGAGATAGGCGATGGCTATCGGGTCGTCGCTCTTTAAAACCTTCCCTGCCTCGAGGATCGCGTTCGTCTGTGCTGTGGAGAGGTCGTTGACGCCTACCAGATTTGTGCTCCCTGCATGGGCTGCAGGCACAAAGCCCCTGCGGACTACAGTGCCGTTTTTGTCTTTAATGATAAAAACAAAGAAATTGGCCTCTGCATCAGTCGGCATGCCGGTCAGGCTGAAGCTCAGCTTGCCGTTGCTGTCCGCGGTGGCAGTTGTAGCGCTGTAATCGCTTGCAGTGCCGTCGCTGTTGACCTTCTGTATTGTTATAGTGTATTTCTCACCCGAAGTAAGGGCGGCGTATAGCTGATTGCCGCTTATCAAGAGCACAGCAATCATAAGAAGTGTTAATTTGAAAAATCTCTTCATACCGAAAACCTCCTTGAATTACTTTTCGATGTTTATCTTAGTTGGCGCTTCCACTCACTCCTCCTGTTGTGCTACTGCCGCTTGATGATGAGCCGGTTCCTGTAGTTCCCCCGCCTCCTCCGCCGCAGCCTGAAATCAGCGTTAAAGCACAAAGCATAGCAATAGTCCCGATTAAAGCAAAAATCTTTTTCCTCATAATTTCTCACCCCCCTTTCTCTTGATCCAGTTTTTTTGCAATAAATTGTATTGCTGATATCTTAAAGTTATACATATTAATAGTCAAGGAAGATATTACCATAATTATATCGGCGTTTATAGAGAATATCTTAAGCAAGCAAAAGGAATGCCATAATGTACCACTTTGATTAATATGGAAATTATTCTCTATTGTATGGTATTTTTCTACCAGGCTTCCCCTCGTATTGCTGATATCCGGTTAGCAAGCCTCCCCTTTCCAACGGCTTCTCCTGCCGGCCTTCTCTGAAAAGAGTTGACAGGCTATCAATTAAGCCCTTATAATTAGTCATATTAAATGACTAATATTGGAGGCCATATGAAAAACTCTACCGTCAGTATCGCCGAAGGGAAGAAAAGCTTCAGCCGTTTAATACAGGATGTCATCAAAAAGAAAGAAGAGATCGTGGTGACAAAAAGGGGCAAACCCTTAGCAGTAATCGTTTCCTATGAGGAGTACCGGCAATCTAAAAAGATTGAGGGTTATAAAAAAATCATGGAAGTGAGGAAAGAGTTCTTAAAGGCGGGAATTTCGGCTTCCGAAGTACATAGGGAATCAAGGAAACAACTGGAGAAAAGATTGTGAAAAAAGTCACCGTAGACGCGAGTGTCGCCTTGAAATGGTTCCTCGCTGATGAAGAGTACGGAACAAAAGCCGTCAATCTCCTGTCAGATTATATTTCCGGCAAACTGGATTTAATCGCTCCTTCCCTCCTGGAATATGAGGTGTTGAACGGGCTCCTCATAGCCGGGAAGAGAGGCAGGATTAAAGAGGAGGAAATTCTCTCAGCTCTGAACGGATTCTCAAACCTGGAGATCACGTTAAAGCATATTTCACAACTGTCCAGGCAGGTCTTTAAATTTTGCAGAATTTATAATTGTTCCGTTTATGACGCTGCATATCTTGCAGTTGCCGTCAGCGAAAGCGCGCCTCTTCTTACAGCCGACGAAAAGTTGTACAACTCGGTCAAAAAAAATCTCAAGTGGGTTAAATGGATTGGGGATATCTGACCCGCACAGCGATCAAACAGCCCCAGGCAAGATATCTTAACCAGGCCCTTTGAATTCCGCTGCCGACTCTTTGCGCTTTAATTTCCTCATGAGTTCTTCAAAAGAACCGGAACTGATAATACTGTAAAATTGTGTCCTGTAATTATTTACAAGGCTCACCCCTTCAATTATCACATCATATACTTCCCATTTCCCGTCTTTCCTGTGGAGTTTGTAATCAATGGGGATATCGATATTTTTTTTTGTAATTATCCTGGTCCTCACTGTAGAATAGCCGTCATCAACGTTTTCACCGGTATAGACGACCTTTTCACCGGTATAGGCTTCGATCTTCCTGATATACGCCCTCTCAAGGAGATCACTATACAGGGATGAGAACTCTTTTCTCTCTTCAGGGGTCCTTTTTTTCCAGTAAAGTCCAAGCGATCTCTTTGCCATTTCTTCAAAATCAAACCGCTCATCGACAACTTTGCGTATCGCCGCTCTTCGCTCTTTTGTTTTTTCGGGCCGTTTCAGTTCCTTGTTCCTCAGGATATCGAGCACTTCTTCAACGGATTGTTTCACCTGGTCCGTCGGCTCTCCGGCGTATGAGGCAAGCGCGGTAACGAGCAATAAGACAAGAGAAAAAGAAATTGCATGAAGCGCTTTTTTCTTATTCATAAAGGCCTCCCTCCTCGTGTGTGTCTCGGGGACAGTCCCTATTCTACGACTCCGCTGCTGCTTCGTCCGTAAATAGGGACAGTCCCCCGGTATGTATTTCTGAAACCCGCTGCTGCTTCGTCCGTGGTAAACCACCTACTGTTGGTAAATAGGGACAGTCCCCCGGTATGTATTTCTGAAACCCCACACTATACCTTTCCGTACACATACTTGGATATCAGATCCTCGATATCGATAGAGGATTCGGTTTCGCGTATCTTTCCCCCATTCGACAGGATCTTATCAGACCCCCCCGGCGTTATCTGCACATATTTTTCGCCTATGAGTCCTTTGGTCTTTATGGATGCAATCGCATCGTCCTGGATATTTATGCCTTTATTGATCACAAACCCGACAAGCGCCTGGTAGTTGCTGTCAAGCCTGATGCTTTTGACTTTCCCGATTTCGACCCCTGCGATCTCGACACTCGATCCGACCTTTACTCCTCCGGCCTTCTCAAATTCAGCATAGAGGGCGTACCCGCCGCCGCCGAGCACTTCGAGCTTTCCGAGTTTTATGGATATAAATGCAAGCGCAAGAATTCCTATCAGCAGAAAAAATCCCGCCGCCAATTCAACATCGAATTTCTTCATAAGCCAACCTCCGCAATATCTTAAGATAAGGACTTCGTCAGTTCATCCCGGCAACTGCTTGTAAACTGTTTGACCACCGGATTGGAATTTTTCCTGATCTCCTCAGGCGTGCCGGCGGCTACTATAGTGCCCTGATACAGCATCGCGACCTTGTCCGCAACGTCAAAAATCTCGGGTATCTCGTGGCTGATTATTATTCCCGTGAAGTTGTATTTCACGTGGGTGTCGATTATAAGCCGGTGTATGGAATGCAGTATGATCGGATCGAGGCCCGTTGTCGGCTCATCAAAAAAAATCGTGTCAGGCCCTATGACAAGGGCCCTGGCAAGGGCGACCCTCCTCTTCATACCTCCGCTTATTTCAGAGGGGTACTTGTTTTCAATGCCCTTGAGCCCGACATCCTCCAGGGCGCGCAGCGCCTTCCCCTGGATCTCGTTCTTACCGAGCTTTGTCTTTTCGTTCAGGGGGAAGGCCACATTTTCAAAAATCGTCATGGAATCGAACAGGGCGCTCCCCTGGAATACAACGCCGAATCTGTCCCGTATTCTATCAAGCTCTCTCCTGCCGACTTTCGTGATGTCCACACCGTCAACGAGTATCTTGCCTTTATCGGGCTTGAGGATACCTATAAGGTGCTTCAGCAGCACGCTTTTCCCGCCGCCGCTCTCTCCTATTATGGCCACTACTTCCCTGTCGAGTATTGTTAAATTAATACCTTTCAGGACTTCCTGGCCGTTAAAGGATTTTTCAAGGTCGATAATTTCTATCATTCTCCACGCCTTTTACAGCAAGACCGATCCGAGGAAGTAATCCCATACCAAAATCAGTACGGAAGACATGACGACCGCCTCGGTGGTTGCCTTGCTTACTCCCTCGGCTCCGTAGCCCGTTTCATCCGTATGATATCCCTTGTAGCATGATACCCATGATACGATTATTCCGAAGCTGACGGACTTGTATATACCCATCCTTATATCCGACATATCGAGGAAATTCTCCATCTGTGAAAAATATGTCCCGGAGCTCAAACCGAGGAGCTTGACCCCCACAACATATCCACCGTAAATACCGATTACATCATAAATTGCGGCGAGCAAAGGAAAGACGATTATCCCCGCAACGATATTCGGCACGCTCAGGTACCTGAGGGGGTTGAGGGCCATGGTAGTCAGGACGTCTATCTGTTCGGAGATCCTCATGATCCCTATTTCAGCAGTCAGAGAGGAGCCCGCCCTTCCGGTGACCATCAGCGCGGACAAAACAGGGCCGAGCTCCCTTATAAGGCTGAGCGCAACAGCAGGCCCCAGCAACGCGTCCGAACCGAATTTCCTGAGAGTGTAAAAAAGCTGTATGGCGAGCACCATGCCGGTAAAAGCCCCTGTCAGGAGTATTACAACCAGCGACTTGGTGCCGAAAAATCTTATCTGTCTCAGAAGCAGATTGAATTTAAAAGGCGGTGAGAATATGAGGTAGAGCGACTCCGCCAGAAAAATAATCATCCGCCCCATCGTCCTGACAACCGATAGTCCCCATCTGCCCAATACTCTTAATAATTTTTCCATCGGATACTCATTCCCAATATTACCAAAGATATCGTCCGTATGAGCCTTGTCCTTAAATACTATGAGGAAACCTTTATAGTGTCAATTGTGCCGCCAATGCCCTCTATCTCATGCACGCAGGCAGTTCTAATACGGTTCCTCACTGTTTTTCGCTCCGACAAAAAACAGGACATACGGCTTTTTAAGCATGGATTTTAACATATTGCCGGGAAGATTTAAACCTAAATTTGCCGTCTCGCACACAAAATAGGCGCCCGATAAAGCTGGATCCGGTAAAGCCCTGCCCGCTGCCGGACCGGCATATCATTGTTTATCCAGCACCTCTCTCACTTTTATTAAAAGCTCCCTGGGCGGAGCGGGTTTTGAGATGAAGTCCAAGGCCCCTTCAGGAACACCCTTCCTGGTGATAATATCCGCTGTATACCCGCTGGTGAAGATTACTTTTATATCGGGCCACACTGCTTTTATTTCTTCATAAGCCTCCCTGCCGTTTTTTTCAGGCATGACCACATCAAGCAGCAGAAGCTGTACTTTATCCCTGTTTTCCATAAACTTGCGGACAGCGTCATTTCCATCCACCGCTTCTATGACCGTATAGCCGAACTCCCCGAGCACCGTTTTTGTAAGGCCCCTTACCTTCTCATTGTCCTCAGCTACCAGTATCGTCTCATCGCCGCCTTTTACGGCTATTATCCCGGCCTCAGGCTCTGTCTTCCCGATATCCGATCCGACAAGCGGAAGATATATCTTGAACGCGGCGCCCTTCCCCAACTCGCTGTATACGTTGATGTAGCCGTTGTGCTGTTTCACAATGCCGTATACGATGGATAGCCCGAGCCCGGTTCCTTTTCCAACCTCCTTCGTGGTAAAGAAGGGCTCAAATATCCTTTCTTTTGTTTTTGCATCTATACCGCCCCCGGTGTCCGTCACCGATAGAGCGGCATACAATCCCGGCTCACCGTAGCGGTGTCTCCGGGTAAATTCAATATCCAATTCTATTAGTTCAGTGCTTATGGTCAACCGCCCCCCTTCGGGCATTGCATCCCGTGCGTTCGTGGCAAGGTTCATCAGGACTTGTTCTACCTGCCCGCTGTCGGCCATTATGGTTAAAGCTTTACCTGCGAGTGACACCCTGAGTTCAACATCCTCACCGATGAGCCTTGAAAGGAGCCGTTCAACCCTTCTTACAATCTCATCCAGATCCACAGGCGCCATATTGATTATCTGCTTCCTGCCGAAGGTGAGGAGGCTTTTGGTTAAACTGGAGGCCTTTTCCGATGATTCAAGTATGTGCGCAACATAGTTCTTTAAGGGGTCGTCCCTGCCGAGCTTCATCAGCAATATATTAGCGTACCCTATAATAGCGGTGAGGATGTTGTTAAAATCATGGGCAACGCCTCCTGCGAGCTGCCCTATCGCCTCCATCTTCTGTGCGTGAAGGAGCTGCTGCTCAAGCCTCTTCTGGCTGGTGATATCCCTTATTATCCCCCTGTACGCCACAATATCCCCTTTGGCATCATAAACGGCTGTCGCGGTTATAAGCACATTCAGCATATCACCGTCCTTTTTCCTCATTGTCGCTTCATAATCTTTAACAAACCCATACTGCCCGAGGATCCTTTTGAATCCTTCCAGGTCTTCTGCGTGCACATAAAGGTCTCTGGCAATATCCGCGTTAAGGAGCTCCTCTTTTGAGGAGTACCCGAACAACTCGAGGCCGGCCCTGTTAAAATCCAGTATTCTTCCGTCAGGAGTGGAAATGGAGATGACATCCTTCGATTCTTCAAAAAGCTCGCGATATTTCCTTTCGGATTCCTGCAATGCCTCCTCTGCCCGTTTTCGCCTCGTAATATTGGTAATCAGTCCGTCATAAGCGACAAGGCGGCCCCTGTCGTCATACCTTGGAACAGTAGTATTTTTGACCCACTGAATTGAACCGTCTTTATGAATAATCCGGTGTTCAAGAGGAGAAGAGGATTCTCCTGAAAGCATCCGCTCGGCCTGCTCGATTACGGCGCCTCTATCGCCCTCATAAGCCATCCGGTACCACAGGTATCGGTCGGCCTCGTAATCCGCTGACGTGTAGCCTGTTACGTTTACACATCCAGGGCCATGATATGTAGCAACAGCGCGCCCGTCTTCAACCTGCACTGTGTAAATGTAATCTGCCAATGATTCTACCAGGCGTCTATAACGCTTTTCACTCTCCATCAAGGCTTTTTCAACACTCTTGCGTTTCTCTTCTACTCCGACGGCCGCAGCGATAAGCTCCAGAAGCTTTTTGTCCTGTTCCCCGGGAGTGAAATCATTCTGGTAAACGACACACAACGATCCCAGGTAGGAATCTCCAAGTCTTACAGCGCACCCCATGTATGTCTGCAATTTATACTTGGCGACATTGGGATCGGTCCGGGCGTATCCGGTTTCCTGCAGATTGTTCATAAGGGTCACACGATTACTGCCGCTCCTGATTACATCGTAGCAGATGTGCCCTTCGGCCTTATCTACAGGATTATAGTCTTGAGGAGAATTCCATTGCCCCAATGAGCAGAGCAGCCCTTGTTCCAAGCGGTTATAGAGAGCGCACGTCGCGCCCATGAGCTCACCTGCAAGGGCGGTAAGACGGCTTATATTCTCATTGGGGTCTGTCCCGAAACTCTGAAAACATTTGTTTATTTTATCCAGGCATTCCATTCCACGGTCACGGCTGTTTGAGATAATCTTCAACTCTGCATTCTCCGGCTCATCACTCATAAAACTGTTCTTTTACTCGGATATGGTGCATAAGAAAGCATCGGCTCTCCCAATCACGTGCTCAGCCGTGTCTCAACCCCTTGAAACATCGTCTATAATATATACTATTTGTCCTGCTTTTATTCAAGAGCTCGGGCGTTTACCATATAAACTCCGTCCGCCAAATGATACTCACGCCGGGTCATTTGTAAGATATCCCTTATAGAGGTTATATTAATAGAGGCTCTTGCAGAAGTATTCAAAAGAGAGATTGCTTCGTCACTGCGTTCCTCGCCCAAAAGCAGGCGCTTTTAAGCGAAAGACAGTATTGATGCCACTTGTCATTGCGAGCGAAGCGCGGTAATCTTATTTTTCGGAGATTTCCGCTATTTATCGTTATGGGATATTACGAGTTCACCGTCAAAACAGCAGATGAATCCAGGGACGCCCTTATGCAGAGGACGTCCGCAGCCGGTTGCCTCGGCATGATTGAAAACGAAAAAGACATCATTGCCTACTTCCGCGATACGCAGGGGATCAATGAGCTGGCCGAAAATCTGAATTCTTTTAAAACCATCCTCAGGGAATCAGGTCTTGACAGCACACTGTCCTTCGAGTATGTCTTTATTTCCGAAAGGGATTGGAACGAGTCGTGGAAGAAGAAATTCAAGCCTATTGATGTAGGGGATATATTCTCCGTCCTGCCGCCGTGGGAAGAGAAAAAAAGCGGGCGTATAAACCTGGTCATAGATCCCGGCATGGCCTTCGGAACAGGGCATCACGAAACGACCAAAACATGCCTCATGCTCATAGAAAAGCTTTCCAGCGGGAAAAAGAAAGAGAGTTTCCTTGATGTCGGCACCGGCACGGGAATCCTCGCCATTGCGGCCTCGGTAATCGGATATAAATATGTCGTTGGGGTCGATATAGACCCGCTTGCCGTGGACGCTTCACTGAGGAACGTTAAACTGAACAACCTCGATAATATTGCGATAAGGGAGGGAAGCGTATCCGCCGTCGAAGGCCCTTACGATTTTATTGCCGCGAATCTCATGTCTGAAATTCTCATACAAATAGCCCCGGAACTGGCTCCACGCCTGAACCGATCCGGCGCCGCCCTTCTTTCAGGAATGCTTACAGGCCAGGAGGACGGTGTAATCACGGCTATGGAAAACTGCGGGTTGAGATTCCTGGAAAAGTTTGCGGACGGCAGATGGGTGTCCGTAGCGCTTACACGTTGAACCTGAAGTTGATTATATCCCCGTCCTTTACTTCGTAAGTCTTTCCTTCGAGCCTCAGAAGCCCTTTATCCCGTGCCGCAGACATGCTTCCGGAAGCAATGAAGTCGTCATACCCCACCACTTCAGCCCGTATAAATCCCCTCTCGATATCGGAATGGATCTTTCCGGCAGCCTTCTGGGCGCTCATTCCCCGTGTAATCGTCCAGGCCCTTACTTCATCCTCGCCGGAGGTAAGGAACGATATAAGCCCTAAAAGCTCATAGCTTACACGTATCAACTTGTTCAAGGCGGGCTCCTCGATGCCGAGGTCATCCAAAAAGGCCCTCGCCTCTTCTGAAGACAGTTGCGCGATCTCCATCTCTATCTTCCCGCACAAAGACAGTGACGAGTGACGGGTGACGGGTGACGGGTTTTTATATTTATTCTCGAAATACCGTTCAACTTCCTTTTCAAGGTTTCTTGCGCCCTCAGTATTCAAATCCCCTTCACCGGCATCCAGGACAATCACTTCGGGCTTTGTTGATATGAATTGAAGCGGCTTCATCAATTTCTGCTCTTCCTCGTCAAAGCTTACGTTTCTCAGCGGTATCTCTTTTTCAAGGGTATCCCTGCATTTCAAAAGGAGCTTTTTTTCCGCCTCATTCGGCTTCTTCCCTTTCTTCGCCGCTTCTTCTATTCTCTCGAGCCTCTTCTCCACGAATTCAAGGTCGCCGAACACAAGCTCCAGCTCCAGGGTCTCTATATCGCGCAGGGGGTTGATCTCATTCATCGGATGGGAGACCGCATCATCTCCGAAGGCCCTCACTACATGAACAATGGCATCCGCATCCTTGATAAGATCGAAGACCTTTCTGTTCTGGACCGCATCGCCCTTGGTGAGCCCGATATAATCGACATATTCAACCGTTGCATACGTTACTTTTTTGGGCTTGTAGATTTCAGCCAGCTTATCAATCCTGTAATCGGGCACCTTCACAACGCCGTAGTTCGGCTCACCGCTTACCGTCGGATAGAGGGTAGTCTCAAGGCTCTGCCCGGTAAGTGCATTGAAAACGGTTGTCTTCCCGGAATTGGAAAGCCCGATAATCGCTAATTTCACAGTTCCTCCTGATCCTGATAAGGTTTTCAGTTAAACGCAGGCCCGATTATTCAGAGCCGCTTGAATTTGCAGAGCACTTGATGGCGTCAAAGGCGTAAAGAATTCTTTTTTCCTTTTCGCGTCGCTCTTCGGAATAGGGGCAGAGCGAGGTCTCTTTTATAATCCGCAGCGCGGCCTGTTTTGAGGGAATGGAATCGAGCGCTGCCGGGACTGCTCCCCCCTTTACAACATCCAGCATTCTCACCGTTTCGCCATCGGTCACTGCCGCATAGGGTATCTGGCAGGATTCAACAACCCGGCAAAAGGCCAGAGAATGCCTTTCCCACGATTCCATTGAGTTCATGACACACGTGAATATCATGAAGGTCACCCCATCGACTTTCAGCGCGATATCCGCCTTTGCCTTAAAAGAGGTGTCCTGCATCTCAACCGTGAATTCCCTGTTCGCCTCTATGTCTTCCCGTGCATAGCCCTTCTGCGAGATCAAGAAGTCGACAACCCGCCTCTGGACATGGGTCAATTCGAGATTGTTGAGGTAATCTTCCATATCAGCCCTCCGGCCTAGCAGCTTTTTACGCTCTTCGGGGCTTGTCGGGTTTTTGCCTAAAGGAATGTAAGTTGACATATTCTTAGAACAGTAGTAAGTAGCGAATAACAAAGGACCAAGCATCCGTAGAAAATCAGATTATCTTTTTTCCTCTTGAATACCGGCTACTTGCTCCTCAGCTTTTAACTCCCTCTTTCAGGATTATTCCGTATTTCGCGTGCTCAAACGGGTGCATGGTCGGGAACTTTGCAAAGAGCCATCCTTTGAATACGCTCTTCCCATTCTCAAAAATCTCGACCCTTACAGCAGGATTTTTGGGCTCGTTGCTCCCGGACGTCAGCGTTGTCTCGCCCATCTTGAAATCAGGAAGGAATTCCTTAACAGCCACTTTAAGGCCTGTATTGGGGATCGAAAGCTCAGAATTAAGATTTACGGTAAACTCGCTGCTTTTCCCGGAGGCTTTATCTTCAAATGCCAGTTTCACCTTGTTCCATTTGCCCTTAACGGTATCAGGCACAACGACTGCCTTTTCGACCTTGGGTCCTGCAGTGCCGTGAGGAGCGGCAGGACTCTGCATCGGCTCAGACATCGGGGCCTGGGGCGTCTGGTTCATCTGACCCATCGGCTGGCCCATCGGCGCCTGCGGAACCGGCTGCTCTTCTTTCTTTTTACACCCCGCGGCTATCATTGATAATACAAGCAAAACAATTAAAATTCTCACAACCTTTCCCATTAAAGACCTCCGACTTAATTTTTGTTGTTTGAATGGCGGAGAGGCAGGGATTCGAACCCTGGGTGGGGTGTTACCCCCACAACCGCTTAGCAGGCGGCTGCCTTCGACCGGCTCGGCCACCTCTCCGTGAAATTCAACATTTATATTATCAATTAATACCTACAATTGTAAAGACATGCTCCTGCCCGCCAGCGCACATTTTTTCAGCCCGGAACATTTTTTTGTCAAGCATTTTGTTTTAACGGAGAGCGCCCATGTATAATAAGCAGATGGTAATTATCGAAAAAATCAAGAGCACCATAAAGAAATACGCCATGCTGTCCGGCGGTGACCGTGTTCTCGTCGGGCTCTCCGGAGGACCTGACTCCGTATGTCTTTTGAAGATGCTCAATGAGCTCAAAACCGAATACGGCATTGAATTGTTCGCGGCCTATATCGACCATGGGCTCAGGCCTGCCGAAACGCCGGTTGAAATCGATTTCTGCAAACGGTTATGCGCCCCGCTGGGAATATCCCTTTCCATTGAGGCCATAGATGTTAAATCCTTAGTCAGGGAGCGCGGCCTGAACAAGCAGGAAGCGGCAAGGGAACTGAGGTACGGCACGCTCGATGCATTGTCGTCCGGCATAAACGCCAATAAGATCGCCCTTGGACATAATGCCGATGACCAGGCCGAGACTGTTCTGATGCGGCTTGTCAGGGGCGCGGGCCTTTCGGGTATTTCAGGCATCCCGCCGGTCAGACGGCTTGCATCCGGAAGACACATAATAAGGCCGTTGATCGAGGTCGAGAGGCCCGAGATCGAAGGGTTTCTGTGCAGCAACGGAACAACTTCTCTCACTGATTCATCCAATCTCCAGGATCATTATCTGCGCAACAGGATCAGGCATACCATAATGCCCGCTGTTAAAAGCCTGAATAAAAACGCTGTCAAGGCAATTGCGCGGGCCTCTGATATTTTCAGGGATGATGAGAGATATTTTGAGCTCTTGACGACAAAAACATTGATGAGAATGATAAGCAGGAAAACCGATTCGTCCGTCGAACTGTTCCTCGCGCCTATGGAGACTATGGAAAAGGTGATACTGAGGAGGCTCTTGAGGCGGGCGCTCGATGAAACCAAAAGCCTCAGGGGAATAAGCTTCGTACATATCGAGGATATTGTAAATCTGGTTAGATCAGGCAGGTCGGGCAGCAGGCTCCATGTTCCGAAGGATATACGGGTAATCAAAGGGTATTCGACCCTCATCATTACATCCGACGAGCCCGCGAAACTCGGCTCGTATGTGATAGACGGTCCGGGAGAAACCGCGCTGAAAGAATCGTCCATGGTGCTTCGGTGCTCAATCATCGATTTGGACAGGCATCCGGGTGAATACGATTACGGTGACGGCAGGAGGACCGCCCTGATCGATGCCGATAAGGTCAGGTTTCCCCTTTCCGTAAGACCCCGCACTCCGGGAGATTACTTTTACCCGCTCGGCCTCGGCAGGAGGAAAAAGCTGCAGGACTACCTTGTTGATGAGAAGGCGCCGAGAGACCAGCGGGATTCCATCCCCTTGCTTATCAATGACAATGAAATAGCATGGGTAGTCGGTTACAGGGTCGATGAACGCTATAAGGTTGATAAAAATACCAAAAGGGGTTTAAAATTCGATATCAAACCGCTGAAATTTTAATATTCCTCACCTCACTGCCGGTGAGTACCAAAGGGATTTCCGAACTGGAGGGACTATGGAGCACCTTAAAGCAAAAAGTAAAAAGCAAAAAGTAAAAATGAGGAATTCCATTTTTTTTATTTTTGCTCTTTGCATTTTAATCTCTCTTGCTCCCGCGGGAGCAAGAGCTGATATATCGGATAAAGAGGCAACGGAAACACTTTCAAGATTCGGGGAGGCGCTGGCAAAGATTGCGGAGCGCGTCAACCCCGCCGTAGTAAACATATCATCGACAAAAACGGTCAAGGCGCCGCGCAACCCCATGTTGGATGACCCGTTTTTCAAAAGGTTCTTCGGAGACAGCGCACAGGGGCAGCAGAAGAGAAAGGTCCACAACCTGGGCTCCGGCTTTATCGTCACTCCCGACGGATACATACTCACCAATAATCATGTCATAGACGGCGCTGAAGATATTCTCGTAAAACTGTCCGACAACAGGGAGTATAAAGGCAAGGTTGTGGGGCTGGATTCGAGAACGGATGTTGCATTGATCAAGATCAACGAAAAGGGCTTGCCCTCTATCCCCTGGGGCAATTCCGAGCAAGTGAGGGTCGGCGAGATGGTCCTTGCCGTGGGCAACCCGTTCGGCCTGAGCCAGACGATAACCATGGGCATCGTAAGCGCCCTCGGCAGGACAGGTATGGGCATAGCGGATTATGAGGATTTTATTCAGACCGACGCTGCGATAAATCCCGGCAATTCAGGCGGCCCGCTGGTAAATATCAGGGGAGAGGTCATCGGCATCAATACCGCGATATTCAGCACAAGCGGGGGATACCAGGGCCTCGGCTTTGCGATACCTGCCAATATGGCAAAAAACGTGATGGACAGCATCTTGAATCAGGGCAAGGTCGTAAGGGGCTGGCTCGGCGTACAGATACAGCCCCTTACACCCGAACTCGCAAAACAGTTTAACCTGAAAAGCGAGAGCGGCGTATTGCTCGTAGATACCGCGGAAGGCGGCCCGGCTGAAAAAGCAGGACTCAAGCACGGCGATGCAATCATGGAATACGACGGCAAAAAGATCACCGATCCTTTCCATTTCAAAAATATGGTTGCGATGACAAAGCCCGGAACAGCCGTTCAGATGAAAATCATAAGGGACGGGATACCGCTCACCGCCAAAGTCGTCATCGGCGAGTTGCCTATAGAGCCTCAGACCATAACGACCGCTGAATTCCCCAACGTCCTGAAAGGCGTATCGGTACAGGAACTTACGGATGACTACCTCAAAAAACTCAATATAACAAAGAAAATAAAAGGTGTGATAATCACCGATATCGACGAAGACAGCCCCGCCCTCGGCACTCTTGCAAAAGGAGATATCATCCTTGAGGTAAACAGGAAGCCTGTGCCTACGATAAAAGAATACAACGCGGTCGTCTCGTCCATAGAAAAAAACCAGGATGTGCTTTTGCTGGTTATCAAGGGGGGGGTCGTACAGTATATTACGGCGCCTGCAGCAGGAGGCAAACAGCAGTAAGCTCAAAACATCCTTACAAAAACTTCGTTACTGAGGACCAGCCCTTTCCCGGTCAGCCTCAGGAAGTCGCCGGCAATCTCTACAAGGCCGAGGCGGACAAGTTCCTCCACGGCCTTGCTTTTGAGTATGCTTTCTCCTCCGGGCACCTGCCTGATATCCAACCCCGCCAACGTTCTCATGCCCAGGAAAATGAACTCCCTTATTTCATCAGCGCCCTTTATATCAAGCTCTTCGGTTACCGGGATATCTCCCTTCGCTATGCTTTGAATATACCCGGAAACAGCCTTTATTTTCCCCGACCGCCTTGCATTAGAAAAGGAGTGCGCCCCTGTGCCGAGGCCGAGATATTCACCCCTGTTCCAGTAATTGAGGTTGTGAACACATTCGTAACCGGGCTTTGCGCAATTGGATATTTCGTAATGAACATACCCGTGTTCCTTGAGAAGACCTGTCCCCCTGTAATACATTTCAGTAACGATCTCTTCATCGGGCAAGGTCACGGCCCCTTGCCCGATACTCCTGTATAAGGGGGTGTTCTTTTCCGGTGTCAGCTCGTACGTTGATATATGCTCAGGGGATGATTCAAGGGCTTTGAGCACAGTAGCTTCCCACGTTTGCAGGGTCTGACCGGGAATTCCATAAATAAGGTCGATGGAGATATTATCGAACCCCGCACCCCTTGCATCATGTACCGCGCGGAGAGCATCGTCAGCCGTGTGGCTCCTCCCGAGAGCGGCAAGCTCGCGCTCATGCAATGATTGTACGCCTATGCTTATTCTGTTGACGCCCGCCCCATGCAGTATTTTCATCTTTTCAAGGGAGACTGTCCCCGGATTGGTTTCAACAGTGATTTCAGCGCCGGGGCGTATGGAAAAAGTCGCCTTTGCAGCAGTCAAAATCCCGGCGATCTCATCCCCGGAAAGGATACCCGGTGTCCCTCCGCCCATATAGACGGTCCGCAGGTCTTTTGCAGCATCCCTTCTCAATTCCATCTCTGTACAGAGGGCGTTTACATAAGCCTCGGCAAGCTGCGGCCTGAACGGGACGGAATAGAAGTCACAATAGGGGCATTTCCTGATGCAAAAAGGGATATGGATATAAAGATACTCGACTGCGCTGCTCATTAATAATACGCTCCTGCCTTTACCTCGATGAGCGGAGAACGCGATTGGCCCGCTCATCAAGAGCTCTTCTATTATAGCAATTCATGAGCTGCTGTTTTAAAAGACGGCATCGTTTTCAGGCCCAGCGGGCCACAAGCTGCGCCAAATGAGCTGCGCAAGGCAGGGTGATGAAAGAGAGGGCAGTCGTCACGACAATTATAAAGGCCGACAGGGACACATCGAGATTGAACCGTGCCGCAATCAAAAGGGAGAGCACCATTGTCGGCATCGCCCCTTCAAGAAGGCAGGATGCAAGGGCAATGCCCTTGAGCCCGAGCATATCCGCAGCGGCATAAGAAACGAAAGGGACAACAGCAAGCTTGATAATAACCGCGGGTATTATTATATAAGCATGACTTACTTTGGGCAGCGTAAGGGCAAGCCCTATACTGAAGACCATCAGGGGGACCACAAGATTGCCGAGCATGCCGAGCGCACTCAACACGAAAGCGGGAAGCGGGATATGCGCTGCATTCAGCACAGCCCCCGCACCTAAACCCCATATCGGCGGCAGGGAGACTATCGTCTTTAATGATTCCCTGACTTCTATCTTTCTTCCTTCCCCATACCGTGCCGCGATCGGCGCTCCTGCGAGCCACAGCAGGGGCGTGGAGGCCAAGAGATCATAGAACAAGGCATACCGTGCTGCCTCATACCCGTACAGACCGGTAAGTACCGGCAGGCCGAGATATGATACATTGCCGAAAGCAGCAGAAAGCATCAGCACCCCTTTTTCGGACGGCCTGACAGGGAACTTTTCCCCTAACAGCCTGTATGCTGCTGCGGCAAGCAGCAGGGCCAGAGTAATACTTATCCATGCGACGGCCGGGACAAGTACTATTTCCGTATCGATCCTGGAAGTGTATATGATTTTAATGCAAAGGGCGGGCAGGAATATATTCAATACCATTACGTTGATCGCATGGCGAAGCGAATCGGCGTCGAGCCCGTTGATCCTAAACCGTCTGAAAGCAACTCCCGCCACGATGAGCAATCCGAAAGGAAGAAGTATATCGTGCATGTTACGATTATATACTACATGAATCATATCCTGCCTGAACAACTGCACCGACGCCATCCGCCGATGAGCCTGTAAAAGAGCACCGGCAGCAATGACCGCTTCTGATCGGCGTCAAATTCCCCTGTACAAGATATCGCTGTTCACCCTTTTCACATCCGCTGTTCCCGTAAGCAGCATGGCCTGAACAAGCTCATTTCTCATTTTATCGAGTATGAGCGCAACCCCTTCGCGTCCCCCGCCGAAGGCGCCAGTTACAAGCGGTCTGCCGACAAGAACAGCATCCGCTCCAAGCGCCAGCAACTTGAGCGCATCTGCTCCTGTACGCACCCCTCCATCAGCAAAGATAGTCAGTTTTCCTTTCACCCGTCCGGCAATTCCGGGCAGGACATCGGCCGCTCCCGGCGTGTAATCCAATACGCGGCCACCGTGGTTTGATACTACTATGGCGGCAACCCCGGCCTCAACAGCCATATCCGCCTCTTCAGGGGTCATTATGCCTTTAAGCACAAAAGGCAGCCTCGTGGCTGCAACCACTTCCCTGATCTCCTCAATAGTCTTAGGTCCTACAGGCTGTCCTTTCAAAGCCATGGTTATGAGTCCCGCTCCGTCGATATCCATGCCAACGGCCATTGCCCCCGTATCTTCTGCAAGGCGAATCTTCCTGATGATCTCTTCCTGTTCCCTCGGTTTAATAATAGGGATCCCTTTGCCCTCATGGGAAACAATAGCCTTTAGTCCGCTTTGATACATCGCCGGATCAGCGCCGTCACCGGTCATGGCGAGCGTGCCGGCTTGCAAACAGCCTGCTGCGATTTCCTCTGAAAACTCCTCATCGGTCATCCCGCCGCCAAAATTATACGATGTGCCGGTCATGGGAGCAACCAGGACAGGAATTGAAATCTCCTTACCCCAGAGCTCAAATGAGGTATCAACCGCTTTCACACTGTGAATAGTACGCATATTGAACCGGCAGCGCTTCAATGCTTCAACATTGGCCTTGAATGAGCTACCGGTCCCCACGCCTCCCATGCCGGGCACTTCACCCGCACAAACACGGCCGTCACAGACAGGGCAAACCCGGCAGTACCCCTGCAGCCTCTCTCTGGCAATTTTCCTTACGGATCCCAAATCCATTGTCGTTTCCTCCTTTTAATTTCACCCTCTGCCCGATACTCGCCTCTCATGCAGTTTCATGAGAGCTCCCTTTAAAGAAAAAAGTCCCCCTTAAGAAAGGGGGAGTGAAGGGGGGAGGCTCAATAGTTCAGATGAGGTTCCTTTGCTTTATTCTTCCACTACTTCAAGTACCAGGTCGCCATAATTATCCGCGACGGGCTGTTTAATCTGGAGAAGCTCATACCACCGCTTGAAGGCGGAAATAAAGACTATGGCCATGAGAGTCATAATGACGGTTGATAACACAGCAAGCAGGAACATCTGTTTCGGCAGATAGTTCATTGTGATATTCAGGTAGCCTGCGTACATCGTAATGACCGACATGGCAAGCCCGGGAACTGCCGTGATCCATGCAAATCTGGTTTTCCCCATCCTGATCAGCATGGTGGTTCCTATTATCAAGGCGCTTGACGCGAGGAGTTGATTGCTCATGCCGAACAAGGGCCAGATCGTAGTGATATCCCCGGTGTAGACAAGATAGCCCCATGCTGCGGTGAAAATAAAACTGGTAATCACTATGCCGGGCATCCACCTCTTTTCCAGGAATTTCGGCGCCACCTTCCCGATCATTTCCTGGAGAAGGAATCTCCCGACCCTTGTTCCGGTATCGACTGCTGTCAGGATAAACACGGCCTCGAACATAATGGCAAAATGATACCAGTAGGACATCAGCCCCTTCATAAACGGTATCGACCCGAAAACGTATGCCATGCCGACCGCAAGCGAAACCGCGCCTCCCGGCCTCCCCTGTATTTTTTCTCCCACTGCTTGCGCGAGTTCAGGAAGGTTGACCGCCTGCATCCCGAGCTTCTGAAATACGGCAGGCGCTGTATTAATGGCAAAATAGTCCGCGGGGACCAGCACGCACGCCGCAATAAGGGCCATAATTGCTACGAAGCCTTCAACAAGCATGGCCCCGTATCCAATAAACAATATATCTTTCTCGTTTCCGACCATCTTGGGAGTCGTTCCCGTGCCGATGATCGCATGGAACCCGGATAAGGCCCCGCAGGCTATCGTAACAAAGACAAACGGAAAGGCCGCACCGGGTATAATAGGCCCGCCGCCGCTTATGTACTTGGTGAACGGCGACATAAGCAGTTGCGGCTGGACAACGAATATTCCGCCTGCCAGCATGATTATCGTCCCTATTTTAAGATACGTTGAAAGGTAATCTCTGGGACAGAGCAGCATCCATACAGGGAGGGCGGAAGCTAAAAAGCCGTAGACCGGGATAATGACCGAGATCTGTTTTTTGGACAAAGAAAACACCGATGCCATGACAGGATCAGCAGCCACATAAGGTCCTGCCAGCACAGCCATGGCAAGGAGTGAAACCCCGATAACGCTTGCTCCTTTTACGTCTCCGGGCCTTATCTTATACATCCAGATGCCCATAAGGAAAGCGATGGGCATGGTAGCGAACACGGTAAATGTCCCCCATACACTCTCGAACATGGCATTCACCACGGCTATGGAAAGCCCCGCAAGAGTCAGAATAAGGATAAAGAGGAACGCAAAAGAGGCGACAGTTCCCGTTGCTTTACCGATTTCGCTCCCGGCGATTTTAGAGAGGCTCTGCCCTTTATGCCGCACCGAGGCAAAGAGTACGATCATATCATGGACCGCCCCTGCCACTACGGTCCCTATTATTATCCAGAGGGCGCCGGGCAGGAAGCCGAACTGTGCGGCGAGGACAGGCCCCAGGAGCGGTCCGGCGGCGGCAATCGCTGCGAAATGATGCCCGAACAGCACATACTTGTTGGTTTTGTGGTAATCATGCCCGTCTGCCATTGCCACAGCAGGAGTAGGCCTGTCCGACTTAAGCTCCAACACCTTGTCGGCAATAAAAAGGCCGTAATACCTGTAGGCAATTGCAAACACGCACAATGCGACGAATACAAGGGTAAGCGCGTTCATCCCATACCTCCTTACACTTAATTTGTATTAAGCTTATAAGGAGTCAGCTCATACTGTAAATGAAAAAGAGGTGAACGGCGGGAATTTAAATATGAGCGGTCGCTATACGGGGCTGAACGGTTTGGGGCTAAAGGTCAAAATACCTTTTTAAGTCTTTCACATTCTGCCGGCTTACCGGCACCTCCGTCTTCTCCCTGTCGTCCATAACCAGTTTAAAACTCCCGTTGAACCACGGGATTATTTCCATGATATGGTTAACATTCACAAGGAAACTCCTGTGGGTCCTTATAAAGCCGTGCGCTGAGAGTTTCTGTTCAAGCTCATTCAGCGTTGATTTCGCCCTGTACTTCCCGTCAGGCGTCCGGACTTGAACCTCACCATCATGGCTCCGCGCACATAATATCCTGTCAGGTGCGATTGGCATAATACGTTCACCTCTGAAAAGCGGGACTTTTTTTGCAAGGGCATGTTCAGCCTTTTTCAAATACTGTTTCTTGAGCACCTGCGCAGCCTTCACGGAGGGGTGCTCCACATCTCCCTGCAAAAACCTGTCGGCCTTCATAACAGATTTTTTCACCCTCTCAAGAGTAAAAGGTTTGAGGATATAATCAAAGGCTTCAACATCAAAAGCATCCACGGCATATTCCTGGAAAGCAGTGGCAAAGATCAATAAGGGTTTATCGGGCATTTCGGACAGAAGCCTGGACAGATCGAGGCCGCTCAACCCCGGCATTTGCACGTCCAGAAAGACAATCTGCGGCTTTTGCTCTTTTATTCCTTTAAGACCCAGGGCGCCGTTCGGCGCTTCGCCGACAACCTCGGCCCCCTCAATATGACCGAGCAGGAATTTAAGCTCCCTTCTGGCGGGCTTCTCATCATCGATTATGAAAATCCTCAACTCCATATGCTTATTGAGGCACAGTAAAGGACACTGTTGTCCCTTTGTCAGGTTCGCTTTCAATATGCAGCGCATGTTTGGTCCCGTAAAGGACAGTAAGCCTCGCATTTACATTCTTGAGCGCAATGCCCGAACCGTTCGGGTGAATACCCGGATTTTTTTCTGAAAACAAGGATTCGAGCTGAGGCCGGGGCATACCTATGCCGTTGTCTCCGACAAAAACTCTCATCGCGCCGTTTTCTCTGTAGGCCCCTATGATAATTTCACCTCCATCTTCTTTCGGAAGAATGCCGTGCTTCAACGCATTTTCGACAAGCGGCTGAAGCGTCAGCGGAGGGAGCTTGCAGGGCAGCGCTTTATCATCAATATCGTATTGCACTTTAACCCGGTCCTCGAATCTCGCCTTTTCTATGGCGATATACGCTTTGCAGTGTTCCAGTTCGGCGGCCAGCGGTACATTACCGGTCCCTGGATTGATGTTCTTTCTGAAAAAGTCCGCGAGCTTAACCAGTAAATCCGAAGCGGTTCCCGGATTGATCCGTATGTAGCTGATAATCGTATTGATCGCATTGAAGAGGAAGTGAGGGTTGATTTGGGCCTGAAGCGCCCTGATCTCGGCATCGGTCACAAGCTTTCTCTGGTTTTCGACCTCGGCGAGCTCGAGCTGGTTTGAAAAAAGGTGGGCAAGTCCGTTTGCAAGCTCCATATCAAGCGCGCTTATACCATCCTCTTTCAAACGGTACAGCTCCAACGCGCCTAGAGGCTTGTCCCACCGTTTAAGGGGCACTATTATGGCGGAGCCCAATCTGCAATTCCTGTTCGTGCAGCCTATCCCGTGTCTTGTCATCGGCACTTCAATATTTCCGGACGCGAGGGCTTTCTTTGTCGCCGAGGTGAGGAGCGGCCCTCCCGGTTTATGGCGGTCTTCCTCTGTCCCCTTATGTGACAGGATTCCATATTCATCGGTAATTGCAACCGCATCGAGATCGGTCATTTGAAGAATGATCTGAGTTGTCTCTGATGCGGAATTATAATTGAGCCCGCCCCTTAAAAAAGGCAGCGTCCTCAGGGCGATTTTCAATGCGGTCTGCGCCTGATAGGCCCCTACCCTCTCCTGCTCCTTTGAAACGGATGATATAAGCTCTACAAACAGGGCAAGTCCGATGGAATTGACGAAGATCATAGGCAGGGCAATAATCTTTACAAGATTAAATGCAGCATCAAAAGGCTTTGCCAGCATGAGGATTATGAGCATCTGCATTACTTCGACAGTGACCCCTGCAAAGAATGCCGCCGCCGGATCGAACGTCTTACGTTTCAGCTTGTGGTAGAGCACTCCTCCGGCAAAGCCTTCCACAACCGTTGCGACACCGCAGGCCACCGCTGTAAACCCTCCGATGCCGATCAGAAAGCGATGACTTCCCGCAATAAAGCCGGCGAAGAGCCCGACAAGAGGCCCGCCGAGTATTCCTCCGAGGGCAACTCCCACGACCCTTGAATTGGCGATTGCATTATGCACCGGCACTCCCATATACGTTCCCGCTATTCCAAATACTCCAAAGAGGAAGGACAGGAGAAGTTTCTCATAACGGGTTGCTTTCCCGGTAAGGAGCCTTTTGAAGGAATCAAAACGCATTATAAAAATAAACACCATAGCAAATATGCCGAATCTCTCGAAAAGATTCATGAGCAGTTGAATCATTGTGTCTCCCCCCTGGCTCCTGATGATTTATTATTGAACCCGGCACCTTCTTAATGTCAAGTCCTTTTGTTTTACAGGTTCATATTTATATTTACTTCAGCTATAATTATTTTTCGGGAAAAAAAGGAGGACTCCATGGAACGTAAGGTAATGTATTTTGAAAAGCCCGGCAAGGATAACACAGAGGCATGTCTCCAGGTTGTAAGGAACACGATCAAAGACGGCAACTACAAACACCTTGTAATTGCTTCGACAGAGGGCGATACAGGGCTTATGTTTTCAGCGGCCTTGAAAGCTTCCGGCATAAACATGGTAATAGTCACCCACTCCGCGGGGTTCAAGGCTGCGAATGTGCATGAGATGCCGACAGCAACGAGGGAGAAAATTGAGAGTACGGGGGCCGGGGTATACACAGGCACACTGATCACCCATAGCCTTGAGACCGCTTTTGCCTCGAAATTTAACGGCCTCTATCCGGCGCTCATCGTTGCGCACGCTTTAAGGAGATTCGGTGAAGGGTCAAAAGTCTGTTGCGAGATTGTCATGATGGCCGTCGATGCAGGGCTTATTCCCGAAGGAGAGGAGGTGCTCGCAGTTGCAGGCACCGGCAGGGGAGCCGATACCGTGCTTACGATACGTTCGGCGGCGTCGAAAAGGTTCCTTGAGTTAAAAGTGCTTGAGGTGCTGGCCAAGCCGAAAGGGTAATGCTCCAAAGCGCCGGCGCTTACAGGAATTAGTCAACAGCGCAATTATTAAGATCTACGTACAGGAGGATACAATGAAAAATCTACCGGTAATATATCTCAAACCAGGTGAACTGCATATTTCATCCGAACCATCTCTTGTCACGACCGTACTCGGCTCCTGCGTATCGGTCACGATGTTCAACCGCCGGCTCGGGATAGGCGCAATCTGCCACGGGATGCTTCCTGAATGCAGCAGCAGTGATTCCAGGAGATGCTTATCTTCAGGCATCTGCAAAGATTCCTGCCGTGATTGCTTAAAATACGTGGATTGTTCCATTTACAGCATGATAGGACAATTCCAAAAACTCGGCATCGGGAGCAATGAAATCGAGGTCAAATTATTCGGCGGCGCCAATGTATTGCAGGTCAGAAATGGTGCTGACAGCAATACCGTAGGGAATCAGAATATCAGGAAGGCCATGCAGGTTATTAATTCTGAAAAGCTCAAGCTGACTGCATCTGATGTAGGGGGGGAGCGGGGGTACAAGATTATTTTCTATCCGCATACAGGAGAGGTGATGAAGAAGAGGATTAAAAAGGGTATTTGGGGCAACTAGTGTCCTGCAGATATCCCTCGATCATCAGGTCATCGCCTGTCCGTTTTATTTTCAGGTCGTGTACCCTGTATGCATCTTCAAGTCTCCGGAATACTTCGCCCCCGACAGCGGGTATTGAGTCTTTGCCCCCCATTATTTTGGGAGCAATAAAGAAGGCCACTTTGTCGACTATTCCGTCCTGAAGCGCATAGGCGTTGAGGGATGAGCCGCCTTCAATCATGAGCGACGTGATCCCCATCGCTCCGAGGATTCTCATAAGCCATCTTAAGTCGACCCGGGCTCCCTCATATGCGATTATTTTAATGCCTTTATCGCTCAATGCTTTTACCTTTTCCTTTTTTGCAAATCCCCCCTTGCCCCTCTTTACCAAAGGGGGGATGGGGGGATTGCCGGTTATGGTTCCAAATTTTTTTGTGACAACTAGCGTTTCAGGAGGAGTATTGAAAACCTTGTAATCCAGCGGGGTTTCAAGATGCGGGTCTATAATGATCCTTACCGGGCTTTTTGCCCCTTTCCTGTGCCGCGCCGTAAGCTCAGGATTATCCGCTTTAACTGTCCCGATGGCTGTAAGTACGGCATCCACATTGCATCTCATACGGTGAACGAGTTCGCGTGCGCTTTTTCCGGTAATCCATTTTGATTGCCCTTCCGGGGTGGCGATTTTCCCGTCGAGCGTCATGGCAACTTTCAAAATCACAAAAGGCCTCCCGGCTGTTATGTACTTGCAATATGCCTCATTCAGTCTCTGTGCCTCACGCTCCTGCAGGCCATCTACAACCTCAACCCCGTGTTTTCTTAATTCCTCAATGCCCCTACCCGATACCTTTGGATTGGGGTCTTTCATTGCAATAAAAACCTTTTTGATTCCGGCATTGATAATGGCCTTTGTGCATGGGGGAGTCCTCTTGTCCAAATGGCAGCAAGGCTCAAGGGTTACATAGAGCGTCGAGCCTTTAGCCTTTTCCTTTGCGTGGAGGATTGCGAGGGCCTCGGCATGAAGCTCGCCGGGCTTTTTGTGATAGTCTTCAGCAATGATCCTGTTGTTCTTGACTATTACTGCGCCGACCATTGGATTCGGGCTCGTTATGCCCCTTGCCTTTGCAGCAAGCTTTAATGCCCTTTTCATAAAGGATATGTCTTTATCCGTAACTTTCATGTCCATGTTGTAAATACTGCAAAATGATATTTTAGCATACTTTTAGTTATCCAGCGGGTTCCGTGGTCTTTTCCGTGCTATATGATAGGTGTGATAAGGCATCTTGACCGCACATCCCCCTTTAAAGGTAATATAGAGCCATGTTTGATAAACGGCATATCTCAGAAAATTTCTCTAATTCCGAGCACATAGTCGTGCACCATGGGGACTGTCTTAAACTGCTATCAACAATTCCGGACGAATCATTGCAACTTATTGTCACCTCACCGCCTTACAATATCGGAAAGGAATATGAAAAACGGCTTAAACTGGAAAAGTACATTGAACAGCAAGCTGCTGTCATACGTGAATGCGTCCGGAGTCTTTCCCCTCGCGGGAGCATTTGTTGGCAAGTCGGAAATTATGTTGACAATGGAGCCATTATTCCCCTCGATACGATTTTATATCCTATATTTACCAGTCTCGGCTTAAAAATGCGAAATAGGATAATTTGGCATTTTGAACACGGCCTTCATTGCAGTAGTCGTTTTTCGGGCCGGTATGAAACTATCATATGGTTCACCAAGTCAGACAATTATGTTTTTAATTTAGATCCTGTAAGGGTTCCCCAGAAGTATCCCGGCAAAAAATATTTTAAAGGCCCGAATGCCGGTAAACATTCCTGCAATCCTCTTGGGAAGAATCCAGGAGATTTTTGGGTCATCCCTAACGTCAAAAGCAATCATGTTGAAAAAACAGATCATCCGTGCCAGTTTCCCGTTGAACTTATTGAACGGCTAGTGCTTTCAATGACCAACGAAGGCGACTGGGTCTTTGATCCTTTTCTCGGAACAGGCACATCAATTATTGCGGCCATCCGCCACGATCGGAGAGGAGTTGGCGCGGATGTCATGCCGCAATACGTCAGGCTTGCAAAACAGAGGATAGAACAAGAAATAGCTGGAACGTTAAGAACCCGCCCTATGAATCAGCCCGTATATGATCCTATAAAAGCGGGGAATAGTTTGACTGTTGCCCCCTGGTCTAAGTCCAACGATACGGAACAGCCTCTTTTGATTAAAGAAAAGAAACGACGGTACAGCACTCGATGAAAATAGTTGAAACATATTCCCATCTGAACGGGCTTGAATTCCTTCTCGTGCATAAGCCGCAGCTATGGCAAGAAATTCAATCTGTTATCACGGCGGTTGACGCTGAGAAATGCAAAAGTAAGGTATCTAAGGAAAAGACGATAAAGGGCAAACTGCTTTACAGCCCTATTGACATGAATGCGGCGTTCAATAAATTGCTCCGCGCAAAAGAGTGGCATGAAAGCCGTGTCAGTTACTGGGTTACGAGAAGTGAAAAGCTCATTCGGAAAACACTTGCCATGACTCCTGAAGAACAGAAAAAGGAAATTGAAGCTGCTGGAGAGAAGCCCATCTTCAGTTATAATCAAACCGATTTTGTTAAAGACAGGGTAGCAATAGAAGTTCAATTCGGCAAATACTCCTTCGTTGCCTATGACCTCTTTGTAAAGCATCTCGCTTTTTATGTTGGCGATCAGATTGATGTCGGTATTGAAATTCTCCCCATGAAATCCCTTCAGTCTCACATGAGTTCGGGTGTTGCATACTATGAAGGCGAATTCTACAACGTCGTCAGACAAGGGCGCGGCGTTCCCGCAGTGCCCTTAGTCATAATCGGAATAGCACCATAAAATAAAAACTGAAGCAAATCGGGTAAGGGACGGTAATTAACCGTCCCTCCCCACAACACCCATCATGCGGGTCCGCAATGGGCGTTTCGCATAAATCATCGGGCCTTAGCCGGATAGTGAATCCCAATCCACAGCGTCCTTCAACCTCGATCCGTCATGCCCCTCGCCTTTGCAGCAAGCTTTATAGCCCGCCGCATATAGAATCTATCTCCTGGGGTCACCTGCCTTGCCATTTTATTTGACTAAAATCCGTAATCCTTCCACCTGCGGTCAACAAGCTTTTTCATTTCATCCGACATGAACAGCTCATCAGGCCAGTCCCTCATCATGCCCTCTTCCCGTGTCTTCCTTGTGGCATCGATACCCATTTTCGACCCGTACCTCGGCCATTTCGCGGCATGGTCAAGGTCATCGAGGGGACCTTCAGCTATCACCACATCCCGTTTCCAGTCAACATTATTGAGTACGCGCCATGCCGTATACGAGATATTCTGGACATCCACATCGTCATCCACGATTACCAGAAGCTTCGCGAACATCATCTGACCCTTGCCCCATAAGCCGTGTATTATCTTCTTTGCATGCCCGGGATAGCTCTTTTTTATCGAAATCAGCGCCGCATTGTGGAATACGCCTTCCATCGGCAGATTGATATCCCTGATTTCAGGGGAATCGAGTTTCATAAGGGGAAGGAATATCCGTTCGGTCGCTTTGCCCATATAGCAATCCTCCATCGGGGGCTTGCCTACAATGGTCGCCGGATATATGAGGTCCTTCCTGTGGGTTATGCAGGTCGCATGAAATACCGGATAGTAATCCGCTGCTGAATAAAAGCCCGTATGATCTCCAAACGGCCCCTCGATACGCGTTTCTCCCGGTTCCAGGTAGCCTTCGATCACGAGCTCGCTATTGGCAGGCACCTCGATATCCGAAGTAATACACTTGACCAGCTCCACAGGCTCCCTGCGCAGGAACCCGGCAAAGAGCATTTCATCTATAGCTTCCGGAAGCGGCGCGCTGGCCGCATAAATAACCGATGGATCTCCGCCGACTGCGATAGCGGCAGGCATTTTCTTGTTGAGGGCCTTGTATTTATCGTAGTGCCGCGCTCCGTCCTTATGAATATGCCAGTGCATACCGGTAGTGGTCTTATCGTAGACATGTATCCTGTACATGCCGCAGTTCCGGCGGCCGGTCTCGGGGTCCCTGGTAAATACCATAGGCAGGGTGATGAACCTTCCCTCGTCCGTAGACTGTCCGTCGCCGGGCCAGCATTTGATAATGGGGAATTTCCCCAGATCGGGAGCGTCCTTTTCGACGACTTCCCGGCACGGTGCATTCTTCACTGTTTTGGGAAGATACTTTGAGAGCTCGAAGAGCTTCGGCAGCATGGAGAGCTTTTCAATCAGCGTCTTCGGCGGCGCCTGATTAAGGAGCTCCTCTATGCGTTGTGCAATATCGTCGAGGTGATTCACCCCGAGGGACAGGCTCATCCGCTCAAAAGAGCCGAATATATTGGTGACAACAGGGTACCTGGAGCCTTTCACTTTCTCAAAAAATAGCGCTTTCCCTCCGCCCGGGCTCTTGCACATCCTGTCGGTTATCTCCGAGATCTCAAGAATAGGGTCGACCTCGGCCTTCACCCTGTGAAGGAGACCTTTCCCTTCGAGCGTCCTGATATAATCTCTCAAATCTTTATATGCCATAGGAATCTCCGGGGACAGTCCCCATTCTACGAGGGCGGGTACAAGACCCGCCCCTACAACCGTCCGTAAATAGGGACAGTCCCCTCAGGATATTGTACCGGGGTGATACCTTAATCATACTCCGGGATATTATTGATAAGGTATTTGACTGCCACCGCCTCAATGGAGCACGGCGCCGGCTTGCCCTGCTGCAACAGGCTGAGCGCATCCAGATCGGTTTTCCAGACAACGTCGCCGGGAGCAACCAGACAGCTGCTGCCCGCCTCGTAGTTCGTATAAAGTTTTTTGTCCTTGAAGTAATAATGCTCGCTGCTCACCTCGGTGGGGAAAATGCGCATTAACGGCGGAATATCGTTGGGCTTGAACCAGAGTGTGATCTCCCGTTCAGCCTCACTGACCGTAGCCGATGCGTGTATAAGATTATCCATCCGGTCGCCGATAACATTTCCTGCTGCATCCTTTACCGGTACAATCGCCCCCAGGGCGCGAATGCAGCCCGGCCTCTGTTCTCTGGCAACATAAGGATTGGTCGGTCCCGAGATGTCCCGGATCTTCTGCACGGCGTCCTTCCCCTGAAAAACGAGCGCTATTATCCTGCGTTTCCATGGGTCATCGGGGTAGTGGCTGCGCCCCATGATAAACTCGATAAGAGCGGGGAAAAACGCCTTGCCGCGATGCTCCGCGTAGTGCTCTTCGGCGAGCATTCTGCTGACATGGACTATCTTTGCTCCTGAGAAGCGCAGGCCGGTGTGGAACTCCGACAGTTGGGAAAGCACATATCCTGTCAACGAATTTTTTAATGCGTCGGGCTTGATGAGCACAAGAGTCTGTTCGGTGAATTCTTTATCCATAATAAAACCCCTTTCTGAAAAAACATTCTCACTCTGTTCCATATAATATTCTTAATGCGCTTTCCGTGTCTATTGCAGCGCCGTACGGTAAAGGCATTCTAAAGATTCAATTTCTCGACAAGCGACCTTACCGCTGCCACCGACTTTGCAAAATCGTTCTTTTCCTGCTCGTTGAGCTGCAATTCCACAATCTTTTCTATCCCCGAGCCTCCCAATATTACAGGAACCCCTGTATAGATGCCCTGGCCGCCGTATTCGCCGTTGAGATACGCGGAGCACGGCAGCATTCTCTTTTTGTCGAGGACAATGGCCTCGACCATCTCGTATGTTGCCGCAGCAGGCGCATAATAGGCGCTCCCTGTCTTGAGCAGAGCTACTATCTCCGCTCCCCCGTGCCGTGTCCTCTCCACAAGGGCGTCGATCCTCTCCTTGCCGAGGAGCTCGGTGATCGAGGCGCCCCTTACCGTGGTAAACCTCGGCATCGGGACCATCAGGTCTCCATGGCCCCCGCAGACAAGGGCCTCGACATCCTCAGGAGAAACGCTCAGCTCCCCTGCAACGAAGGTCCTGAACCGCGCAGAATCAAGAATGCCCCCCATACCGATGACTCTGGCCGGCTCAAAGCCCGATACCTTCAGGCTCACCTGTGCCATGACATCCATAGGATTCGTAACAGCAATGATTATGGCCTGCGGCGATAATTTCGAGGTGTTTTCCACAACCTCGGACACCACCCCGGCATTGGCATTGAGAAGATCATCCCTGCTCATGCCCGGCTTTCTCGGGAATCCGGCTGTCACTACGATCACATCGGAACCCGCAGTATGCGAATAGTCATTCGTCCCTGTAATGGATGATGACGAACCCCACAGCGGACATGCCTCGGACATATCCAGGGCCTTGCCCTGAGGGATTCCATCGGCGATATCAAAAAGCACGACATCGCATATGCCGGACTGAACGATCATCTGCGCAAGGGATGCTCCCACATTTCCCGCACCTATTACTGAAACCTTCTTTTTCATTGTATCCACCTTTTTTATAATTCCGATACAGTCTTATTCAATGTCTCCATATTCTCTACATTGAATATCCTTGCAGAAGGTTCTATCCTCTTGATCAGCCCTGAAAGCACCCTCCCCGGACCAACCTCTATGAAGGTATCAGCCCCTGAAGAAAATGCAGTCTTGATACAATCTTCCCATAAGACCGGTTGGCTCAATTGCCTGACAAGGGATTTCCGTATTTCTCCTGCATCGCTGATAAACCGCGCATCCACATTATTGATGAAAGGCATTTGAGCATCTCTTATTTCGATCCCGTTTAATGCCTCTTCAAGTTTTTTGCCTGCATCTGCCAGCAATTTGCAATGAGACGGCACACTCACGGCAAGGGGTATAGCCTTTTTTGCCCCGGCCTCTTTTGCCCTGACCACCGCCTCTTCGACAGCCGCTTTCTCCCCGGAAATGACAATCTGCCCGGGACAATTGTAGTTGGCAACGGATACATACCCGGCAGCCGTTGCAGTGCAAATAGAATCGACCGCACTTCTGTCTATGCCGAGAATAGCTGCCATGAGCCCCTTGCCTTCGGGTACGGCATCCTGCATTATCTTACCCCGCGCCCCGGCTATTTTTACCGCATCCCTGAATGCAATGCTCCCCGCAGCCACAAGGGCCGAGTACTCGCCGAGACTGTGGCCGGCAACGACAGCGGGTTTTATATTTTTCATTATCATTGCCGTATATGCCGCGATGCTTGCCACAAGCAGGCACGGCTGTGTCCTGTGTGTTTTGCTCAATTCCCCGGTAGGTCCGTCGAAACTCAATTGCGCCGCATCATATCCGAGCACTTCGGATGCCTCATTGTAGAGCTTCTTTACTTCGTCGAAGTTATCATAGAGGTCTTTACCCATGCCGACATTCTGCGAGCCCTGTCCGGGGAATACAAAGCTTATCTTCATATTAAGCCTTTGCCTCTTTGAGTTTTTTTATCAATAAAGGAACGACCTCATTCACATCTCCCACAATTCCATAGGTCGCCACATTGAATATAGGCGCCTCGGGATTTTTGTTGATGGCAATGATGATATCGGATGACTGCATGCCGACCAGGTGCTGCACGGCCCCTGAAATGCCGCACGCTATATATATCCTGGGGCATACCGTCTTTCCGGTCTGGCCGACCTGATGGCTGTAGGGGATCCATCCCTCATCAACTGCGGCCCTTGATGCGCCCACGGCGCCGCCCAGCAACTCCGCGAGCTCCCCTATCATCTTGAACCCTTTATCGCCGATTCCCCTTCCGCCTGCAACGATAACATCCGCTTCCTGCAAATTCACCAGGCATTCTGACGCCTCTTTAACGGTATCCACAACCTTTGTCCTGCAGGTAAGATTATCAGGGGAAACAGGGATAATCTCGCCGCTCCTGTTTGCATCGTATTCGCCCCGTTTCATTACCCGCGGCCTCACGGTCGCTATCTGCGGCCGGTTGTTGGGGCAGAGTATGGTAGCCATTATGTTTCCGCCAAAGGCAGGCCTTATCTGCAGCAAATTGCGCGAATCCCTGTCAATTTCCAGTGCCGTGCAATCCGCGGTAAGACCTGTCTTTAAACGGGCTGCAACCCTCGGGATGAACGATCTGCCGATAGGCGTGGCGCCTGCAAGGACTATCTCGGGCTTATGCTGTTTTACAAGGGAAACAAGCAATTGCGAGTAGGGCTCATCGTTGAATTTCCCGAATACCGCTTCATCTGCATAATACACCCTGTCGGCGCCCCATCTGATAAGCTCCTGCGCTTCGCCCTCCGTTGACCCGAACAAAACCGCGGAGAGATCGGTCCCCAGTTCATCTGCGAGTCTCCTGCCTGCGCCAAGGAGCTCGTATGCAACAGAGGCGACCCTGCCGTCCCGCTGCTCCGCGAAAACCCATACACCTTTATACCCGGAGGTATCTACCTCCTGCCTGTCACCTTCTTCGGCTATCTCGACTATCGCTCCTTCGGGGCATACGCTCAGGCATGTCCTGCAAAACTGGCAGTATTCGTTGATATATGCCTTGCCGTCTTTCATTACTATCGCGGTATAGGGGCACGATTCAATACATTGTTCGCAGCCGGTGCATTTCTCGGTGTTTACCACTATACGCATTTGATCCCCCTTAATTCCTGAACAAGGGTATTCACCTGTTCCTCGATGCTCCCCTGCAGCATCTTTCTGTCTGTCTTCGCCTGGGGGGCAAAAATCTTCCTGACCTGGGTCGGCGAGCCTTTCAGCCCTACATTCTCCTCCCCGGCGCCGATCGCAACCATATCCATTTTTGTAATCACGGCTTTCTTTGCCGCCATCTTCCCCTTAAGTGAAGGGAGCCTTGGCGTGTTGAGTTCCTTCACAACGGTAAGCAGGACAGGGAGGGTGGATTCCACGATATCGTACCCCTCGTCCATCAGTCGCTGGACCTTTATCCCTCCGGCATTCACGTCATCTATCTTCCGCACATATGCTATGTGGGGGATATTCAGAAATTCGGCGACCTCAGGGCCGACCTGTGCCGTATCGCCGTCTATCGCCTGCTTTCCGCAAAGGATCATATCAAACCCTATTTTCTCTATGGCCTTGTAGAGGGCATATGAAGTTGCCCATGTGTCTGCGCCTGCAAACGCCCTGTCGGAAACAAGCCTGACCTCATCAACCCCCATGGATACGGCTTCCCTCAGGGCCTCTTCGGCCTGCGGGGGGCCCATCGTAAGAGCGGTAACCTTTCCCCCGACCTTTTCCCTGATCTGCAGCGCCGCCTCGAGTGCGTGCAGATCGTAGGGATTGATAATACCCGGAACCCCTTCCCTGACAAGGGTGTTTGTTTCAGGATTTATCCTGACTTCCGCGGTATCAGGGACCTGTTTTATGCAAACGACGATATTCACAGAGATCCTCCCCATTCTTCATTGCACCGGGGACAGTCCCTATTCTACGACTCCGTCCGTAAATAGGGACTGTCCCCTGGGTTTTCATCATTTTTAGTGCCAGCAGTCAGTGCCAGTGCAATGAACCTCTTTCATCTGACACTGATCGCCGGCACTAAAAAACTTGAAATTATACTCTTTATTCCGCTTTTCTTTCAAGTATTACTGTTGCTACGGCATGGTTTCGTTCGTGGGTCATGGTAAGGTGGATAATAAGCGGCCCGTCAATCGCACAAGACTTTAAGAGCGCTCCTCCCGGATTGATAAACGGCTTGCCTGCCGGTTCGTTCAATATTTCGATATCCTTAAGGCCCGCTATACCACGGTCCGGATTAAATGCTTTGATAAAAGATTCTTTCGCAGCGAATCTGGCTGCGAGGTGGGGGAAAGGGTCTTTTTTTCCATAACAATAAGAGAGCTCGTTTTCGGTAAATATTCTCTTAAGGAAACGTTCGCCCCACTTCCGGACAGCGTCCCTCATCCTGTCTATTTCAACAATGTCAGTACCGATGCCGTATATCATATCATTGCACCGGGGACAGTCCCTATTCTACGACTCCGCTTTGCTTCGTCCGTGGTAAACCACCTACTGTTGGTAAATAGGGACAGTCCCCTGGGTTCTCATCATGTATCACTCACCACGCGTTACGGTTTTTTTATCAATTCTTTCATCTCCCTGACCGCCCTCTCGATCCCCACAAGGACGGCCCTTGATATGATACTATGGCCTATATAAAGGCCCCTGATACCCTCTATCTCCGCAATGCTCTTCACATTAAAGTAATTCAGGCCATGGCCGGCATTGGCTGCCAAGCTTTGCCTTTTCGCGATCTTGACCGACTCCCTGACCCTGTGCAGCTCCTCTTCCCGCCTTTTCCCCTTTGCATTTGCATAAAGGCCCGTATGTATCTCGACCATATCGGCGCCGGTCTCCCGCGAGACATCAACATCCATTATATGCGGATTGATAAAGAGGCTTACCGGAATATTGGCGTCATGGATTCTCTTGATAACTTCCTTGAGGTGATCCTTCTGCCCGATAACATCCAACCCGCCCTCGGTTGTAAGCTCCTCCCTCTTTTCAGGGACAAGGGTTACCATGTCGGGCTTAACCTCGAGTGCGATGCGCACCATCTCTTCAGTTGCGGCCATCTCAAGATTCAACTCATGCTGGACGACCTCTCTCAAAATTCTCAAATCCCTGTCATGCATATGCCGCCTGTCTTCCCTCAAATGGACAGTGATGCCGTCGGCTCCTCCGAGCACGGCAAGGGTCGCGGCCATGACCGGGTCAGGCTCAAAGGTCTTTCTGGCCTCCCGTACGGTTGCAACATGGTCTACGTTAACACCGAGTATCATAGAGATGCCTCCTAATATGCTATTTTATAGAATAATAATCCCAGGTACTCATGCAGGGCAACAGTCGTGCCTTCGAGCGCTGAGATTCCGGGCTGGTAATCCTCCCAGCCGTATTTCCTTTTTCCCCAGGTTTTAAACACAGCGGGAACCGGCATGACCTTTAACCCTGCTTTATTAAAGCTCTCTACCGCACGCCTCATATGGGATGCGGATGTCACCAGGAGCGGCCTCTTGTATCCGCGCTCCCTGCAAATTTCGTCCGTGTATTTCGCATTTTCAAAAGTGTCCCTGCTCTTGCTTTCAAGGATAATCTTATGGGCAGGGACCCCCAGATCCATAAGGAATCGCTTCACGATCGGGGCCTCTGCTTTTCTGCCTTCATAAACGCTCCCACCGGATATGATAACAGGAAGATCCAGTTTTCTCTGGAGTCTCACCGCGGTAATAATCCTCCCGAGCATCTCCTCTTGAGGGGCCCCCGTGCCTGACAGGTCAGGGACATCGTCGTGCACTCCTCCTCCTAAAAGCACTATCACATCTCCCTGCGGGTTTCTAGGTATTTTAAAGCTGTATTCGAGCCCCCCGAGCAGGGTATCGGACACAGGGGGCAGCGAGAGAGACCACAGCAGCCCGCAGATTATCAGATTGACAACTCCGGCAGTCCAGCGTTTTTTCACCAGGAACCAGATGCCCGTGAGCAGCAATAAAAGTATGAATATTCCCGGAGGTAAAAGGAAAGGACTTACGGCCTTTTTCAGGATAAACATGGATTAATCGGCATCGGCAATCTTGACCAGGGTTCCTCTTTTGGCTCCGTAGCGAAAAACGGTAATGCCTTTTGCGCCTTTTTCGTACGCCAGTAGATACGCCCTTGCCACATCCTCCTTCTTTGCGCTTTTGGGGAGATTTATTGTCTTTGAAACGGCATTATCAGTATACTCCTGGAAAGCGACCTGCATCTCTATATGGTCCTCACAGGGTATCTCCAACGCCGTTTTAAAGAGGTTCCTCACATCAGCCGGGACCTCTTTAATTCCCTTGAGGTTCCCGGTTTTAAAGACTTTCTTCATCACCTCATCCGAATAAAAGCCCCGGTCTTGCGCGATCCCGACAAAGTACTTATTGACTTCATACAGTTCTGTATCAAGAACGAGCCTTTTATAGGCAACGGCGAAAAGGGGCTCAATGCCGCTTGAGCAATCCGCAATAGTCGAAATAGTGCCGGTAGGCGCAACGGTCGTTGTCGTTGCATTTCTGACCCGCGGCATGCCCGGAGCATCGTATACGGAGCCTTTGAAATTGGGGAAGACACCGCGTTTGCCCGCGAGCTCCACTGAAGCCTCCCGTGCGCTGTCCCTTATGAATTTCATCATCTTCCGTGCCATTTCAAAAGCCCCCGTGCTGTTATAGGGGATGCCCAAGAGTATAAGCATGTCGGCCCATCCCATGACACCCAGCCCTATCTTCCTGTTCCCCTTATGCATGCGCTCGATCTCCGGCAACGGATAGATATTCACATCTATGGAATCGTCAAGGAATCGTGCTGCCGCCTGAGCGTCATTGCGAAGGGCCTCGTATTCTATAACAGCTTTTCCCGTATCATCTTGTTTAACATATTTTGACAGGTTAAGGGAACCGAGCACACATGCCTCATACGGCAGGAGCGGCTGCTCACCGCACGGGTTTGTGCTCTCAAACCGGCCCATGTCGGGGGTGGGATTTGCCCTGTTGATCCTGTCTATAAAAATCAGACCGGGGTCCCCCGTTTCCCAGGCGCTTTCCACAATTTCGTCAAATACCGCCTCAGCCCTGAGCCTGCCGGCGACACCGCCTGATCTCGGATTGATAAGGTTGTATTCCTCACCTTTCCTCAGCGCCTCCATAAACGCGTCGGTAATCGAAACGGAGATGTTGAAATTGGCAAGCTCCCCGCTGTCCCTTTTAATCTTTATGAATTCCAGTATATCGGGATGGTCCACTCTCAACATTCCCATATTCGCGCCGCGCCTGGCCCCACCCTGCTTTATAACCTCGGTCGAAGTGTTATATATCCTTATAAAAGAAACAGGCCCGCTTGCGACGCCGCCCGTTGACCTTACGATATCATTCCTCGGTCTGAGATGCGAGAAAGAAAAGCCGGTGCCGCCGCCGCTCTGGAGTATCAGTGCAGCATTCTTCAAAGTATCGAAGATGCTCTCCATTGAATCATCGACCGGCAGGACAAAACAGGCGGCAAGCTGTCCAAGCGCCTTTCCAGCATTCATAAGGGTGGGAGAATTCGGCAGGAATCTCAATGAAACCATCAGATCATAGAATTTCTCTTCCCAGTACAGGGCGTCATCATTGTAAAGCCTTTCAGCAGCGCCGACACTGCGTGCAACGCGTCTGAACATCTCTTCGGGGGTTTCTCTGACAGCGCCTTTTTCATCCCTGAGCAGATAGCGCGCTTTCAAGACCTTCAATGCATTTTCAGCCAATTCCATAAGGGAATTATAATATAATATCTTATGGATGTCATTAAACTGCTTGAAAAGTATTATGAACCTGACTCAAAGGCATATTATTTCCTTATCCACCACAGCAAACGTGTCGCGCGGAAGGCCCTGGAAATCGCCGGAAGGATCAGGGAGCTGAATCCGGACCTCACCTTCATAGAGGAGGCCGCCATGCTCCATGATATCGGGATATTCCTGACCCATGCCCCGAAGATCGGCTGTTACGGTTTTCATCCGTATATCGCCCACGGATATCTCGGCAGGGATATCCTTGAAAAAGAGGGGCTGCCCGGCCATGCCCTGGTGTGCGAAAGGCATGTCGGCGCCGGGCTGACAATCGCGGATATTGAAAACAACGGATTCCCCCTGCCGAAAAGGGATATGCAGCCGCAGACGCTCGAGGAAAAAATCATATGCTTTGCGGACAAGTTTTATACAAAAAGAAAAGACGGCCTCACTTATGCAAAACCCGTCTCTGAAATCAGGGAGGCCCTTTCGGGATTCGGTGAAGATAAAGTAAAGCGCTTTGACGAATGGCTTGATTTTTTCAAAGAACCTGTATAATTTAGAGCAGGCTTTGATATATGATTCATGAGAAAATACCCGGCGTCTTTTGAGCTGTGAAAGGATAATATGAATAGCTTCTGGGGCAATATATTCAAATCTCGGGAAAATGAACAGGATGATATCCTCACCATCCTGAAGAAAATACCGATATTCAGGGATCTGAATAACCGGGACCTGAACCGTGTCGAGCGCATACTGCACCGCCGGGAGTACAGGCAGGATGAAATTATCTTCCACCAAGGAGATCCCGGTCTGGGGATGTATATAATCGAAAGTGGCCTGGTAAGCATAGTGCTCATGCCCGCCCAATTGACCATTGCGGAATTATATGAGGGGGAATTTTTCGGGGAGCTCTCGCTCCTGGACGATTCACCCCGCACTGCAACCGCTGTGGCCAAGACGCCCTGTAAAATGCTCTGCCTGTTCCAGCCCGATCTCTTCGACCTTATCGATCTTGATTCGCGCCTGGGAGTAAAAATCCTCCTCGGGCTCTCCCGCACCATCGGTGAGCGCCTGAAAAGGACGAATGAGCATGTCCATATTTTGAAATGTCTGAAGATCCAGCCTGAAACACCTTGACAGCGACCATGGAAACCACCTTCAACCGCCGGCTTAAAATAACGGCCCTCCTCTTGGTCCTTGCCGGGGCGCTCCTGTTCTTTGTTTCCATAGGAAGCCTGGTAAAACTGGTAGTAATATCAGCTCTGCTGGCCTATATTATCGACCCGCTGGTGAGCTTTCTGGAGTCCCGCTGGATGGGCCGTACTGCGGCAACGTCCTTTATATTCCTGACCATTATTCTTGTGGCCGTCGCCTTTTCTTTTTTGCTCCTGCCCATCCTCAGCAACCAGGTCACAACCATTCAGGAAGGGCTTCAATCAGGGAATGCCGATGTGATTATCGCCAGAATTGAAAATTTGATCAAAAGCAAATTCGCCTTCCTCGGCCTCAGGGAGCTGGACCTGATAGACAAGGTGCATACGGAAACAGTCAGCATTGTAAACTGGCTCTTCAGCCATCTGCTCGATGTCGTATCACTCATTACCGACATGATTATAATCCCCTTTATCGTCTTCTTCCTGCTCAAGGACGGCCGTGCGTTCAAAAAGCAGTTTATCAGCATTGTTCCCAACCGTTACTTTGAATTCGCTCTCAATGTCCTGTATAAAATGGATATGCAACTGGGTAATTATCTGAGAGGGCAGTTTCTGGATGCCCTTGTGATCGGCGTCCTATCCACCCTTGCCCTCTGGATTCTGAATGTTAAATACTTCTTCCTGTTCGGCGCCTTTGCGGGCCTGGCAAACCTTGTCCCTTACCTCGGCCCGGTTGCGGGCGCCTCACTGGCTGTAATTGTCACCATTTTCGATACAGGCGATATGCTGATGGCGGCACACATTGCACTTGCCTTCACCCTGGTGAAACTCCTGGATGATGTGCTGATACAGCCCTTGATAGTGGCAAAAAGCGTTGACATGCATCCTCTGCTGGTCTTGCTCGCAGTCATAGTCGGAGGGAAATTCTTCGGTGTTCTGGGTATGCTGCTCTCGGTCCCTGCCACCGGGTTCATAAAAATAGCGGTTCAGGAAAGCATTGCCACCTTCCGCAAGTACGGGTAGATAGTAGGGCATCTCCCGCGTTCTTCATAATAATCAACGGCTCGTTGATATAGATTATGTGTGTTCTTTTTTCCAAATGACGTAATGACGTAATGACACTAAATGTAAAATGACATATTGACGAATAGGTTAAAGACCTGTTATGCTAAAAATAAAGGAGCAGACATGTTGGTTGCAATTGATAAACGGGGAAGCGTCAACCTTCCCTCAACAATCAGAAAGGAAATGGGTCTCGATACGGGAACGCATTTGAATCTTGAGGTCCTTGAGGGTGGTGCTATTGTATTAACGCCTGTCGCTATTTATCCCGCTGTGAACCTGAATGAAAAAGGTCTCAAGAAACTCGATGAAGCACGCAAGAGCGGTACAGTGAAGATGCCGGCGCAGTTGGCGAAACAGATAAAAAATGCCCGAACTGACGCCGACTAAGCTTTTTCTCAAAGACATTGATGCTTTTGCATCAAACCAGGCCCTCAAAAAAAAGATAGTCAAAGCTTTGGCCTTTCTTCAGGAAAACCCGTTTCACCCCGGGCTGCACATCGAGAGGATCATCAACGATCCAACCGCCTGGTCAGTTCGGGTAGATAAACGATATCGGATATCCCTTGATCCCAAGGCTTATAATGATCCCGGTGCGCCGGATTGGGATAAAGGTATTATCCTACTTCGGATACTTGATCATGACGACCTATACAAGAAACCCCGATAGCCCATGCCGGATTCTATACTTTATGCTTAACACTTCAACAAAGTAAAACGAACTTCCCCGCCGGGCTGGGAACATATTAACCTGACTGGAGATTATGCCTGGAAGTAAAACAAAAAGGTTGAACAAGGCAAATTCAGACAGTTACGATCCATTGACAAGTCTTAACATACGATTTTTTCCGTTTCGTGAGGTAACCCCCATATGCCTGCATCCTGAATTGTATAAACGTTTTCCTTTCAGATAAAATATGTCCACGCACCTAATCGTTTATTATGAAAAAAATACATAAATTCCTTACCCCCCTTGTCATCTCTTTCATTCTGTCAGTCATACTGCATGTGATCTTTATCTTCGGCATTTCAGACATCAACGGTTTTGATTTTCCGGATTCCTTCCAGGATACGGTTTTTCTTGCGCATCTCGTATCTGAAGAACCCCGTGCGCTATCACTGCCGAAACCGGCAAAAAAATCACCTCCTACCGGTCTACTTAGGACAAATGCCGGAGAAAATCATAAGGCAAAGGAAGAGAACAATACCCCTGTAGAAGATGAACCGGCCGTTCACCAGGAAGAAAACAAGCCTGTGGACAGTAATGAGACAGCTACAGATGCTCGTGATAAAGCAGTTGTTCCGGACACTCCCGGGACAGCCGGTGCAAATAACAGCCCTCCATCTGAACCCGACGCGCCTGCGGCAGACCGGGAAAAAACAGAGCCCCCCTCTTCACTCCTCAAGTCTTCCCGTGAAAAGCTTCGTTACGATATCTACTGGCTCAACATATTTGTAGGCAGGGCCGTAATAGAGGCTACCAATGATAAAGGCACCATTACCATAACTTCCCAGGTACATTCCACTCCCTTTATTTCTACCTTTTACAAAGTAGAGGATTATGCGGAAAGCACGGTTGTAAACGGCATACCGGCCAGCTTCAAGATCAGGCAGAAAGAGGGCAAGTACAGGAGCGATAAGGAAACCATATTCGATAGCGTGAACAAGAGGGTCACGTTTTCAAATCATCTAAAAGGAACCAAAGATGAGCATTCCGTCAACCAGTCCGTTCTGTGGGACGTCATATCAGGCTTTTATCACCTGAGAACCCTGTCCTTCGATATCGGCAAAACCGTTTATATCGACATTTTTGACAGCAATAAGTTTTTGAAGGCGGAAGTAAGCATCCTGGGAAAAGAGAAGGTGACGCTCTTCGACAAGTCGGAGGTTGATACAGTGCTGGTAAAACCACTGCTCAAATCCGAAGGTCTGTTCCAGAACAAAGGTGAAATACTCATCTGGCTTACCGATGACGAAAGCAAAATACCGGTCAGGATAGAGACCAAGGTCCCCATAGGAACGGTTGTGGCGGAGCTGAAGTCGCTTGAACTTGAAACGGAAAAGTAAAAGTAAAGGATGAAATAATGCCCCCGTTTCGGTTAGAATATCATTTATTGCTGAATCTTATATTTTTAAATCCATGTAACTATGCAAGAGTTTATAGTAATAAAGGGCGCCAGAGAGCACAATCTCAAGAATATCGACGTAACTATCCCGCGAGACAAGATTACCGTCATTACAGGGCCTTCCGGTTCAGGCAAGTCGTCCCTTGCCATGGACACCATCTATGCGGAAGGGCAAAGGAGATACGTCGAAAGCCTTTCCGCGTATGCACGCCAATTCCTCGAACAAATGCAGAAGCCGGACCTCGATTACATCGACGGCCTGTCACCGGCCATAGCCATTGATCAGAAAACGGTAACCAAGAGCCCGCGGTCGACAGTAGGGACCATCACCGAAATCTATGATTATATGAGGGTGCTCTATACAAGGATAGGCATCCCCTATTGCTATCAATGCGGTTCCATCATTTCAACACAGGATATCACCAATATCATAAGGGCCGTCTCATCCCTTCCTATAGGAACAAGGGTCCAGGTGCTCGCGCCGACTATCAGGGGAAGAAAAGGCGAATACAAGAAGGAACTCCATCAGATGAGGATGGATGGCTTCGTAAGGGCAAGGATCGACGGGAAAATGGTGGAATTGACCCAGGATATCACCCTGAAGAAACAGCAGAAACATACCATAGAGATAGTGATCGACAGGTTTATCATAAAACACGGCATCGAGAGGCAGGTAAAACAGGCCATCGACACCACGCTTAAATATGCCGATACCGTGGTAATAAACCTGGTTGATGAGAACAGGGATATTCCCTTCAGCAGGACCCTCGCCTGCCCGAATTGCGGAATCAGCTACGCGGAGATAGAACCAAGGTTGTTCTCTTTCAACAGCAAATACGGCGCCTGTCCGAAATGCAACGGAATGGGGTTCGAGGGGATAGACGAGGAATCCAACAACGGTGCATCCATGGAAGCGGAAGGCTTCTACATAAAGGAGCTTACCCATCTTTCACCCTGTAAGGCTTGCGACGGGATGAGATTGAAGAAAGAGGCCCTGAGCGTCAAGATCAATGATATCAATATCGGCGAATTCTCCAGGATGTCGGTTGAGGGCGCCGAAAACTTTATCAACGGTCTCGTGCTTTCAGAACGGGAGGGCATAATAGCAAGCAGGGTGCTTAAAGAAGTAAAGGACAGGATCTCGTTCCTCAAAAAGGTCGGGCTCGGCTATCTGACCCTTGACCGGCCCTCACTCACCCTTTCCGGCGGTGAGGCCCAGAGGATCAGGCTGGCGACCCAGCTCGGCTCGTCCTTTACCGGGGTCCTCTACATTTTAGATGAGCCGAGCATAGGATTGCATCCGCGCGACTGCTCCAAGCTCCTCGACAACCTTGCCGCCATAAGGGACGCCGGCAATACGGTGGTTATCGTAGAGCATGACGAGGAGACCATAAGATGGGCCGATTATATTATCGATATAGGCCCCGGTGCGGGCAAAAACGGGGGGTGGGTCATGGCTGCCGGAACTCCCGAGGAAATACAAGCGAACAGCTCATCAATAACCGGTAAATTCCTGAACGGTGATCTTACCGTCCCTTCGCTCAAGAACAGGAGGAAACCGAAGGACTTTCTCGATATCACAGGGGCATCTGAATTTAACCTGAAGAACATCGATGTTTCCCTTCCCCTCGGCGTATTTGTGTGCATAACAGGCGTTTCGGGTTCGGGGAAAAGCACTTTAGTGTATGAGATCCTGTACAAGGCGCTGGCAAAGCGCCTCAACAACAGCGCTGTCATACCCGGGAAATTCAAACAGATAGCCAACCTCGAAAAGATCGACAAGGCGATATGCGTGGACCAATCGCCCCTTGGAAGAACGCCGCGTTCGAATCCGGCAACGTATACAGGGGTCTTCAGTTTCATAAGAGACCTCTTTTCGCAGCTTTCCGAGTCTCGCGTAAGGGGATATATGGCCTCGAGATTCAGCTTTAACCTGTCGGGGGGCAGATGCGAGGCCTGCCAGGGAGACGGGCTCAGAAAAATAGAAATGCACTTTCTTCCTGATGTGTATGTCACCTGCGATGTATGCAAAGGCAAACGCTACAACAAGGAAACCCTCGATGTTTATTACAAAAGCAAAAATATCGCCGATGTGCTCGAGATGACCATATCCGAGGCCCTTGATTTCTTCAGCGCCATCCCCCCCCTGAAGCAACGCCTCGACGTCCTCGAAGACATAGGGATGGGCTATTTAAAGCTCGGGCAGCCTGCAACCACATTATCCGGGGGCGAATCCCAGAGATTGCGGCTTGCAAAGGAGTTGGGCAAAAAAGCCACGGGCAATACCATATACATCCTGGACGAACCGACGACAGGGCTTCACTTTGTCGATATACAGAAACTCCTGAACGTCATAAACAGGCTGGTTGATCTGGGGAACAGCGTTGTGGTGATCGAGCATGATATTGATGTGATCAGGTCGGCAGACTACATTATCGACCTCGGTCCCGAGGGAGGGGATGAGGGAGGAAGGATTGTCGCCACAGGGACCCCTGAAGAAGTGGCAAAAAACAAGAAATCATACACCGGGGAATTCCTGGCCAGGAAGCTCTAGTGAAAAAAATCGTCCCTGACGATAAAAAAACCTTCCCCTCAATACAAGGGGAAGGCAGCTCGGGGGAGAAACTTTGGCTGTTCCTGAAACGGTGTGAGTGACCGTACTCTTTCTGGGCCATAGAGGGCCGTCTCATCTTCCTGTTTATCCGTAGGTACTTTCCGCAGAATTCTTGCAAACCGGCACACGCAGGGAATTGATGCCTTCCCCTTTTAAAACCAGATAAAGACCCAGGTGACCCTCATGAGTGTAGTCGAACAGTAAGATTTCCCGTGTTAGTGCTGAGACTGTATATGCCAGATCTTCGAGTTTCTCCCTGACCTGTTCATACGTATTCTCTTCCACATCATAAAGCTCGAGGATATCAATAATATCGTCCGGTTCCCCGGTGTTGTAACATTCCAGCAAGACCCGGTCATCATACCGCCATGTCTTATCCTTTATTCTGTTCTTTGCATTGTTTATCTGGTATCTCAGTCTTTCCAGACAAAGCCCGTATATCTTTACTCCTTCCATAGCCGTCCACACTCCTGACCTAAGATTCCGCAATTTTGAATTGCCGAGACTAAAGCAAGCCATATGCCATGCCGCATGAGGCACAAAAAAACCCTTTAAGGCGTATCTTTGGGCTATTTTTTAATCATTATGATTATTTTTTATACAATTTAAACATAATACAGCCGCAAAGCAATGGTCCTCATAATTGTCTGTATTCTCTTCGGGCAGCAATTGCGTTTGCATGAGCACCTCGTACCGTGACTCCCGGGGGGATACCTGTGTTAAGATATCTGATGGAAGGCGCTCTCTTTTCGATGAAAAAAACCTTTATAGTATTCATTGCCTTAGCCATATGCGCGTTGTCATCATGTAATCCGGGCAAAGAGAGTATCTATAAGGAAAGCAGGATTACCATGGATACCCTCGTCACCATCACCGTATCCTCCTCTTCGGATACCGTTGCAAAAGCAGCCGTTGATAAGGCATTCAGGGAAATTGACAAGCTCGGGAAGCTCTTGAATTTTTTTGCCGGCGACAGTGAGGTCACGCTGATAAATAAATCCGCAGGATCAATGCCTGTAACGGTCTCTAAAGAAACGCTTGACGTCATAGAGAGAGCGCTTCACGTGGCCGACAAGACAGAAGGCGCCTTTGACATCAGCATTGGACCTGTGTCATCCCTCTGGGACTTTCACACGAAAACAATGCCCGAAGAGGACGCACTAAAAGAGAAGTTGAAACTCGTAAGCTATAAAAATGTTGTAATCGACAGGAAGAATTCCACCGTCTTTCTGAAAAAGAAGGGAATGATGATCGATCTCGGGGGGATTGCCAAGGGCTATGCCGCGGACAGGGCGGCCGAGGTCTTGAAAAACAGCGGGATAAAATCAGGGATCGTTGCTGCAGCCGGCGATATAAGGACCTTCGGAACAAGGCCTGACGGATCCGCGTGGAACATAGGGATAAAGAACCCGAGACAAACCGGCGATGATGACGAAATCCTTGCAGTTATACGACTTTCTGATCAGGCAATATCGACATCCGGCGACTATGAAAGGTATTTTATAAAAAACGGCATACGCTATCACCATATCCTCGATCCGAAAACAGGCCGTCCTGCTTATGGATGCCGGAGCGTAAGCGTAATAACAAAAGAGGGGGTGTTTACCGATGCCTTTTCCACCGGGGTTTTTGTGCTCGGTCCCCGCAGGGGAATGGAAATACTTAAAAAAATGGGTTTTGACGGCATTATCGTCGACAGCGACGGGAATATCCTTATGACAGAAGGAATAAAGGGGAAAATTGAGGTCAAAGGGAACAAACCATAATACAACTTTCGGCGACAAGGTGCTACTGCTGCTCCTTGTTTTTTTATCGGTTTACAGTTTTATCTTTATAAAAGAAGTAATGCCTGAGGGCTCCGATATCCGGATAGAAGCTGCAGGGAAATTGCTTTATACTCTTCCAATCCATATAAATAAAACGGTTGAGGTCAACGGGCCTCTGGGCACTACCGTTGTGGAAATCAGGGACAGCAGGGTAAGGATAAAAGAATCGCCCTGCAACAATAAAATATGCGTACACGAGGGGTGGGTCAGGAGCGGGGCAATCATATGCCTGCCCAACAGGGTTATCGTGAGCATAACCGGCAAAGCAAATAAAAAGCATGAAGATATAGATGGAATCACAGGATAAGTACCGCGTCGCCTTGCTCTCCTCTTATGCCCTTGCCCTCCACGGCTTTGAAACCCTGATCCCGTCTCCCATCCCTTGGCTGAGACTGGGCCTGTCTAACATAGTGACCCTCGTTACCCTCTATCAATACGGAATGAAACCGGCCCTTATGGTCACCTTGATAAGGGTAGTGCTCGGTTCTTTGTTTCTCGGCACTTTTTTGGGTCCGGCGTTCTTTTTGAGCCTCGGCGGCGGGCTGGCCGGGGCATTTTCCATGGGGATAGTTATAACGCTCTTCCCGGGGCTCTTCAGTCCCCTGGGCTTGAGCCTTATAGGCGCCCTCTTTCATAATACAGCGCAGCTCTTTATTGCCTACCTGTTTTTTATACAAAGGATAGATGCGATTATACTTGTAGCCCCTGTCTTGATCGCAGCCGGGACCCTGACCGGAGCGATTAACGGGATCGCAGCAAGATATCTGGTGATTGAGATACAAAAGGCTGACAGGGAATCCCCCTCGCCCATGACAGGCACTTAGCCGAATATGACACCGATATCCAAAGTGTAAGCTGTGCTCAGGGATAGTGTGGTGTTTCAGAAATACATGGAATAAGTCTGTCATTCGGCAGCGAAGCGAAGAATCTTGCCGTGAGATTGCTTCGTATCGTGCGCTGGGGACTGTCCCTATTTACCAACAGTAGGTGGTTTACCACGGACGGAGTCGTAGAATAGGGACTGTCCCCTCACTCCACGCTACACTATCGGAGGGCGAACTTCTTTTCGCGGGCAAAGTTTTTTATAACGGTCAAAGCCGTATGAAGGCGTTGCAGCTTCAGGTTTCTCTTCCTGATCAGCTCGGGATTGTTGTACGGGAAGGCTTCTGCACGGATCTCGGTATGCCTGCGCTCAACGGTAAGGTAAAGGACTTTGAGGGCATTCTCATTGAAGGGTTTCAGAAAAATCGGGTTTACCGCAAGAAAACCTTCCGATATATCGGCAGCAATCGCCTTGAAGTTCCTCTTTACCTGTTCTGCCATAGCGCTCCGGCCCCGTCAGACTTCAGAGATTTCGGTCTTCTTTTTTACGAACAAATACGAAAACCATATGCCTATTTCGTAGAGTACCATGATGGGAACAGCCATTAAAGTCTGGTTGAACGCGTCGGGGGTAGGGGTCAGGATAGCGCCTAATATGAACGCTACTAAAACAGCGTACTTTCTGTTCCTGGCGAGTGTTTGAGGAGTAACTATGCCTACCTTCACAAGAAAGACAATAATGACGGGCAGCTCGAATATCACCCCGAAGGCGAGAATGAATTTAAGGCAAAAGTCAACGTACTGCCCAACGGAAAGCATGGGCATCAGGAAATCGCCGACTTTGTAAGTGAGGAGAAAACTCAGCGCGAAAGGCAGCACTATAAAGAAGCAGAAAGCGGCCCCTGCAATAAAGAGCGCCGTTGTCACGAAAATGAACGGGAGCACATATCTCCTCTCTTTTGCGAGGAGCCCCGGAGAAATAAACTTCCAAAGCTGCTGGAATATGACCGGAAGCGCGAGTATCAGGCCGGCGACAAGCGCAACTTTGATGTTCATCCAGAAGGCCTCGGCAGGGGCCAGAAATACCAGCTTTGTATTCTGGAGCTTGTCATGAGGCACAAACCGTACGTACATTTTTGTTACGGAGAAGTCGAGGCTGTACTTAACAGGGAACAGGATGGCCCTGAAGATATCTTCTGAAAAGTTGAAGGCAACGGCAAAGGTGGCGAGCAGTGCGGCCAGCGATATGATGATCCTTTTCCTCAGTTCGCCGAGATGTGCGGTAAGGGGCAATTTTTCGTCTTCCATCAGTTATGCCCCTTTGGTGCCCTGCAGTTTTCTAGGATTTGTCTTTTCCGGGATCCCTGTTTCCCTCTTCTTTGGCTGGCTCATGTGTATATGCATTATCCGTTGTTATGCCTTTATTTTCATTCTCTTTGTTTTCTTTTTCGGGTTCCTGTGTTACCGGCTGCTTTATTTCATGCAATTCAGCGTCCATTTGCTCGCGCACGCCCTGCATGGCCCTTTTCAGTTCAGCGATTCCTTTTCCGAGTGACCTTCCCAGTTCGGGTAATCTCTTGGGACCGAAAACAAGGAGAGCAACGACAAATATTACTATGAGTTCCTGTATTCCCAGGTCAAACATACGTTCTTTAATTATAACATAAACTATTCTTCATACATTCTCTGCATCTTCCTCTTCTCCCTGGGGAGGATAACGCTGACGGAGAACAGCAGCCTGTAATCAGGATTTCTGTTTTTGATATCAAAGCCCACCCCTATAGTGGTATAAAGATAATCGGTTGTTGCGATCCTGTATCCAAGCCTCCATTCCAAGAGGTCTATTTTGTTCTTGAAATAATTCTTTCTTCCCGCAAGCTCGGCAAGCACTTTCGAGTTGTGTGCTACAGCCAATTCCGTCCCGATGTTTAACAGGTATTCATCTTTAAGGCCCTCTTTCTGAGGACTTGAATACAATGCGTTGAGATGTCCTTTGAAAGGGCCGACCTTCTTGGTAAGCACTAACCCCCCTCCGAGCCCGCCGTCGGTCGAGAATTCATCTTTGCCCGAGGGCGGAGATACCGTCAGGATATATGCAACTGCAGGGACAACCGTTCCCTCATCCATAATCCTGTGCTTGATGCCGAAACTTACATCCTCGAACCCGTCAACCCTGTTCTGCCATCCTAACACATAGGGGAGCGTCATATTCAGTTCAAACCTGTCATGAAGTCCGTAGGCGAACTGAAAAATGGTCCGGTTAAAGTTAGGCCCATAGGATTTTTCGAAGCCCAAGCCTAACCCGATTTTATTTTGTTTAAGACTTTCGGCGCTGAAAGTAGAAAAGACCCCGTAGGGCGGGAGCGGCTGCAATCCCTTTATATCGAAGGCATAAGCAGGAAGTGAGAGATAAGAGGCAAGAAAGGAAAAACAAAAAATAAAAGCTGTAATGAAATGGATTTTCCTATCCTTATTATTACCCCCTTCCCGTTTCTTGCTTCTCACTTGCCGTAACCGTTTGCTCATTGTTAAAGAGAATATCAAAAATACCCCTTTATGTCAAATCGAGCCACTTAAGAAATGACTCCACTGAGAACAAACGCAGCACCTCTGTAGAAGTCCTCTTGCGCGAAATTTACGATCTTATCTACAAAAAAAGGCAACCATAATACCATGTGTTCACTTAGAAAGTCGCTTCTTATCTCAAAGAGCCTTGATGCCTCCCGGCGGTCTCCCTGTTCAAACAATTCAATTATCCTTTGGGCCAGATAATAAACGAACTCAAGCTCTATGCCGATATGGTCGTCAGGGATACTGTAAAGCTCTTTGACCGCCATGCCTGCCTCAAGGTATCTTTTTCTGACGTCAATAGTCTCCCCGGTCATCAATGAACGGGATTCAGAAAGATAAAAGGAGGCATAAGGTATTGCCGGTGGATTTTTTGGACCTATGAATAAACGGGTATATTCGATGGCAAGCTCCTCCATCCATTCATCAAGCCTGTGTTTATTTTTCTTTACCGAGTCTACTATTAAGTTTAATCCATAAGATATTTCACCTGATAATCCCCCCTCACACCCCTTTAATAAAGGGGGGCTGGGGGGATTATTTTCATCTATTTCCGGATGGACGTCAATCTTTCCAATGCCCTCAATAAGCTCCTTTGACGGCTCATTTAAAAACAGCTGCCTCAAAAGGTTATATATGTAAAGTTCTTCTTTTAGTTCGTCTATCATTGTCACCTCTTAGTTCTAAATCAAAATTATTTTTGGCAAACTTCTCAATATGTCATTGCAAGGAGCGGAGCGACAAAGCAATCCCCCTTACTTAGAGATTGCTTCGCCTTTGGCTCGCAATGACAAGACTGATGCGTGACCCTTACTATCTATGCTTTCTTCACCCTTACAATCATATCCGCATAGCCGGGGAACCCCATTATAGGGCTTAATACATCAGGGTCTACAAGGTCGTTGTGGCTCGGCGTATAATCCTTAGTCTTATACGCAGGGCCCATGCCGGGGCTGAACCTTCCGCCTGTTGCAAAGCCTATTTTAATGACACCCGGCCTTATTCCCCCGGAGGCAAATACCTTGCCCTTCGTAGATTTGCCGAGCGGGTTTTCCACAGCCACCATATCACCGTTTTTAATCCCCAGTTTCTTCGCATCATCCGTGTTCATCCATATGGTGCCGACGGAATAGGTATTCGCCTTGAACTTCATCTTCATCGTTTTCATGGGCTCGACACCCATGGGCATGGCTTCAGGCACTTCCGCCTCGAACTCCTTGTTCATGGGCTGCCAGGTACCCTCTGCCTTGATCTCTCCAAGCCAGGGTATCATCTGCGTGCCGCTCATGGCGTGGTGGACACGACCGCAGATAAGCTGGAAGGGATAATCCTTTGCATATTTTTTATATTCCGGATTTGTGTAGGGGTTCCACTTCGTTTCAAACCAGAAAAAGGTTGACGGGAATTTGCTGAACCCTATCTCCTTCAAGCCGAGCGGCACTTCGCCTCCTGCCTTTTCGATCTTCTCGTTATAGGACTTATAGCCTCCGTAACGCTTTCCTCCGTCCGTCCAGTCAAACTTGAATTCAATGAGCTTTGTGGAGGTATTGGGGAATGCCTTGTTCGGCTCGTCCGCATTGTGCTTTTTATACCTGTACCAGCTCATGGGCCAGATGGCAACGCCGTTGTTGTTCCTCAGCCACTCAACGGTGACAGGCTTCCCTTTTACGACCTTGCTCTTGTCGTCAATGGTGACCTCGCCCTTTTCAAGAGAGTCCGGTGTGCCGATGAGTTTATAGCCTTCGGGATATCTCGGGTAGGGCAGCGGAGTTCCTACGTTAACCCTGCCCGGCGCTACAGCGAGCATCTCGTTGACGAAATCCTCTTCTGTTTTATACTTTTCCCAGAAGTCGGATGCCTTAATGTCGCTGTCTCCAAGCTCATTCAGCTTCTTTGCGAGCAGCTTCATAATATCAGTTGGTTTTTTAGACTCATGGAGGGGTTTTATTACCGCATCCCTGTTGTATATCACCTGATGGGATGGGTAAATGTCGCTCAGGCTCTGTCTCTCCGCATAGCTCGCCTCCGGGAGAATCACGTCCGCGTAGAGGGCGCTTTCGAGGTTGAGGCTGTCTATAAACACAAAGAGCTCAAGCTTGTAATTACCTGAGGCGTCTTTTGCCGTGATAGCCTTTTCCCATTTCCATGGAGCAGAGCCGGTCAGCAACGAATTCCCTGTCCTCAGAATATAAGCTTTCATAGGATAATTGTGCCCCCTGAACGGCCCATATTTAAGCTCAATGCCGTTCATTATCACATCAGGATAATCAGCTACCACATCATCCCATGCTGCGGGATATTTGCTGCCAAAGGAGTCTTTGTGAAGGTGTTCTACTTCACCCTCAACCTCTTTGCCGTTTATAATCCTCTTTACCTTTCTTGACTTGAACTGCTTGCCTGTTGCAGAACCTCCCTTGTCTGACTTTACAAGCTCTGTGTCTATCACACCGCCGGGTACGTCAAAGTTACCGGTTATTACATTAAGGGCGACGCCGATGATCGAGCAACAGTAACCGTTGTAATGGTGTCCCGGCGACTGCATGCCCCAGACAAGGGCTGCCGGCTTTGTTATTCCGAACATGTGGGCAAGATCTTCAATCTGCTTTTTTGAAAGGCCGGTTCTGTCCGCAGCCCAATCAAGGCTGAAGTAGCTCAATCCATTAACCGGGTCTTTCTTCTGCCACCACGACTTGAAGGCATCCATGAACTCATCCCAGCCCATAACATATTTCTTCATGTTCCAGTCAATGTATCTCCTGTCAGGGTCATCAGGATTATCGTGCTCAAGTATGTATCTGAGCATTGCAGCAAAGAGGTCCCCGTCCGTGCCTGCCCGTGGAGAAAGCCATATGTCCGCTGCTGTTGCAGTATTTGAGTAGGCCGGATCGATAACTACCACCTTGCACCCGTTTTCAACCTTTGCGCCGACAGTCCCTCTCTGTTCATAGAATATCCTTGTTGCAACAAAGGGGTTCCAGCCGTTATAGACGATGAGCTTTGTTTTGTAGGTGTGGTCTTTCTTCAGAGAGCCGTCAGGCTGCCTTACGAGCTGGGGCCGCATGACATCGGGCTCCCACCTTTTGCCGCCTACCATTAATTTGGGACCGTGCCTTCTTGGAACATCACATAAAGAGCCATGCTCAACACAATTTGGCGTGCCAAAGGCAAAGAAGAGCCTCCAATACTGATCCCTGTCAGTAACGTCTCCGCAGTCCAAAATGACAGATTCCGCTCCGTGCTTTTTCTTTATGTCCGCCAGTTTTCTCCCGATGTGATCAATGGCCTCATCCCATGTCACACGTTTGAACTTTCCCTCTCCCCGCTTTCCGACCCTTATCATCGGGTACTTCAGCCTGTAGGGGGAATAGACCAATTGTTGGCCTGAAGCGCCTTTTGCACAGGCTGTGCCGTCATTCATGGGCACGGCTTTATTGCCGTAAATTTTCGCTATTTTGCCGTCCTTCACCCACATCTCAAGACCGCACTCTGACGGACACATACAATCAGCGGTATATCTCACCTCATATTTACCCATCGCTTTCTGCATTGCCTCTGCCTCAGCAGGAGAAAGTCTTTTTAGAGATAAAAGTCCTGCATTGTCCAACGCTGCTACTCCTGCCAATGCCCCGGCATATTTTAAAAATACCCTTCTCGATACCTGCATATTTACACCTCCCATCTGTTGGATTATTTATTTACCGGGCCGTCAGCCGCATCAAAGACCTCTTTATCCGGAGCGATATAAGTGGTCTTTGGCTGAGTACCGTAATCGGGATGCCATTTCTCCGTCTTTACAGATGCCATGAGCTTTGAGACATCACTATCAGGGTTGTTCAAATCACCGAAGAAACGCGCCTTCCCCACGCAGTTCCTGACACACGCAGGCTCTTCAATGCCTTCGGCGAGCCTGCGGCTGCAATAATCGCATTTGTCAACAACCCTTAGATCCTTTGCCCTCTTGCCCTTCACCTCAGAGACATCCTTTGCGTACTTTGAGGGATCATTCTTTACAGGGATATGCGGATGCATAAACCTTGCACCATAAGGACAGGCGGCAACGCACCTTCCGCAGCCGATGCATAAATCCCTGTTCACCATGACAACACCGTCTTCCCTTTTGTAAGTAGCTCCTTTCACAGGACACGGCAGGATACACGGCGGCTCCTCACAGTTATTACACAGCTTCGGGAAAAAATACCTCTTTGCCTTTGGATATTCGCCTGTGTCGGCTATATCCACCCTCGACCTGAACCGGCCCATAGGCGCTGCATTTTCCATCTTGCAGCTTACCTGGCAAGACGTGCAGCCGACGCACTTTCTCAGATCGACAAGCAATGCATACTTTTTGGACATAATCCATCCTCCTTTCAAAAAAGATTTTGAGAAGATAAAAGCAATCAGCGTGCCATTAAAAACTTGTTTAAAATTAAGGGTATTTATTTGAAGTGGTGTTCAATGATTTGGCAGGTGTGCAGAAGTTGAACAGCTTTAAAGCGTATCTTCCGACTTTTTCCTGAGAGTGTTTCTGGATATTCCAAGAAGCCTTGCTGCATGAACCTGATTGCCCTTTGTAAGTTCCATCGCCCTTTTGACCATGTTTTTCTCGAGAGTGCTGACGATGTTCTGAAATCTCTCATGGCAGCCGTCTCTGAATGCCATATCCACAAGATTCTGTATTGCCTCTTCCAGGGAGGCGCAGCTCATTTTCTGAAGACGCAGGGTTTCGCAGCATTCTGAGGATAGGTAATCACTGCTACAGAAAACCATTGTCTTTTGAATAACATTTTCCAGTTCCCTGACATTCCCATACCATGGCTGCTCCTCTAAGCTCTTTAATGCCTCGGATGTGATGCCCTTTATTTTTTTGCCGAGTTTCCTGTTGTACTTCTGGATAAAGTAATGGACAAGCTCTTTGATATCTTCTTTTCTCTCTCTTAGAGGCGAGACATTAATGGTGACCACATTTATACGATAATAAAGGTCTTCTCTGAAAGCGCCGCTTTTACCCATCTCCTCAAGGTTCTTATTTGTCGCAGCAATTATCCTTACATCAGTCTCTACCGTCTCTGCGCCTCCCAGTCTCTGGAATCGTCCATCCTGTAATACCCGTAAGACCTTTGCCTGCAAAGGTAGAGGCATATCTCCAATTTCATCAAGGAATAAAGTTCCTCCGCTGCATTGTTCAAATTTCCCTATGCGTTTAGAATCAGCGCCGGTAAAGGCTCCACGCTCATAGCCAAAAAGCTCGGACTCAAGGAGTTGTTCTGGAATGGCAGAGCAATTAATTGCGAGAAAGGGTTTGTCCGCCCTGTTACTGTAATGATAAATCGCCCTTGCAATCAGCTCCTTGCCGGCGCCGCTTTCTCCCCTTATAAGAACAGTTGCATCTGTCGGCGCCACCCTTCCGATCTGCTTGTAAATATCGAGCATTTGAGAACTTTTTCCTATAATTCTTTCACCACCTCTATAATCTTTCACCTCATCAAAGGTGACCACCTCTTCCATCAGCTCTCTTGTTTTGATAGCATCCTTAACGCGGATAAGTAATTCATCGTTGTCAAAGGGCTTGGCGAGATAATCGTATGCGCCTAATTTTATAGCGTAGATCGCCTTTTCAGTGGTGCTGAAGGCCGTCATCATTATCACCTGGATCTTTGGATGAGATTCTTTTATCTTTTGTAGAACCTCAAGACCATCCATCCCAGGCATCCTTACATCCATTATCACAAGGTCGGGCTTTACATCATTTAAAACTGACAATGCATCTTCACCGCTTGTGGCTGTAAGCACATCATAGCCTTCTGATTGGAGAAATCTCCGGAGGGAATAGCAGACGGTCTTTTGGTCGTCAACAACAAGTATCTTATTCATACATTTAAAGGTATCTTCAGATTAAAGGTCGTCCCTTTGCCATTGCTTTCAAAACTGATCTCTCCGTTATGGAGACTTACAATATTATACACAATGGAAAGTCCGAGGCCTGTTCCATCACTCTTTGTTGTAAAGAAAGGATCAAAGATTTTATCCTTTATATCTCCAGGGATACCGCCACCCGCATCCTGAACAGCGACAACCGCATGTCCATTCCCCAGCTTGCTGGATACAATAAGTGTACCACCATCAGGCATAGCCTCAATGGCATTAAGCACAAGATTCAGGACAGCCTGCTGGATCATTGCCCTGTCAGCTTTTACAGGAGGCAGTTTTTTGAGATCAAGATTTACGTTTATTGATTGATTTTTAATCTGGAATCGAGCGAGGTTTATGACCTGTTTAATCAAGGAATTAATGTATACATCGGACAGATTAAATTCATCGCTCCTTGCAAACCTGAGAAACCTTGTCAGCAGGTCATCCATCTGTTCTGTTGCTGAAAGCACTACTTGCATATCTTCTTTTGTCAGCGACGGATTATCCTTGAATGCCTGAAACAGTACCTTTATGGAAGTAAGGGGATTTCTGATCTCATGGGCGAGCCCTGCAGAGAGCGTTCCCAGTGCGGTTAATTTTTCTGTCCTTAACATCTGTTTGTAGGACCCCTCCATTTTCTTTCTATATAGATCGAGCTCATATGAAAGATTATTGAAGGTCATGGAAAGCTCTCCAACTTCATCTTTTGACTTTATATCAATCTTTCTGCCGAATTCACCCCTTGAAAGGTCATGGGTAAATTCCATGAGTGCATAAAGTGGCTTTGTTGTGAGCCTGCTTAAAGAGAACGCTAAAACAGAGCCGACCATAGTAACAACTATTGTCAGCGTTATAATGAGATTTCTGATCCTGTTTAAAGTCTGTCTAATCCTCTCCTCCCTTATGCCGATATGAAGTTCGGGATTCATCCCTCCGAAGATCCTTACCCCTACATCCCTTATGAGCCCTTTCTCTGTCGCAAGGAGTTGGATAGACGACAGTTTATCAATACCAAAGGAATTCCATCTTAACAAATCAGGAGGAGACCCGTTATTGAAAGTATGGGTAAATATCTCACCATTTTTATCCGTGACAAAGATATATTCTACATCCTTCTCTTTTTCAAGGACATCCTTTATTGCCTCATGGACTTTGTATAAGTCATCCAGCAGTATGGAATCAGCAATCCTATCGGAGAGGTTTCTTGCCATAGATTCGCCCTGCCTCGTCAGCTCTGTTCGCATGGAACTGATTACCACGCTTCTTGTGGCAAAACCGATTAATATACCCAGACTGACAACAATGAAGACATTAAGCAGTGCTATTTTTATCCAGAGTTTCATTTAGTAAAGGCCGTATTTTCTGACAAGCTGTTCTATCTCTTTCAAGGATGACTCCCTGTATTCTGTAAATCCATTGGGCATTTCTGTTTTATTCCAGTCCACAAGCATGTCCGCGTGTTTACCCTTTGGATCAAAAGACAGCAGAGCAGTTTTCATATTTTTTATTATGGGTGAATGCACATTTTTGTCATAGCATATGAGGCTGCTCGGATAGGGCTTTGATATGGCAATGATCTTAATCTTCCCTTCTGCTGACAGCCGTTTTGCAAGGCTGTCCTGTATGGCTCCTGCATCGTATTCTCTGTTTAAAACCGCCCTTGCCGTGTTGGCATGAGAACCGGTAAACACGTAGCTTTTCAAATCCTTGAGAGAAATGCCTGCATCTTCGAGCATCTTACGCGGAATGATATGTCCCTGTGTTGAATACTTGTCTCCAAGGGCAAGGGCCTTACCTTTCAAATCTTTAATATCTCTCAAAGGACTGTCTCTCCTCGTAAATATTACTGCACGGTATTCGGGTTCCCCTTCTGAATTAAGACCCATAACAAGACATCCCGCGCCGTATTTCTCTTTTGCGATGACACAACTGGCAGGTCCGAGTGCTGCAAAATGGACAATTCCCTTTCCGAGGTTTTCTACGGTATCTTCATACTTCTCGGTAAACCTTAGAGAAAACCTATTCCCTGTGTTTTGCTCAAGATAACGAAGAAAGGGGAGGTATATCTTGACATCATCTTTTGGGCCGAGCCTGAGGTCAAAGCCGAATTTTAACGAACCGACCTCTGTGTGCTTTACGCGATTCTCTGTAACAGGAGATCTTTTATAGAGACTGATCTTTTTGGAAACCTCTTTATCACCACAACCCCAGACTAAAAAAATAGAAAGTGCAAGTAGTATTTTACCAGCAAGGTTTTCCTTCATGCTTCATTCCACTAAATCTACTTCCCGAACGGGCATACCGGATATCTGCATTCCTTGCAGTTCAGGCACAAGCCTCCATGCCCGAGCTCAGCAAGCTCTCTCCTGCCTATATTTTCTCCTGCAAGCACGCGCGGGAGTATTAAATCGAACACGGTTGTTTTATGGTACATCCCGCAGGCAGGAATGCCGATGATGGGGATGGGTGACGAGTCTGAAGGCAGTGACGAGTGACGAGTAACGAGTGACAAGTCTTCTGTGTCTTTTTTATCTTTTAACCCGTTACTGCTGTTGAGGTACGCTATCAGGAACATCGATCCCGGCAGCACCGGAGAGCCGTAGGTGATGTCGGATGCGCCAAGGCGCTTTATTGCGAATCTCGTTACATCATCAGGGTCGACGGACATGCCCCCTGTTGTAATGAGCAGGTCCGCGCCTGCCTCTACCAACTCTCTCAGCCGTGCCTCGATAAACTCTTCATTGTCAGGTGCATAATACGTTCCGATGATTTCGCCGTCCAATTCCTCTATTTTTCTTTTAATCACAGGAGCGAAGGCGTCCTTTATTCTGCCGTAATAAACCTCATTGCCCGTGATGACCACCCCCGTTTTAGGCCCCCTCATTTCCCTGACCTCTATGATCTTTCCGCAACTCCCCGCGATAGCTGCCGCATGCTCAACTGTATTCTGCTTAACCACGAGCGGTATCGCCCTTGTTCCGGCAACAACCTGTCCTCTTTTGACGACCGTATGTTCATGAAGGGTTGCGCACATCACATCACCGAGCATGTTAAATTGGGCAAGCGACTGTTTATTGACTTTTAAGAGCCCGTTCCTGCATGCAATGATATTTATCTTGCCTTCTTTGGGTTCACCTTCTGCCTCGACACCTTCTCCCATAAGGGCGTTAGCCAGGGCAAAAGCCGCGTCATCCTCATGCATTTCATCCATGGCGATATTTAAAACAAACAAGCGCTCCTTACCGAGCTTCTGAAGATGGCCTATATCCTCTTCTCTGATAACGTGTCCCTTTCTAAAAGCCCTTCCTTTAAATTCTCCTGTGCGCACTTCTGTTATATCATGTGCCAGCACCATCCCGATCGCCTCGGTCACCGGAACAGTTATTGTCCCGACTCTTCCAGAAGATACCTTATTCTGAATATCGCACATAATAAATGCCTCCTCACTGCATGCTGTATAGTCCCTAATCAGGGGATTTCATTTGCCGAATAAACCTTTAAACCTTTTATCTACCATATCTCTTATGCCCTCTTCCATTAATTCATACTTCTTCAGGAAGTCCCTCGCATCTTGTGTCAGGACTGCTCCGCCGCCGTCTTTTCCGCCGCTCTGGCGCTCAACCAGCTTTATACCGAGCCTCTCCTCCATTGCCTTTATATAGCTCCATGCCCTCCTGTATGAGATATTTATCTCTTTTGCAGCCCTGCTTATAGAGCCGTGCCTGTCAATGGCCTTGAGCAACATACTTCTCCCCCTGCCGAATACAGGTTCGCCGTCAATCTCGATCCAGAGTTTGGATTTAATGTCCATATTCACCTATTTCCAAGGGCATCATGCTCATCCGTCTTCGTTATGACATTTTTGCATAACGTACGTCAAATAAAAAGTGAATAGTGGCAGCAGTATCAGTGCCGGTGTCTGTGCTGAGTGTCAGTTTAAGGAACTTTTCTGACACTATACACCGATACCCGACGCTTTAATCACTAACGCTAATCACTTTGTAATATCCTTCATCCGCACACGCCCTGCACAAAACCTGCCCGTTTCTGCGAACCTCTCTCATATCCTGGACATGCTCTCCGCATACATCACATCTGACTCTCCTCAAGGGCCTGCCGGGCATATCCTCCTCTTTCAGTTCGACTTCGACATCCATGAGATCGAAGAGCTCTTTATCGGGCATTATCTTATACGCCTCAAGCTGTGCTGTATATTTATTCCCGATCTCGGGGAAATACCCTTTTGCCTTTTCCCTCGCCTCTTCCTTTGCAACGACCCTTACCGCCTTGCCCGTCTTAAGATTCAAAAAGGTCACAGCCATTTTGCCGTAATCAATAAACTTCATTGACCTGTGGCCAAGGCTGCATCCCGTAACGGACTGTATCGCATCTGTCGCGCATCTGTCCATTTCGACGAAAACGATAAGGCCCTTTCTGTCTTTGCCTTTCGGATCATGGATACCAGCCTCCCCAAGCCCGAGCATGGCCATCCTCACCCCAAGTACCTGCCCGGGGCAGAGATGCCCGTGAATCCTGACCGATTCCTGCAGCAAATTTTCGAAATCCAAAACACCCATGAACCATTACTCCTGCTACATAGTTTCAGTATAATCTGAAACGGTGTAAATTTGTGCGCTGGGGACTGTCCCCTCACTCTAATACATAGTTTCAGTATAATCTGAAACGGTGTAAATTTGTTATTAATTTTTTTTGCATTTTACAGGTAGCTCACCCGAAGCCCTGTTTAAGCCATATCAGCAATAAAATCCCTTGTTATCTGTGCCAGGGCCTTGTAAAAGCGGGAATCAGCGGCCTCTTTCATATCCTGAGCAAACCTGGACACCCATTTCATTACATGCTCACCCACAAATCTCTCTATAATATCCGTATGGTAATTTCTCCTTCCAGGCTCATCATGCATTTTTTGGAACAGGACAGCCAGGAAATTCAGTTCCATGCCTATATGGTCAGCCATTACATCAGGACTATTGATTGCCAACCCGGCTTCTTCGTACAATTGCCGGACTCCGCTGTATGCATCCTGCATCATGAGCTTTTTCGGAGAGGTATAGACGGACTCCCACGGCGGGCAGGGCAGTTTATAGGGACCTACAAAAAGCCTCGTATATTCCCAGAGCAAATCTTCCAGTTCCTGTTCAGAGTTGAGGTCTATGTCATCAACAGCGTTTTTCACATCCCGCAGATAATCGGGAATATCGCCGGAAAGCAGGGCTTTCCAACTTGCCAGCGCCTCGCTCGTCGGTTTGCAAAGATACATACTGCTCAATAAACTCAATGTGCCTGAAAAATCCATGGTCATCGTTATCATGACTTTGGGGCGGCGGAGCAGGGAGTCCCTGCTCCGCCTTAAGCTCCTTTTTACTTGTTATCAGAGAACTTGATGGACGGTTTTGTCAGCTTCGGATCAGCAAAGCCCGGCAGTCTGTCAACGATCTTTCTCTTGAATACAGGATCAGGAAATGCCTTGCCTGTTTCGACATCGGAAATTTGACCGTTCGAAAGAGCATAGCCCATGCAGGTCCTTACGCATGCAGGTGGAAGCCCTGCCTTCAACCTGTGGATGCAGAAGTTGCATTTATCAACCTTCTTTTTCTTTTCGTCAAACTGAGGCGCGCCATAGGGACATGCCGCCATACACCGTTTGCAGCCTATGCATTTTTCCTGGTCATGCAGGACAACGCCGAATTTATCTTCCTTTGTGTATGCCCCGACAGGACATGCCTTCATACACGCAGGCTCCTCGCAGTGGTTGCAGGAGATAGAGATGTATCTCACCACAGGGGTGGGATACTTACCTTCCTCTTCGATAATCACCCTTCGCCTCCTGATCCCGACAGGAAGGTCGAATTCCTGTTTGCATCCGGCCTCGCATGCCCTGCAGCCGATACAGTTATACTCGTTATAAAGCCATGCCATTTGATTCGGATTCTTTGCCATTTATATCACCCCCTATGCCTTCACTATCTTGACGCCGATTTCTTTATGAACCGCCATGCCCGACGTCTTCTCGGACACCCCGGCAGGGAACTGTCCGTCATTAGTGCCTGCGGGAGACCACCTGTTGATCTTATTCAATGCGCCTCTCGCTATCTTGCCGAATCCCCAGTGGCCATACCCGTGCTGAAGGGCAACGACCTCCGGATGAATCCTCTCTGTGACCTGCACCGTTCCCTTTGCCTTTCCATAAGGAGATTCAATCCAGATGGCATCTCCGTCTTTCAGCCCAAGCCCGGCAGCAGTCGCAGAGTTCATGAGGAGAGGATTATCCGGTTTCATCTCCATCAGCCAGTCATTGTTGAATGTCCTTGAATGGGTGTGCTCGATCTGTTTGAAATTAACAAGGTAGAGGGGGAACTCGGAAGTTGGTCTGTATTCCGGCTCCACATAGTCAGGGACGGGGTTTAAACCCTTCTTTGCCATCTGTTCGGAATAGAACTCTATCTTCTTTGAAGGGGTTGCAAAGCCGCTCTTCTTATACTTCTCGTAATTGGTTTCCCCTCCTATAAATACGGCGCCGGGGAGCGCCAGCATCTCATCCAGCGTCTTGCCGATGGGGCCGTTCTTGAGCTGGTCCGAGATGTATTCGGGGTATGTGTCGGGCAGCGTCTTGCCGTCTTTATCCTTCAACCCCATTTTCTTCGCAAGCGCGAGTATGAACTCCTGTTCGGTCATGCCGTTTATTACGGACTTCACGGCCGGTTGCCTTATGGCCGTGGCAGGGAAGGTGACCCAATTCACATTTACTTCCCACCGTTCGAGGTAATGGCTGCCCGGTATCACGATATCCGCCAGTTCCGCGGTCTCGCTCATCATCGTATCGAAGACGACCATATATTCGAGTTTCTCCAGGGCTTCGATATTTTTCTTCGTGTTGGGAACAGACATCGCGAAGTTCTGGAACATGAAGACCCCGGCCCTGATCTGGTAGGGCTTGCCTGACAGCATCGCGTCCCTCGTCTCGGTATATATCCCCGAGACGTGCGCAAAGGGATATTTGGTTCCCAGCCCATCGATCCTCAGCGCTTTCGGCTTATCGACATTAAATGCCCGGCGCTTGCCTCCCTTCGCCTGCCTGCTCATCATAGTACCTGGTTTGTCATACTGTCCCAGCAGGGCGGGGAGCATAGCGATTGCCCGTCCGCCGTCAGTGGCATTCGTATGATGTCCGGGACCGCTCCACGCATCTACCACGGCAGGCTTTGTCGAGGCAAGCTCTTTCGCTATTCTCCTTATGGTTGCGGCAGGCACGGAGGTAATCTTCTCCGCCCATTCGGGAGTTTTATCCTTCACGAGCTCCGCATACTTGTCAAAACCCACTGTGTAATTCCTGATGAAGTCCTCATCATACCATTTGTTTTTCACAATTTCATGCCCTAACGCAAGCGCAAACGCGCCGTCTGTTCCGGGTCTGATGGGGACCCATTCATCAGCTTTTGCGGCGGTCTGGTTATAGAATGGATCAACATAGACTAATTTTGCTCCCCGCGCCCTGCCCCAGTTACAAATGCCGGGCAGGTGCGCCCACTTTGTTGCGCCGAGGAAGTTCCATCCGAAAACAAGGGCATATTTTGCATGCGAAAAATCCGCGAGAGGCCTGTCATCTCCCATTACAAGTTTGAACGATGCCTTCCTTGCAACATCGCAGAGATTTGAATGCATGGAGTAATTGGGAGAGCCATAGAGAAGGTTGAAATCTCCCTGCATATCCGTAAAAGATGAATCTTCCGTGCACCAGAAAAGGGCCTCGGGACCGTATTTCTCCCGTATGGCTAAGAGATTCTTCGCCACCTCGTCGAGGGCCTCATCCCATGAAATCGCCTTCCATTTTCCCGATCCCTTCGGCCCGATCCTCTTCATCGGTTTTTTCAGCCTGTCCGGGTCGTATAAAGCGCGTGAACCGGAATTTCCCTTCGGGCACATCCTTCCGCCGAGGGTCTTTTTCTCGGCATAATCCGTCGAGATACTTGCAACGCCTATCGGATTGTATTCGTTCGGCTCGATCTTTACAACCCTTCCATCAACGACATGAACCTTTATTCCTGTCGTCCCTCCGCACATCTGGCAGGTCGTATAAATCCATTTACCCTTTCCTGCCATTTTCTCCTCTGCGCTGGCCTCTCTGAAAAGACCGAGCTTGTCATCCCATATAAGGCCGCTTGCAATGGCCGCACCTGCCAGAGCCGATGCCCATTTCATGAAAGACCTTCGGGAAAACTCCTTTCCGGTCATATCTTCAAACAGATTTTTTTCCTCTCTGGTAATTTTTCTTTCGTCACTCATTCAGCCTCCTCCTTTACTGCGCAAATAAAACTTTTGCGCCTTTTATACCACCGCTGTGGCATCCGGCACAGAGCTGGGGATCGACCTGCTTTCTCAACGAAGCCGCAGAGCCTTCCTTTAAATCAACGGACTGATGACAGTCGGCACAATTCTTTGGAGTTCCGAGTTTTGATTCGAGATGGACCCGGTGAAAAGTCTTGTACTTCTTGTTGAGTGAAACTCCTTTCAGAATTTTTGCGTGGCATGCAAGACACTGCTTATTGCTGAGTTTACCTGCGTTCTTATGCAGAGCAATAAGGTTCGTTTCTGCTGCCGTTACACTTGAGGCAAACAGAATAAGTAAACATCCGGCCAAAAACATCTTCATAATATTCCTCCTTCCCTTTTTTGAGACATCTTTATTTATCACGCACTATAAAACGCTCACCTCCTGTCTGTTTTAAGTCATTGGAAATTCACAGCGCAACCCCGATTCTCCTGGAATTTTCAAGCCATAAAGACATAAACCCTTTACTTACAATGCAGGGAGGTATTTGAGGAACTTCTCTATAAATGTATCCATTTTCATGCACAGCTTATATATAAAAACCAATCAACTTTTATGCCACATATAACTTATTGATTTAATATGATTCTCTCCAAATTGAATGTTACGAAAAGGAAACAATGGAAAAGGAAATAACTGCGGAAGTGACTTGCTCTGCTTGATTTGATGTGTTTTTTTAAAGAAAGGGCAAGTGTTTCGTTTTTGTAACAGTTTTTTATTCAATTCCATATGCGTTTATTTTCTCCCATAACGTCTTTCGGCTTATCCCAAGTATTTCAGCCGCCCTTGTTTTATTTCCCTTCATGGCTTTCAATACTCTCATAATATAATTTTTTTCCGCTTCTGCCGCCACATCCGAAAGAGAGGGCTGCCCTTTGCCGCCGTTCTCTTTAAAAATAAAAGACGGCAGGTCTTTCTTTTCGATTACATCCGAAGCAGAAAAGGTCAGGCATCTTTCAAGGATATTCTCCAGCTCTCTGATGTTGCCCGGATAATTATAAGCAAAGAGTGCATTCATTGCGTCTTTTGAGAAGCGCACATTCCTCCATCTTTTGTCCTTGCTTCTGCTTAAAAAGAAGTCAATAAGACAGGGGATATCCTCCTTTCGCTCCCTCAAGGGGGGGAGGGTGACGGGTATTACATTGAGACGATAATAGAGATCCTCTCTGAACCTCCCCTGTTTGACATCTTCTTCGAGGTTTCTGTTTGTTGCCGCGCATATCCTCACATCCGCATGCAGCGTGTCAGTCCCCCCGAGCCTTTCAAAGGTCTTTTCCTGTATCACCCGTAAAAGCTTTGCTTGCGTTGAGAGCGGGATATCTCCGATTTCGTCAAGAAAGACGGTCCCTCCATCGGCAAGCTCAAACCTGCCGGGTCTCATCCTTACTGCGCCGGTAAATGTCCCCTTCTCATGTCCGAACAATTCGCTTTCGATAAGGCCTTCAGGCAAAGCCGCACAATTAACCTTAATTAAAGGCATGTCTTTGCGTTTGCTCTGGTAGTGTATGGCAGAAGCCACGAGTTCCTTTCCTGTGCCGCTCTCTCCGAGTATGAGCACTGTCGAGTCAGAGCTTGAAATCCTCTCTATAAGAGAAAAGACCTTTTTCATTGCAGTGCTTTCACCGATCATATTGGGGAAAGAGTAGCACCTGTTAAGATCTTTTTTCAGTCTGGCATTCTCTTCCCTGAGTTTTTTTATTTCCAGCGCTCTTTCAACAAGAATAAGAAACTCCTCAAGAGAAAAAGGCTTTGTTATGTAATCAAACGCCCCAAGCTTCATTGCTTCGACAGCGTTTTTGATAGTACCGTAAGCGGTCATTACAATTACCTGGGTATCATGGAATTGAACCACTTCCCTGAGAATATTTAAACCATCAGCATCGGGCAGTTTCACATCGGTAACGACAACATCAAATGAACCGTTCTTTAATGAATCCAGTGCCTCTTTACCTGTCTCAGAGGCTACGACACCATATCCGGCTGATTTAAGGGCATCCACAAGGGTAATTCTCATCAGCTTCTCATCTTCTATCAAAAGAATTGTCTCTTTCATTTGGATTGCTTTGCCGGGAAGCGCACCGTAAATGTAGCGCCCTTTCCCGCCTCACTTTCAACGGAAATTTCCCCATCATAGCTTCTGACTATTTCATACGTCAGCCATAGCCCGAGTCCCGTACCCTCCCCTGCCGGTTTTGTGGTAAAGAAGGGATCGAATATCCTGCCGATATTTTCCTGTGCAATACCGCACCCGCTATCTATGACTTCCACCCTCACTGCGGAATCCTCCCGGTATCCTCTGATTTTCATCAGGCCCCCGTCTTTCATCGCATGGATCGCATTGATAAAGAGGTTAAGGAGTAACTGTTGAAAGTCATGCGTATCGATAATAACACGAAGGTCATCCGGTATTTCATTCACAAACCCGATTTTACACTTTTTCAGCTTATATTCTACAAAAGAGTGAACGCTTTCCACCGTATTGCGTATATTGACAGGGACGGGAGCGTGTTCGGCCTTTCTTGACATCCATAAAAGCTTATTGACGGTACTTTCTATCTTCTCAAGCCCCTCTCTCATAAAGCCGAGGTATTTTCCTCTTAAGCCGGCCTCTCCGCCATCACGATCCAAAAGGTAATGACAGTTAAAAAGCGCTCCCAGGGGATTGTTTATTTCATGGGCAACCCCTGCGGCAAGAATGCCTATGGATGCAAGCTTTTCTGATTGAACCATCTTTTCATGAGCTTTTTTAAGCTCTTCGTTTGCCTGCCTGATCCTCTCTATCATGCTGTTGAATTTCTCTCCGAGAACAGCAAGCTCATCATGCCCCCTTACTTCAACCTTTGCATCCAGATAGTCTCCCCTTGTCTTCTCCATGGTGCCGGCGAGGTGGGTAATGGGGCTGATAAAACGTTTGCTCAGGAGGAGTATCACTATAAAGCCGGTAACGATGAGGAGCAGGGTGAGTATGACAATCTTTTTGATCGTAATGACAATTTCCTGCTCCACTTTTTCGAGGGATATCGCAAATTTCAGGGTTCCCCACCGTTTTTTGCCTATGGAAAGCGGCACCCCGAAATCGAGGGCATCACGTCCATTTCGCAGGAATGGCTGAGTTACAGTATAGTTCGCCTTTAAAGATCTCATAGTAAGCGGATCAGAATAAACTTTTCCAAATTCCGTAATGTTATTATGCGAGATAACCCTTCCCTCCTCGTTAAGAATCGCTATGTAGAGCAGATCCACATCACGACGGCTGAATATTTCCATTATATAGTTGTCAAGCAATCCTCCTTCCTCTACAAGCCCGAGTCTTTCATAAATGAGGTCATTGATTATCGGTATCGCGAGAGTCTCTCCCAGCAATCTTCCCTGCCGCTCAAATCCGGTATATAGAATGGATCTCTCCCGCTCAACAGCCAGATAACCTACAATGCACATGAGGATAATAATGGCTGAAGTGGTAATCAGAATGAATTTATACTGAAGGTTCAGATTCGAGAGAAACTGCAATGCTTTCATTTTCGGGACTTCGAACTTCCATGCCGCATCATGTGCTCTGCTCATAGTTTTATCTTCGGGTGGCAACCCCTTCCACAGGTCCGAGGCACAGCATTAATCTTTGCGCGTATAGTTGCATATTCCTTGTCCGATGCCTCCGTAAAACCGTTTTTCAAATCATCATCAAGCCTTCTCAATATCTTCTGATGGTTGATGTCGGACGGGTTTAACGCAAGCAGCGCCTTCTTAATGCTCTCAATTACAGAAAACGGTGTGCCGGGACCCACCACAAGAGGACCGGTGGGGATTGCAACGGATTCCGCTAACCTCTCGATGCCGAGCTTTGCATATTTCCTCGCTACCGAATCCCGTACCGCCCCGGCATCATACTGCCCCTTGAGAACCGCCTTTACCACCGAATCGTGGTAATCAAAATTGGCATACCTGCTGAGGTCGCTCAAGTGTATCCCTGAATTTGCAAGAAGATAACGGGGCATAAGGTTCCCTGATGTCGACCTGGAAGCGGAAAATGCCATGCTCTTGCCTTTAAGTCCGGAAAGGTTTTTAACCGGTGAATCCCTTCTCTTTATTATTACGCTCCTGTAAATTGCATTGCCGTCTATTCCTTTCGGTTTCAGTATGCATAGGGCGCCGTATTTTGCATAAGCTTCAAGATATGTCAAGGGACCGAGCAATGCAATATCCATTTCACCGTTGCCGAGGGCATCCACTGCATCCTCATAGTTTTTCTTCAGGACAAGCTCATAGGTATAGGGTGTTTTCTCCGCAAGGTAGTCGAGGAGCGGTTGATATTTCTCATAAAGTATTCGCGGGTTGTCTCTCGGGATTACCCCGAAATTGACAACCTGTCTGCTTTTTGCCTTTTTTGCCGTTTTCAAATCATCTGCAACTGTACGCTCCATTTTACGTATCGAATCATAGGCGTTATCCGGTATTCTTACAAAGCCGTCTATCATCATTGCGTCGAGGATTGCCTTGCCCTTTCCCGTCTTGTGCATGGCGAGAAGAGCATCTTTTATTTTCTTCCTGAGCGCCGGGTCAATATCCTTCGTCACAACAACAGGGGGGATCCCGAAGGGCGGTGAACGCTTTATAATTTTTGTCTGTTTTACATAAGGTGAATTCTTTTTCAGCATGTATTCATAAACTATACTTTCAACAGCAGCGGCATCTACAACCCTCTTGGCAACGAGCTCTATTGACTTATTATGACTGTAACTGTACATATGCCGCTTAAAGAAGGCATCGGGCGTTAATCCCATTGTCTTTAACAGGAACATTGGATAGAGTCTGCCGGTATTGGATCTCGGGTCAGTGAAAGCGAAGACCTTCCCTTTCAGCTCCGGGAACGATTTGACAAGACTGTCTTTATGGACAATTATGTATGAGTGATAGGTCGCCTTACCGTTCACATTCGGCGCGACAAGGAGCTCAACTCCGAACTTTTCCCGGTTCTTGACATAAGGAGCGGAGCAGATAAAAGCTACTTTGACCTCTCCCCTCTCAAGCAGCGAATCCATTTCCTCGTACGTCCTTCTGTGTACCATCTGGACAGGCTGCTTTATTTGCTCCCCGATGTAATCGATAATCTCCTGATAGTACGTCACAGCGTCAACAGGCGTAATCATGGA
>JAMCVZ010000067.1 GCA_023476565.1 Nitrospirota bacterium
TGTTTAAATAGGGAAGAGGTGATTGCTCACCTCTTCCTCCGTATCAAATCCCATGTCGGGCTGTTTACTGTCATATCCATATCACGCGCGAAAACCGGGAACCCGTCAAAGCCGTGATACGGCCCCGAGTAATCCCACGAGTGCATCTGCCTGAACGGCACTCCGAGCTTATGATAGGAATACTTCTCCTTGATCCCGGAGCCGACCATATCGGGTTTGAGCCTCCTGGTGAATTCCTCCAGTTCATAGAGAGTGGCGTCATCCATGATTACCGCACCCTCTTTCATCTCAGGATAGGTCCTCTTGTAATCATCGCTGTGCCCGAATTCATACCCTGATGCAACCACCTCCATGCCGAGGTCTTCATAGGCGCCGATCGTATGCCTCGGCCTCAAGCCCCCGACATAGAGCATCACCCTCTTGCCTTCGAGTTTTGGCTTGTACTGCTCTACGACCGCATCCATCGCGGGTTTGTATTTCCCGATCATTTTCTCTGCATTTTCTTTGACGGTGTCGTCAAAATAGGATGCGATCTTCCGTATGCTCTGGTAAATCTTTGTCGGGCCGAAGAAATTGAATTCAACCCAGGGGATGCCGTATTCCTCTTCCATGTGCCTGCATATATAATTCATGGAGCGATAGCAGTGGATGAGGTTCAGCTTTGCCTTGTGCGCGATTCCCATCTCATTGACCGAGGCATCGCCTGTCCACTGGGCAATTACCCTCAGGCCCATCTCTTCCAGCATCTTTCGCGATGCCCATGCGTCGCCGCCGATGTTGTAATCACCGATCAATGCCACATCATAGGGTGTTGATTTTTCGAGCCGGCCTTTGCCCAGTACGTGGTCCTTTATCGTATCATTGGCGATATGGTGGCCGAGGGACTGGCTTACTCCCCTGAACCCCTCGCAGCGCACCGGCACAATAGGGATATTGAATTCCTTTTCCACTTTTTTCGATACCGCTTCAATATCATCTCCGATAAGACCTACAGGGCATTCAGAGAGGATGCCGATCCCCTTTGCAAGAGGGAAAAGCTCCTTCAATTCGTGGAGCGCGGCATCCAATCCTTTGTCTCCGCCATACACGATGTCCTTTTCCTGGAAATCCGTGGAGAACTGCATGGCGCCGAAGGTGTCGATGCCGGTCCGGCCGTTGTAATAATTTCTTCGCGACCACCAACTGTATTGTCCGCACCCGATGGGGCCATGGCTGACGGTAATCTGGTCTTTCACCGGGCCCCAGACCACGCCTTTTGCTCCTGCGTAGGCGCATCCCCTGACCGTCATGACGCCCGGCCTTGATTTTATGTTGGACTTGACCTGGCAGGTACTGCACTGCCCTGTGGGATCATTGGCAGCCAGGTGTTTGGCCCTGTCTTTTTTGGCTTTCTCCGGATAGGCATCCAGGACTTCCTCTATCATTTTCTGTGTATCTTTTATAGCAGTGCTCACTGTTCCTCCTTTTTTAGCTGTCAGCAATCGGCTATCAGCTTTCAGCAATAGTTTTTTTCTCGGCTGATCGCTGAATGCTGAAGCTTGTTTTATGCTACCGCCTCTTCGCTCTCCATTATCCCGAAATCCATGAGTAACTGTTCCAACTCGTCCATGCTCATGGGAGTGGGGATGACAAGGTTCTTGTTCTCGGCTATTTTCCTGGCCAGCGCCCTGTACTCATCAGCCTGCGGGTGCTCGGGAGAATATTCGATAACCGTCATTCTCCTCAACTCGGCCCTCTGGACCTGGTTGTCCCTCGGCACGAAATGGATCATCCGGGTGTTAAGCCTCTTCGCAAGCTCGGAGATCAATTCATATTCCTTGTCTGTTTTTCTGCTGTTGCAGATAAGTCCGCCGAGCCTTACGCCCCCGCTCTGTGCGTACTTGAGGATTCCTCTTGAAATATTATTGGCGGCATACATGGCCATCATCTCCCCTGATGTAACAATATAAATCTCCTTTGCCTTTCCCTCCCTGATAGGCATGGCAAATCCGCCGCACACGACATCACCGAGGACGTCATAAAAAACGAAATCAGTGTCTGCCTGATATGCCCCGTTCTCCTCAAGAAAGTTTATGGCAGTGATAACCCCGCGCCCCGCACAGCCGACCCCCGGCTCGGGGCCGCCTGACTCGGCACACCGGATACCCCTGAACCCGGTAAGGAGCACCTCGTCGATTTCAAGGTCCTCCACCGTGCCGCGCTCCCGCGCAAGGTCCATCACCGTTGTCTGGGCCTTTTTATGGAGTATCAATCGTGTTGCATCCGCCTTAGGGTCGCAACCCACTATCATGCACTTGTATCCTGCCTCTGAAAGCCCTGCAACGGTATTCTGCGTTGTCGTCGATTTGCCGATGCCGCCTTTGCCGTACACCGCTATCTGTCTCATAAAATCCTCCTGTCTTCATTATTCGATTTCCATAACACCGAGCAATGCGCATGCCAGCCGGTTAACTTGTTGTTATAAGGGGGGAATGGATAAAGCGTTGCTAATTGTTAAAGCACAATTATGTACTATCTAATACAAAAATGCATCAATGAGGTGAAAGATTCGTGGAAGGTGAAAAGGCATCTGCGAGACAAAGTATCTGTCCCGGTATGGCTGATTATGAAAGGTACGGTTTCAGCGGGATCGTCGCCAAGCCGTATAAAACGGAAGATCTCGGCAGGCGGTAACACAGGAATACGATATCTTCCTCTGGATATCAATAATCAAGCCTGCCCCTGATTCCCCGTGCTGCTATTTGTTATAGTGTATGGCGATCCGGTAATCGATCCGCGTATGGCCTGAGGAATTGTTTCCGTGACAGACAAGCTCCCCATTCTCTGATTCCAAACGACTACTCATCATGGTCGTAATAACGGGCTCAAGATTAAAGCCGCCGTCAACGCAATCGTGTTTCATGCATTCCATGAGGAAATAGGCAGCACTGCTGGGGAAGAAGTTGACCGTGCGCTGCATAAACGCCGGACCGGCATTCTTCCGATAGTAGTCCATGGAAATGATAACAGATGAAACGTCCGGATAACGTGCAGACATCAGACCTGCATCAACTTTCTGCTGCTTTCTCTCCATCCGCTCGGCATCTTTTTCCTTTCTGCTCATGTGCTCCTCCTCAAAGGGGGGAATCCCCCTGCTTGTCGCAGGGGGATTTTCAGTTTCTTACTGTCTTACTACATTGATTGCCTTGGGGCCTTTCGGTCCCTTTTCGGTATCAAAGCTGACTTTGTCTCCCTCGGCAAGGGACTTGAATCCGTTGCCTTGAATGGAAGAATGGTGGACAAATACATCACTGCCGTCTTCGCTTGTAATAAAGCCAAAACCCTTGGAGTCGTTGAACCACTTCACTGTTCCTTCCGTCATTTTGTGTACCTCCTTACTCGTGAATTGAACTTTCAGAAGGGCACAAATAAAAAGGCCACAAAGCTTAATAGTCTTTGTGACCTTGTATGGGCAAAAAACTTCTGAAACTCTGTTTATAGAATAACACGTTCACGGATAATTAGCAATCAAAATAAATTTTCGGGGGTCTCCTGCTTTTTCCTCTTTTTGCCGACCAGGATGCAGGGGCCGCGGGAGATGACCACATTGACGCCCTTGGCATCAAGTTTCCCCTTCAGTATTTCGGTATTCGCCTTTATATCGTATGCATTGAGCACTTCCACCGAGGTGGCGCCGCATGCCTTGCATATTTCTTCGAGGGACACTTTGCCGCCTTCCTCCCCCTTTGCGGTCAGGCTTAACAAAGGCGTGGGCTGGTGCCCGGTCATGGCAACGGCTGAATTGTCCATGATGACTACCAGGATATTCGCTTTATTGTAAACGGCGCTGATTAGTGCAGGGATGCCGGAGTGCAGGAATGTAGAATCCCCGATAACCGCCGCAACCCTCTTAACCCCCTGGCTGGCAATGCCTGCGGCCTTGCTGATGCTCGCGCCCATGCAGAGGCAGGTGTCCATTGCAGAGAGCGGCGGCGCTGCTCCGAGTGTGTAGCAGCCGATGTCTCCTGCGGTGAATGACGGCCCTGCGGCTTTCAATGCGGTATAAAACTCCCTGTGCGGGCAGCCGGGACACATTACGGGGGGCCGTACCGGCAGCGGGCTTGCAGATGAAGGGGCGGGTGCGCCTGTTCCTGTAGCCCATCCGGGCACATACTTTGCCATAGCGTCAGGCCCGAGTTCTCCCTCCAGGCTCAATTCGCCGCTGATCTTGCCCTTTACCTTTGATGAATATTTTCTCGCCGTCTCCTCAATAAGAGGATAGCCTTCCTCAAGTATCCAGACCTCATCGAGCCCGGAGACAAACTCCTCTATCAGTTTCTCATTGAACGGATAGCTCGAAATTTTTAAAACAGCGTATTGATCTCCATACTCCTTTGCATACGTGTAAGCAAGCCCGCAGGCGATAATCCCCTTCTTCTGGCCGTTCTTCTCAATCCTGTTTAAGCCCGAGTTTCCGGACCATTTCTTCAGCTCTTCCTGCTTGAGATTAAGCGCCTTATGACGCCGTACGACATTGGACGGCACCGCAAGCATTTCGGCGGGGTTCTTTTCGAGATTGAGGGGATTCTGTTCTCTTACCGCTCCAATCGTTACCGGGGCAAGCGCATGAGAGATGCGCATCACGGTCCTGAGCATGACCGGGAGCCCCGTTTCCTCGGAGAGCTCGAAAGCCTGTATCATCATATCCTTTGCTTCCTGGGCATCGCTCGGCTCAAGGCAGGGGATTTTGGCAAATCCGGCGAAGAAGCGCGAATCCTGCTCATTCTGGGAGGAATACGCGCCCGGATCATCGGCAATAACGAGGACCAGCCCGCCTTTTATTCCGAGATATGAGACGGTCATCAAGGGGTCTGCGGCAACATTCAATCCGACATGTTTCATCGAGCAGATGACCCTTCTGCCTGTATAGGAAATACCTATCGCGGTTTCAAGCGCGATCTTTTCGTTGATTGCCCACTGGGCCTCGCCCTGAAAGTTCTTTGCGAGATATTCGAGTATATCAGTGGCAGGGGTACCGGGATAACTGACTGCGAACGAGATCCCCGCTTCTATTGCGCCCCTCCCTATTGCCTCGTTGCCGGATATTAATGCTCTGCCTGTTTTGCCTCCCATACACACCTCTTTGTATTGCAGGTTTAAGATTGATGATCTTTTTAATCTGAAATCATAAATCCTAAATCGTTTTATATTTCTCTTCCTACGGCCTGGGCAACGGGTTTCATTTCCTGCATGAGTTTTGCGAATAACCCGGGCTTTAATGACTGCTCCCCGTCGGAGAGGGCCTCTTCAGGGTTTGTGTGGACCTCTATAATGAGCGCATCAGCGCCTGCGGCAACAGCGGCCTTTGCCATGGGAGCGATAAGGTCCAGCTTGCCGACACCGTGGCTCGGATCGACGACGACCGGGAGATGCGTCATCTGTTTCAGCAGCGGAACGGCGCTGAGGTCGAGGGTATTTCTCGTTGCGGTCTCGAATGTCCTGATGCCCCTCTCGCAGAGCATTACCTCATGGTTGCCGCGGGACATGATATATTCAGCGGACATGAGCCATTCCTTTATTGTCGAGGACAGGCCGCGCTTGAGCAGGACGGGCTTGTTCACCGAGCCTACTTCCAGGAGGAGCCTGAAGTTCTGCATATTCCTCGCGCCGATCTGGATTATGTCCGTATACTCCATGATCACATCCATGTCGCGCGGGTCCATGATCTCGGTAACAACGGGCAATCCTGTTTTTTTGCTTGCCTCGGCCAGGTATTTAAGCCCTTCTTCGCCGAGTCCCTGGAAGGAATAGGGTGAAGTCCTCGGCTTGTACGCGCCGCCGCGGATGAAAGTGGCGCCCGCTGCTTTGACCTTTTCGGCTATATCCACCATCATTGTCCTGTTCTCAACGGCGCAGGGGCCTGCGATTACCTGGATCTTCCTGCCGCCGATAACAGTACCGTTGACGCTTATCTCTGTATTCTCTTTCTTGAAATCACGGCTGGCGAGCTTGTATGGCTTTACTATCCTGACAACGTTTTCGACACCGGTTATTGCACGGATGGCGTCTTCCTCTTCTTCGGTGACTTTTGATGTATCGCCGATGACCCCGATAATGGTCCTTTCGGTGCCCTGCGATACGTTTGTCTTCAGGCCTTTGCTCTCAAGCTTTTTAAGGATGTGCCTGATATTTTCTTCCGAGGTGTCAGGCTTTAAAACGATTATATCCATAATTCCCCCTTTATTTCGTTCAGCGTTACAGCGCTGCAAGCAGATATCCACATTTCTATCTTATAAGCGCTATAACGGTCTTTAACGCTTCGATAAAGCGTTTGTTCTCTTCAGGCAATCCTATGGTAACCCTTATCTCTCTCGGACCCATAGGTCTCACAATAACGCCCATCCGCAGCAGGGAATCAAAGATGCCCTTTGATTCAATGTTCAGGGGCAGGTAAATAAAATTCGCCTCTGTCGGGACATACGCAATACCCAGAGATTCGAGCTCCTTGTAGAGATACTGTTTGCCCTGCTCGTTTATCCCGATGGATTGCTTTAAATGCTCATTATCGCCAAGGGCGTGCAATGCAGCCAGTTGGGCCGGCGAGTTGGTATTGAACGGCGCCCTTATCTTGTTCATCTCCTGCAGGATATATTTTTGGGCTATGCCGTACCCGATCCTCAACCCCGCAAGTCCGTATGCCTTTGAGAATGTCCTGAGGATCAGGACATCCCTGTTTTTAAAATATTTCATGGTATCGGGATACCCGGCATCTTTTACATATTCGTAATATGCCTCATCGAGCACAACAAGTACCCCTTCAGGGACCCTGCCGATGAATTTTTCGAACTCATCGCTCCTGTTGATCGTGCCGGTAGGATTGTTGGGGTTTGCTATGAAGACCATTTTTGTTTTTCCGGTAAGCGCATCCGCCATTTTCATCAGATCGTGCCGGTGGCCCGTAAGCGGTACCTCTATCGACCGGGCGCCGACTGACTGGACAGCCATGGAATAAACAATGAATGACGGCCGTGCCATCACCGCCTCTTCGCCGGCCCCCATGAATGTCCTTACCGCGACATCGAGCAATTCGTTCGAGCCGTTGCCGAGAATAAGCTCATCGGGGCTGACTTCTGTTCCGCCTTTTGAAAGTTTTTCGGAAAGGGCGTTTTTAAGATAGAACCCGGTCCCTTCCGGATAACGGTGCAGCCCGCAGTCGGATGCAAAGCAACCCCTGAGCGCCTCCAGTGCCTTTTTTGAGGGGCCGAAGGGATTTTCGTTGGATGCCAGCTTGATGCATTCCTTTATGCCCAATTCACGCTCAAGCTCTTCCATGGGTTTCCCCGGTACATAGGGGCTGATCTTTGACACGCATTCCAATGGTTTTACCATGCCCGATTACCTTTCGACTTTGTCTCCGATGGGATATGATCCCAGATGTTTCAAATAGAAGCAATGCTCCTTGACTTCCTCTATGGCCTTCCTCACTTTTTTATCATCGATATGGCCCATCATATCGGCAAAGAATATGTATTCCCATGCCCTTCTCTTCGACGGCCTCGATTCTATCTTCGTGAGGTTTATCTTTGCCCTTTTGAAAGGGAGCAGCACTTCGAACAGGGCACCGGGCTTGTCTTTCAGCGAGAACATTATCGAGGTCTTGTCCACGCCTGATTTTGAGGGGTAATTCTTGGTTATCACCAGGAACCGTGTGAAATTGTATTTGTTGTCCTCTATATTCCGCTCGATGAATTTCAAGTCGTACAGGCGCGCGGCGAGCTCGCTTGCAATGGCGGCGGCATTGTCGTCCTTTGACGCGAGTCTGGCTGCCTTTGCAGTGCTGGTGGCCTCCATGATGGGAATCCCCTGCATGTTCGCCTCAAGCCAGATCCTGCATTGCGCGACTGGCTGCGGATGGGAGTATATCTTTTTCACTTTGGATTTATCGCCGCTTCTCGAAAGGAGATTGTGGGATATCTCCAGCGCCTCTTCAGCCGATATCTTCAGGTCATAATCCATGAACATATCGAGGGTATAGCTGACCACTCCCTCATTGGAGTTCTCTACAGGCACCAGTCCGTAATCGGCTTTCCCCCCTTCAACAGCATCGAACACAGCCTTGATGCTCGCAACAGGGATATAGTGGGCCGAAGAGCCGAAATGCCTGAGCGCGGCAAGATGGGTGAATGTGCCTTCGGGGCCGAAGTACGCCACTTTGAGGGGCTCCTCAAGGGAAAGGGACGCGGATATAATCTCCCTGAACATGGCCTTTAATGCGTCGTTGGGGAAAGGCCCCTTGTTCAGTGCGGTTATGCGTTCCAGGACAGCTTTTTCGCGCTCCGGCGAGTGGAACCTGAGGTTTGCCCTCCGCTTTACGCGGGCTATCTCTATAGCCAGATTTGCCCGTTTGTTCAGGAGTTTCAGTATCTCTGCATCTATCTTGTCTATCTCATCCCTGAATTTGCCGAGATCGGCATTGGGTTCAATTTTTTTGCTCATAGACTTAAATAATACAAGAGTAATCCTTGTTTTTTCAATGATTACAGTTTACGGAATTGCCGGGAGCCTTTATAAAACCATTATAATTTCGATAAAGGCGGGAAGAGATTCCGGGGTCAGAGAATGATTACAGCCCGTGGAGTCTTATGATATTAGGATTGCCCAGAAACGGAGAGCTTGCCACAAAAACTATTTTGTCGCCTTTTTTAACGAGCCCCTCTTTGAGCAGGCTTTTTTCTATCGCGGTCATAAGCTCCGAGCCGAATATTCTCAGGTTCCCCTGCTTTATTATCTTCCCTGAAACACCCCAGTACAGCGGAATCTGTCTCAGCACACTCTCATCAGGAGTAAAAGCGATCACCGGCACGCGCGGCCTGAGCTTGGATATGAGCCGTGCTGTGAATCCCTTATTGGTGAAGACCACAATGGCGCGTGCCCCGACATCGTGGGCCGCATTGCATGCGCCGTCGGCAATTGCCTCGGGGAACCTGCTCCCGATCTGGTAGGGGGATTCAATCTTATGGGAGAAGCTTTCTTCGGTATATCTGATTATGGTATCCATCATGGTTACCGACTCGACCGGATACTTGCCTGATGCGGTTTCGGCGGACAGCATCAGCGCATCCGTTCCATCGAGCACCGCGTTTGCAACGTCCGAGGCCTCCGCCCTTGTCGGCCTCGTGTGCTGGGTCATGGATTCGAGCATCTGCGTTGCCGTTATTACCAGCTTACCCTTCCTGTTTGCCAGGTCGATAAGCATTTTCTGGATCATCGGCACCCTCTCGGCCGGCATTTCCACGCCGAGGTCGCCCCGTGCAACCATAATGCCGTCGGTAATATCCATAATCTCATCGATGTTGTTCAGGGCCCCGGGCTTCTCGATCTTGGCTATCAAAGGCGGCAGTTTTATTTTCCTTCTTCGTGCCCATTCCAATACGGCCTCTATATCAGCCGCTGTCCTCACAAAAGATATCGCGATGTAATCGACGCCCGACTTAAGGCCGAACGCAAGATCTCCCCTGTCTTTTTCTGTAAATGCGCGTAAGGACGTTTTTGAAGAGGGAAGGTTAACGCCCTTTCTGGATTTCAGCTCTCCTCCCTCAATTATCCCGGCCCTGAGCGCCGTTCCGGTCTTGCCGGTTACGTCGAGTTTGATCAGGCCGTCGTCGATAAGCACGTTCTCGCCTTTTTTTACGTCTTTCAGCAAGGCGGGATATGATATGAATATTTTTTTATTGGTGCTTACATCTCTTCCGGGATAAAGTGAAACCTCATCTCCTGTCTTGAGCATTACACTTCCGCCTTCAACATCACCGATCCTGATCTTTATGCCCTGCAAATCCTGTAGTATCGATACGGTCTTCTTCTGCTTTGAGGATTCCTCCCTGACAAGGGACAGGGCCTCATGGTGGGTTTTGTGATCGCCGTGGGAGAAGTTAAGCCTGGCTACATCCATCCCGCTTCTGATTAATGCGGCGACCGTCTTTCTGCTGCCGGATGCAGGGCCTATGGTGCAGACTATCCTGGCTTTTCTCATATCTCCCGACGCCGCTGCAAGGAACCGGAGAGGATGCTCTCTCCTGCCTCCTGTCTGCTGATGGTGATATGCCTCTGCCGGTCCACGCCCTTTTCAGGGAAATCCGACCTGTAATGGGCGCCTACACTCCCTTTTCTTTCCAATGCCGCCTCTGTAATAAGAAATGCCGTTGTCAGCATGTTTTTCAGTTCAAGTCCTTTTCTCGTATCGAAGTCCATTCCCATAAGAGGTCTCCATTCAGCAAGCCTTTCCCTCGCCTCACCGAGCGATTCCCCGCACCGTATGATCCCGACCCTTTCCCACATGAGTCTCCTGAGGGCGGTTCTTATCTCATCCAGATCAAGAAGCCCGAACGCCCTGAACCCGGGTGAGTTTGAAACAATGCGCTGAGCCGGTTCCTTTTCAGCATCTGCGGTTCCCTTTTGCGGTTCTGTACTATGCCGGGAGGCGGCAAGCCCTGCCCTGAATCCGTATACAAGCCCCTCGAGCAGACTGTTGCTTGCGAGCCTGTTGGCGCCGTGGACGCCGGTGCATGCGGCCTCTCCTGCCGCATAAAGCCCCGGTATGTTTGTAGCGCCGTTGAGGTTTGTCTTTACGCCGCCTATCATGTAGTGCGCCGCCGGTGAAACGGGTATCAGGTCCCTGGTAATATCGATGTCATATTGAAGGCATGTGGCATAAATCCGCGGGAACCTTTTTTTAATGAATTCGGCTTTCAGGTGGGTGAGATCCAGGTAGACATGATTGCTTTCCGTTCTGACCATCTCCGACACGATTGCCCTCGACACCACGTCCCTTGGCGCAAGCTCGCCGGCCTGATGGTAATTTTTCATGAAGGGCTCTCTGAGTATGCTTCTCAGGATTGCGCCTTCACCCCTCATCGCCTCGCTCAGGAGGAAGTGAGGGGCTGACGGCGCAAAGAGCGCCGTAGGATGGAACTGGACAAACTCCATGTCCTCAAGAACGGCCCCGGCCCTGTATGCAATGGCTATGCCATCCCCGGTTGCCACGGCGGGGTTCGTTGTCCTCGAAAATACCTGCCCCGCGCCGCCGGTTGCCAGCACCGTTGCCTTTGCGTATATGGAAAAGGTTTCCCCATCCTCCAGGACATATGCGCCTTTACAGTTGCCGTCTTCAACGATAAGGTCGAGCACCGTACAGAAAGGGAGCTTCCGGACCGATTTGAAAGATTTGACCTTGTTTAGCAGGACCCGCTCCATCTCTTTGCCTGTTGAATCGCCATGCGCGTGCAGGATCCTTCGCCTCGAATGGGCGGCCTCCATGGTGAAGGACAATTTGGCGCCCTCTTTATCGAATTCCGCCCCCCACTCTATAAGCTCATAGATCCTCCGCGGCCCCTCCTCAACAAGGACCCTTACGGCCTCTTCCCTGCACAGGCCGTCGCCCGCCTTTATGGTATCTTCAAAATGGATGCCTACTTCGTCCTCGTCGCTCAGGGCAACAGCAACGCCGCCCTGAGCGTATTCCGTGCTGCTTTCAGTCGGGATATCTTTTGTCGCGACGATAACGTTGCCGTGCGGGGCCAGTTCAATAGCCGCCCTGAGGCCCGCGACGCCGCTGCCGATGACGAGGAAATCGGTGATCATATTTTGCATACTATATGCCCCAGCTTTTCCGTAAGTTTCATATTCAGGCTGTAATCAACGCGGCAGTCTATTATGGACGGCGCCTTCTGGCCCAGCGCGTCCCTGAGCATTCCGGGGAGGTCGTCTCCCTTTTCAGCCCGGTATGTCTTGCAGCCGAAGGCCTCTCCGAGCTTTATGAAATCGGGGTTTTCGACCCTTACGCAAAAATCTCTCTTGTATCTTACCATCTGTTTCCATTGTATAAGGCCGTAGCAGTTGTCATTGAAGATTACGGTAACGAAGGGTACTTTCAGTCTGACCGCGGTCTCCATTTCCGCTACTGACATCATGAAACCGCCGTCACCGACAGCGGCTATGATCTTTTTATCGGGATGCAGGAGTTTTGCCGATATGGCGGCAGGCACGGCAAAGCCCATGGATGAAAAGCCATTGGAGATCAGGACCGTATTCGGCGCATAAGCGGGATAAAACCTCGCAATCCATATCTTGTGCGCGCCTACATCACTGATAAGGATATCCTCCCTGCCCAGTGCCGCACGCATATCGAGGACTATTTTCAACGGGCTTATCCCGTCAGCCGAAGAATAGAAGCGGTCTTTTTTGTCCTCTTCGATCTCCTTTTTCAGACTCACGAAATAAGAGGGATCTTTCTGGAAACCGATCCTTTCAGCAAGCCACCGCAGGGTCGTCTTTATATCGCCGGTAAGCTCAAGGGCGTTATAGGAAACATCGACCTCCGCAGGATTGGTATTTATATGTATTATTTTCTTGTCTGCATCCCAGTATTTTGTGCTGAACTCCACGGGATCGTACCCGACCGCAATAATCAGGTCCGCCTTATTGATGCCGCACAGGACATAATCCATCGACTGGAGGCCTATCGTGGATACGAAGAGCTCGTCATCGGCAGGCACAACGCCCATGCCCATGAAGGTGTTTATCACGGCAATGCCTGATTTCCGCGCAAACTCCAGCAATTCTGAGGATGCCCTGCTCCTGATCACGCCGTTGCCGGCGAGGATCACCGGCATTTTAGACTCTTTTATGTGCTCCACGCCCTTTTTGAGCTGCTCCTCCGCCGGCACGGGGTATACTGTTTTCACAGGGGTAATAGGCGTTCCTGCCGCTTCGGCCTCGGTAATATCCTCCGGGATTTCGATATGGGTCGGTCCCATTTTTTCGAGCACGGCGACCTTGAACGTCTTTCTTACCACTTCGGGAATCGTCCCCGGGGACTCGATCTTCGCGTTCCATTTTGTTATGGGCTTGAGCATGGACAGCACATCGATGTACTGGTGCGACTCCTTATGCCTCCTCAGCGAGGATATCTGGGCGGTTATGGCAAGCATCGGGGCAAAATCGAGGAATGCATCGGCAACGCCGGTGACAAGGTTTGTCGCACCCGGCCCCAGGGTCGAGAAGCAGACGCCCGGAGAGCCTGTAAGCCTTCCCCATGCATTGGCCATAAAGGCGGCGCCCCGCTCATCCCTGGTTATTATCGTCTCGATTCCTGAGGGCCCCAATGCGTTGAGCACTTCGAGGTTCTCTTCTCCGGGGAGTCCGAAGGCATAGCGCACGCCTTCATTTTCAAGGCACTTTATAAGCAGTTCGGCGCCGTTCATGTATTCATGATTGTATCACATATTTCGGAGGGCATACTACATCTGTTTTATCCATATACCATCACCTGTCAAGCGGGCGGCAACTATGAAAGCATTGAGCATATGATGCACGGACCTGAATATGCCCGGCGGCTACATGTGCTTATGGCACCGTGCGCAATCCTCTGCCTTGTTTGAGGGAAACGCCTTCCGGCCGTTGTGACATATGCCGCAGTATTTTCCGGCGATAATCTCCACCATCTTCATTCTGGCATAATCCTTTTTCATCATGAACGGATTGGGATGGCAATCGCTGCATTTGAATCCCTTTTCCGCGTGGACCCCACCGTCGAAGACAACGGTGCTGATTCCGGTTTTCCATTCCAGGATTCTTCCTACAGGGACCGCCATGGCGCCGCTGACGAGGAAGACGGCAACGAGTGCGGCAGCCAGTACGGATACGGTATAAACTCTCAAATTTTTCACCCCCCTCGCATTTGTATTACAGAGTTTATTTATATTATCCTATTGTTTTCAGGAGCAGAGTATTATAATTTATCACATATCTCCGGAAAAGGTACATAGCCTGTATGGCCGGCTTGCCGTAACGGAGATGCCGCGAACCGGGTATTTATCAATGAAAGGATAATTCATAGAATGAGCGAAAAAGACTCACTGGAAGGATCACTTGCAGGATACAAGGAGAAAATCAGCCCCATCGACAAAGCTACGCTGACATGGGACAGGGAGCTCATATTTGTCGGGAGGACACGGCAGGGATACGAGATAGAATTCGACGCCCATGTCCAGTGGGGGTGCAAGCCTACGGATGCATTGCTCCTGAGCCTTGCCGGGTGCATGGGGATCGATATGGTCATGTTCCTCCAGAAAATGAGGGTTGAAATAGCCAATTTCAAAATAGATATTGTCGGAGAGAGAAACCCGACCCCTCCCCAGTATTACAAGGCGGTAGAAATGGTCCTCAATATCGCGGGGAAAAACCTGGACCCTAAAAAGGTCGAGCGCGCCATCTCCCTCTCTCATGAGAAATACTGCTCCGTTTATAATTCCCTGAGGCCGGACATGGATGTCAAGGTGCGATATATCCTTGAGGAAAAAGAGCCCTCAAAGGAAATAACAGATTAAATGCAAAATGTTAAATGCATAGTGCAAAATCTGGAATCCAGAAATTTATAAATTTGCATTTTACTCTTTGCGTTTTGAAATTGTATGGCGATCGGAATAGTCATATCAACAGAACTCGAGGCCGGGATAATTCTTGAACAGCTTGCCGGAAGGAAGTTGTCTTCCATTCAGCACAAGGCCTTTCACAGCGGCGCCCTGGGTGGCGGACCCCAAGCTGCAGTGTGCATATGCGGGGTCGGCAAGACCAACGCCGCGCACGGGACGACCCTCCTCCTGGAAAGATTCAGGCCCGGCCTTGTCTACAGCCTCGGCGTGGCAGGCGCTTATCCCTCCTCGGGGCTGGACATAGGCGACATCGCCGTAGCGGAAAAGGAGATATACGGGGATGAGGGGTTGGCGCCCGGGGGCGAATTCCATACAATGGACGCAATCAGGCTGCCGCTCTTTTCCGGTGGAGGGATTGCTTACTACAATGAATTCCCTCTGCTTGTCCCTGAAAAAATAAAAAACTTTAAAGCGAGGGGGAATTTTATTACTGTTTCAGCGTGCTCCGGCACACTGGAAAGGGGCAGGGAGATCGAGAGGAGATTCCGCGCACTCTGCGAGAATATGGAAGGCGCCGCCATTGCGCATATCTGCACGTTGAACGGGACCCCGGTGGTCGAAATCAGGGGCATAAGCAATGTCATCGCCGACAGGACCGCGGCTCCCCTCAACAGGCAGCATATTATCACGGCCGCAGGAAATGTCCAGAGATTTTTCCTGGAGGAAGTGCTCGACGAGTAATGGGATGTCCTTGCCTGCACCGAGGCGGATGCAAACGATTCCATTCTGTTTCAGGCTCCAATTATTTTTTTGATGTTTGAAAAAAATTCCCTTGCCGCCTCTTCTTCCTCATCAGGGCTTGTTGCTTCTATCCCTTCGATTCTCTTTATCACCTCTTCCGGTATCTCTTCCAGGAACCGCGAGGGGTTGCAAGGCTCATCCTTTTTATATTTCAGCCTGCGGCCGCAGTAGGTGATATGCAATTCTTTCATGGCCCTGGTTATGCCGACATAGAAAAGACGCCGCTCTTCCTCGAGGCCGCCGTCCTGGTATACGGATTTTTTGTGCGGCAGGATATCTTCCTCCACACCGACGATGAATACAACGGGGAATTCGAGCCCCTTGGAAGAGTGGAAGGAAATGAGGGTTATCCCGCCCCCGTTCTTTTCTTCTTTTTCCTTCTCCATGTCCGTAAGCGCCAGGGTTTCGAGAAACCCGTGAAGTGAGGGTGATTCGTTGTCCTTTTCATAATAGGAAAGGGATTCCACAAACCCCTCGATATTTTCGAGCCGTTTCATCGCCGCCCCGGGCGTTTTATATAATGCACAGATGTGGTCCCGGTAATTTATCTCCTCTGTAAGGTCTTTCAGGATACCGCCCATCCCTTTGTTGCCGGCGAACAGTTCTCCGTATTTTCCTATCAAAGCCGCAAACCGTTGTGCGCTGCCCGCCGCTTTTTCTCCCAGGCCGGTTATCTCCCCGGCCCTGTCCAAGGCCTCAAGAAGGCTGAGGGAATTATCCCGCGCAAAATCTGAAAGCCTTATTATAGCGGACGGACCCAATCCCCTTTTCGGCGTATTGGTTATCCGCAAAAGGCTGTGGTCGTCGAGCGGGTTTGCGATTATCTTGAGATACGAGGCGAGGTCCTTGATCTCCCTGTGTTCGAAGTAGCTCGTGCCGCCCACGACCGAGTACGGGAGTCTCTCCCTTCTCAACGCCTCTTCGAATTGCCGGGAGAACAGGTTCGCCCTGTAGATTACAGCGAAGTCTTCATAGGAAAGTTTCTTTTCATATTTAAGCTGCATTATCCTGTCGGCTACCCATTTTGCTTCAGCCTCGCTGTCGGCGGCCTTGAAAACTTTAACTTCCGGGCCGTTCTCCTTTTCCGTCCACAACGCTTTTCCCATCCGCTTCCTGTTGTTCCTTATCACCCCGTTTGCCGCCAGAAGGATGTTCCCGAAGGAGCGGTAGTTCTGCTCAAGCCTTACAACGGCCGTTCCAGGAAAATCTTTTTCGAAATCGAGTATATTGCCGAGATTTGCTCCCCTCCAGCCGTAGATAGACTGATCGTCATCTCCCACGACACAGAGGTTTTTCCTCTCTCCTGCAAGCAGCCTTATGAAATCGTACTGCACGCGGTTGGTATCCTGGTATTCGTCAACCATGATATAGCGGAACCTGTCCCTGTACTTATCCAGCACATCGGGGTGCTCCCTGAAGAGTTTCAAGGCAAGAAGGAGCAGGTCATCGAAGTCAAGCGCATTAAGGGTCTTTAACGCCTCGAGGTATTTAGGGTAGAGGGCGCCCGCAAATATATCTATATCATCCTCTTTTGACCGTACGGAATTTTTTGGTGAGGGCATGTCGTTCTTTGACCTGCTTATTCTCTCCAGGACGTTTTCGACCTTGAAGCTCTTATCGTAGAATTTCACGTCGTTCAGCAGGCCTCTTAAAAGTGAAAGCTGATCGGATGTATCGTAGATGGTAAAGTCCTTCCGGTAGCCCAGGCGCTCAATCTCCTTTCTCAGGATATTGAGGCATGTGGAATGAAAGGTGGAGATGACCGGCCCCTTGTTTTTCGGGCCTTTCAGCATTGCGGACACCCTTCCCTTCATCTCTCTCGCGGCCTTGTTTGTGAAGGTAACGGCCAAAACGGACGAGGCGGGCGCCCCGCTATGGAGCAGATAAGCGGTCCTCATGGTGATAACCCTCGTCTTTCCCGAGCCCGCTCCGGCGAGTATCAGGAGCGGCCCTTCGGTATGCAGCACGGCCTCTTTCTGTCTCGGGTTGAGCCGCGCGATTTCATTATAAATATCCATACTGTAACCTCACTCCGACACTCTACCCTTCGGTGAAATATAAAACGGTGTTAAATCAGGCAAGCGGTTTTACCGCGGTCGCGGCAGGCATGCACCGGTCCGGACGCTGCAACCCTTGGTTTTCTGTCCAACGGGACGTCCGGGCGTCCGAAATGATGGCACAGAACATGGCTAATTGACAAGGTTCAGGACATGGACAGCAGTTGATGCATTATCTGACGGTTACTGAAAAAGCGCGTGGTATTCTTATTTCCGGTGCAGGGCCATGACATCGTCCCTTGTAATGACCGATTCCACAAGCTTATAGCCGGCCTTCATATCCTTTACGCTTTCTGCCACAGCCTCGTATCCGCCCTCCTGCCTGTCGACAAGGGCAATGACTTTGATGATTTCGAGCCCTGCTTCCCGTGCCCTCGCTATGGCTTCGATGGTGGATTTGCCTGTTGTTATCACGTCATCTACGATAACCACCTTATCACCGGCCTTTACATTGCCCTCGATCCATTGCATTGTGCCGTGGCTCTTCGCGGTCTTCCTGACTACAAAGGCCTCGATGGGCTTGCTTTTAATGTACGATGTGTAGGCAACTGCATTCGCTATCGGGTCCGCGCCGAGGGTGAGCCCGCCGATGCCCCTGGCGGGCAGTTCCCTGATCATCTCGAAAATGACGTTTCCCGTCAGGTACATGCCTTCGGGATTAAGCGTTACCGTCTTGCAGTTGAAATAATAGTTGCTCATGCGGCCTGAGACCAGTTTGAATACGGGCTCTTCACTGTACTTGAATGCCTTCTCATAGATCAAGCGAATCAGTTTATTTTTCATGATCTTCAGGACGGTTGAGAATTAATACCTACTTTCTGTTTTCTCGCTTTCACATACTTCCTTGACGTGGTCTTTGACAAGACGGCCGTCTTCCCAGGTCTTCTCATGAACCTTTCTGCATTTTGTGTTCTCGTTAGGGCGATAGACATCACTTGCGGGCTCCGCGCGATATACGCCCCTGCCGTCTTCTGTCCTATACTCCACCGGCCTCCCGGTGTTAGCAGCTTCCCTTGCGCCGCGGACCGAAACATCCGCAATGGTTGCCCCGGCTACGGCCCCGAGACCTGCGCCGATGACGCCGCCGCGCCAGGGGTTTTTGCGATCGAGGAGCGCGCCTGCAATGCCGCCCAGCACACCGCCTGCAGCACCGCCCTCATAGTGGTACGTGGCACACGCACTCACGGCCGCGAGTACAAAAATTAACAAGATTGTCACCAATTTCTTAGCAGAAGACATCTTCCAACCTCCTTCATCTGCTTGCAGCAATTTTAGGAATATTTTACCAGTACAGCCTATAACTTGCAAATGCGCAGAATGGATGAAGACAGAGACAACCCCGGACATTGTATTTGAAAACCTTTCCGGGCCGGACGCCTTTTTTAAGACCCTCAACGGCGGCTCTCACTGTTAAGCATTAAGCGCCCGTAGGCAGCCGGATATCTTGAAGCGCCTCCCTTACAACCTGCCTGACATTATCGTCCTCATCATTTTCGGCATTCATCAGGAAGGGCAGCGCATTCTCATGCCTTATGATCCCGAGGAGATTGGCGCTGTCGCCGCGCACAGTCGGACTCGGGTCCCTGAGGAGCAGCGCGATCTCAGGGACGATATCCACAAGGGGCTTTTGTTTGAAGCGTGTCAATTCCTCTACAAGGGCGGTCGCCCCCAGTCTCACACGCACCCTCTCATCCTTTATCATATCGATTACAAGCGGATAGAGGTTTTCATCATGCTTGAACATATCAACGATATTTTCAAGGAATCCCTTCTCCATATAGTCGAGGACCATGCGCTTCAGTTCATCGTTAACCATGCCAGTCGTACTTTCTCCTCTTCTTGTGGAACACATATTTTTCAGCGGAGAGGGCTGCAACACACCCGGCGGATGCCGCTACGACGACCTGCCTGACTTCAGTGCACGTTACATCTCCCGCGCTGAAAACGCCGGGGATGGAGGTCTCCATCATCCTGTTCGTCACCACGCACTCGTCCTCAGAGACTTCAACCATGCCCTGGAGGAAATCTATTACGGGCTTGCTGCCGTGGAGATATACGAACACGCCCGACAGTTCGAGGGTGCTTTCGTTTCCGGAAGTATTCTTGAGTCTTATCCTTTCCACATGCTCATCTCCCTCGATGGACGCTACCGTAGTGCCGGATATGACTTTGAGGTTTTGGGCTTGCAGGGCAGGATAATCGCTGTCCACCTTCAGCTTCTGGGATGGCGATATGAGATATACGGTCTCCGCAAACCGTGTCAAGAGCCCCGCCTCTTTGGCCGCCTCTTCGGAATCCCCGATGACGCAGACTGTCTTGCCCCTGTAAAAAGCGGCATCGCATATGGCGCAATAGCTCACTCCCCTGCCCAGGAATTCAGCCTCACCTTTTATGGTCGCTTTTCTGCCCATAGAGCCTGTGGCGATTATGACCGATTTGCCCTGGAAGGTCCTGTCCATGGTGAATATCTCTTTTACTTCCCCCTGAAGGGATGCCCCGATGACCTGCGCCTCCATATATTCGGCCCCGAAGTCCAGGGCCTGTTTGCGGAAAATATCCAGCAATCCCTTGCCTGTCACGGGCTTCTCCAGTCCAGGATAATTTTCTATGAGGCTCGCAAAGGCCAGGGCGCCCGCGGTAGCGGATTTGTCAAGGACAACGACCTTCATTTTTGCCCTTGCCGCATATTGCGCCGCGCTGAGACCGGCGGGTCCGCCGCCGATTATAATCACATCATATAATGAATCAGACATAGATCCTCCTGATAAGATAAGGATAAGTTTCAAATTTACGTATATTATACCTTATAGCGCCTGCAGGCTGCGCTATGCCGTATTTATTGTCTTTGTGCGCTTGCGTCCGGCGGCTGGTAATGGGCCGGGCCAGGCACTATCTGGAAGAAATAGCGGCAGGATTGCTATAATGCACTATTGCAGCATGGATTAGGATGTTCGCTTTGCTGGCAGATGCATGGGGGGCTATGCTAAAAGATGAACACAAAGTAATTCTCGTTTCAATTATCTTCTCACTGTCGATCTGGGTATTGGATGCGGTAATAGATACCGTTATATTCTCCGAAGGGCCTTTCCTTAATGAGCTGCTGTTTGATGTGCGCAAGGTCTGCTTCAGAACGGTCTTTGCGATCAGTTTCATCCTGTTCGGTGCAGGGATGGCCAGGATTTTAAAAAGGCGCAAACACGTGGATGAAGCGCTGCAGGAAAGCGAAGGCAAATACCGTTCATTGGTCGAATCCACCGAAGACTCCATATACCTGGTCGACAGAAATTACAGATACCTTTTTGTGAATAAAAAACACCTGTCACGATTGGGCCTGCCCGAAGACCGGCTCCTCGGGCATACATACAGCGAATATCATTCTACCGAGGAGGCAAGCGAATTTGCCGAGCATGTCGATTCCGTGTTTGCGACAGGCGAATCACTGCAGCACGAGCATAAGAGCCAGAGGGACAACCGATATTTTCTCAGGACCATGAGCCCTGTTAAAGACCAGGATGGAAAGATTACAGCCATTACCGTCGTATCCAAACAGATCACCGAGCGTAAACGCATGGAAGAGGAGCTCCGCGCGCTTTCGCTTACCGACGCCCTTACCGGCCTTTACAACCGGCGGGGATTCCTGGCCCTGGCCGATCAGCAACTGAAAATAGCCGGCCGGCTGAAAAGAGGCATATCACTGCTTTCCGCGGACATGGACAATTTAAAAGTGGTTAACGATACGTTGGGCCATAAGGGTGGCGATGCGGCGCTTATCGAGGTTGCCGGCATTCTCAAGGAGAGCTTTCGTGAGTCCGATATCATCGCGCGTATCGGGGGCGATGAGTTTGTGGTCCTTCTCATAGAAAACACTTCCGGCGATTCGGAGATGCTTACCGCCCGCCTGTTGAAAAACCTTGAGGCCCGCAATGCAGCAAGCCGCAGCTTCAGGCTGTCCATAAGCTTCGGCCTGGCAAGCTCCGCGCCGGAATCCTTGTGCTCTGTTGATGAGCTTCTGGCAAGGGCAGACAAGCTTATGTACGAGCAGAAAAGGCTTAATCAGAAGCATGGGGCCGATGCCCCGGCGGATAACCTGACATAGCTGACCGCGCCGGAATTCCCCCCCGATACGCTAGCGCATGAGCACGGGGTTGCAGGGCTACGGGAATACCTTATTGTTAAATGGCTTATAAATATGTATAATTAACTACTTTAGTTGAGGGGTGGAAGCGATAAAAAATATCATTTTAATAGATGACGACGAGGCTATCTACCACACGATCAGGATAGTTCTGGGCAAGCCTGAATACGACCTCGTATATTTTAAAGACACCGTTTCAGCAATGCAGCACCTAAAAAAGACCAGGAGCAAGATTGACCTTATTATCCTTGATATCATGATGCCTGATCAGTCAGGACTTGAGTTTCTGGATGCGCTTGGTAATAGGAAGAGCACAATCCCTGTTATCGTGATCTCGGCGATAAACACGGCACGAGCGGCTGTAGAAGCGATAAAGAAAGGCGCTTCGGATTACCTGACCAAGCCCTTTACGCTGGATGACATAAAAGGGATGATCCGTACACACCTTAAAACACCTGAAAGCACAAAGGCGGCAAAATAATTTTATTTAAGGGATAGGCTTATGGGACAACTTTCTAAAGAGATAATCAAGGCAATGGCTGAGACCGGCATCAGGCAGATTGAATTCACCGAACTGACCGGCGGTGTGGTAAAACAATCGACAATCGCCGCGATATTAAGAGGCGCAGTTCCCAAAAAACCCCATGTAGTGGATTTGATTGCGACTGCCCTTAAAAAAGAGCCGGCTGAATTCAGGCGCCTGGCCGCGCGGGACATCATCGAAAAGGAATTGCGCTCCTTCCAACTCAGGGTGCATGACATCTATGAAAGCAGAAGCGTGAAATCTGAATACAAATTGCCGTTATATGATCTTAAGGGCCTGCACGAACACCTGACAAAGCAGGGCTATCCGAAAAGCAAGCCGGCTTCGCATATTACTGTCCCCATCTCCTACGGCAAATACGCATATGCCATAAAAATAGAGGACAACTACCTCTTCCCGAGAGTATTCCCCGGCGAAATTGCCATCATCTCACAGGAATACAAACTGGACAAGATCGAGGATTATGGAATCCTGGGGTATGGGAAAAAAGTATATGTGGGAAGAATAAGGGAAAACTTCCCTTATATGATCATTGAGACCTTCACGCCGTACGAAACAAAGATGATCAAGAAAAAAGACATCCTCTTTGCGCATAAAGTAGTAAGCGTGAAATCTGAATACAAATTGCCGTTATATGATCTTAAGGGCCTGCACGAACACCTGACAAAGCAGGGCTATCCGAAAAGCAAGCCGGCTTCGCATATTACTGTCCCCATCTCCTACGGCAAATACGCATATGCCATAAAAATAGAGGACAACTACCTCTTCCCGAGAGTATTCCCCGGCGAAATTGCCATCATCTCACAGGAATACAAACTGGACAAGATCGAGGATTATGGAATCCTGGGGTATGGGAAAAAAGTATATGTGGGAAGAATAAGGGAAAACTTCCCTTATATGATCATTGAGACCTTCACGCCGTACGAAACAAAGATGATCAAGAAAAAAGACATCCTCTTTGCGCATAAAGTAGTAGGCATTTACAGGCCTTAGTCAGCCGGTAAGCGACGGGGGAGTATCATGCCTCCCGATCAAAGCGAGCAGGCTCTTGAATTCAAAAGGCTTCTCAAGCACGGCATCTATCTTCTTCTGCTGATAAAGCGCTCCTAAAATGTCCTCTTTCTCGGCAATGCCGGCGGACATTACTACAACATGTGCGCCCGGAGCTTTTTCGCGTATGACATCGACAAGCGGCTCCGAAGAAGCGCCCTTCAGGATGAAATCCATGAGGACAAGATTTGTCCGTGCCTGTTTTTCATCCCTGATATAATGCAGCGCGTCAACATAATTGTCCTTGCAGGTCACCGTGTGCCCTTTCTCCGTAAGCAACCCCTGCAAAAGCTCCAGAAGATCCTTGTTATCCTCAATGATAAGAATGTTCATTGTGCTGCGCCTTTGCTTTCAGAAATAGCCCCGAGCGCCTTTTCTATTTCCTTGACGGCGTTTTTGCAGGGTATGGAGAACTGTTTTATAAAGGAGAAAACCTCCTCCGGGCTCTCCCTCTCATTCAAAGAGGAGAAGAAAACGCCCAGCAGGGTAAGAGGGCTTTTTACCTCGTGTATGAGTTTCCTGATATCCGGTTCAGGCACCAGCGAATCTCCTTGTTGAACGCTTGATTGCCTTTATTATATCGGAATTTATTTTTTCCTGTATTTTCACCTGCATTATCCGGTTTCCAACAGCAACGTGCAAGCTGCTTTTAACCTGCTGTTTTTAATTACACGACTTGCGCATATCGTGCGCTGGGGACAGTCCCTATTCTACGATTTCGCTTCGCTTCGTCCGTGGTAAACCACCTACTGTTGGTAAATAGGGACGGTTCCAACACTGTTCGGCATGAAAATTGTTGTGTAAGGAACTTAGTGATGAGCATGCAAGTATCTGTTCTCTCTGGATAAGCGCAGAGCGATTTTGCTTAGCCTCTCACAATATGTCATAATACCGAAGT